>JAOZUQ010000022.1 GCA_029938635.1 Candidatus Aminicenantota bacterium
AAATTTGTAGGAACCTCCCATCACGGCTCCAATTGGTTCCGCGCACCGAAAACCTCTATGGCAGATATGCTGAATGCGGCAGTAAAAGATGGCCGGTTTGATGTTTTTTTGATGGCCTACAATTTTATCCAGGAAGATCTGGGAGCTGAGGTCATTAAAAATTGTATGAAAGAGGGGATCGGTGTGTCACTCATGAAAGTGAATCCCGTTGGAAAATACTATACGATCAGGGATCGGATCAAAAAACTTGAGGAAGAAGGTAAAAAAGTCCATCCCTTATACAAAGAAGGGATCGTCCGGTTTAAGCGTCAGATGGAAATGGCTGAATCATTTGTAAAAAAATACAATCTGACCAGGCCTGAAGAAGTCAGGGATGCAGCGATCCGCTTTGTCCTCAGTAATGACGGTGTGGGAACAGTCTGTTGTTCAATGCGGAATTTTGATCACATTGATTCCTATATCGGACTTTCGGGTCAGACATTAACAAAAGCGGATGTAACAAAACTGTCAGGATTCAGGGAAGGCCCTGGAATATTTTATTGCAGGCAGGGATGTAATGAGTGTGAATCTTCATGTCCTGAAGAATTGAAGATCAGTGATATGATGAGGTATAACCACTATTTTGACGCGCATAACAGGGAAAAATATGCTATTAAAAAATATATGGCTCTAAACGGCAAAGATGCCAGATTATGTGCTGAATGTGAAGGATATTGTGAAAGCTCCTGTTCGTATGAACTACCTGTTCAGGGGTTGCTTTCAATGGTGCATAAAAATCTCTCATTAGCTTGAATTGTGAGAGGACTGACTTGATCAGTCCTGAAAGAGGAGTAACTTATGAATTATGGTATTTATATAGCCGGAGGGGGTAAAGATGCCGGTAAGACAACAGTGTCGCTAGGTCTGGTATCATATTTTAAAGAACATTTTCCCGGTAATGTTGCCTTCACTAAACCCCTCGGGCAGAAATCTACAATGGTGGATGGAAGCTCCGTTGGCCAGGATTCCTATCTGCTCGATACTGCGATGGACCTGGGAATTCCGCTCAAGTATGCAGCTCCATTCTCAACATCTTCAGGCGCTGCGGAAAAATATATAAAAACCGGAGAGCCGTCTGACCTGAAAAAAAATATTCGTAAATCATACAATTATCTGAATTCAAAATATAAAGTTGTTGTCGTTGAGGGGACAGGACATCCCGGAGTAGGATCGGTTTTCAACCTTTCCAATGCTGATGTGGCTTCTATGCTGGGGATCCCTGTTATTCTCGTACTTAATGGAGGCATAGGGTCGACTATTGACAGATTCAGTCTGTGCATTGAACCATTCCGAAGTAAAAAGGTTAAAATCCTTGGTGTTATTATTAATAAGATCCTTCCGGGAAAAGAGGAAAAGGTCAAATCTGTCCTGTCAGAATGGTTTGATTCAATTGGAGTACCGGTTCTTGGCTATGTGCCCTATATGAATACACTATCCTCTCCTTCTCTTGGTGTTTTAAGCAGAGAAATGGGTGCTGAATCGTTATACCTGAATAAAGAACTTAACATGAAAAGTGTTTCAGGTTTTAACTCGGCATTTGGAAACACAGAAGAGGTGCTTAATATGATCGCTGCTGAGCCCGACAAGGCTTTGGTTGCAAGTGCAGGAAGGCTTGATGTGATCGAATCAGTATTGGCCAGGAAACTCTCCGGGGTTTTTTCTGACGGGCCCAGTGCAATGATCCTTTGCGGGAAAGTGGAAATTGATGAATGGATAATCGAGGCATGTAAAAAAGCAGAACTTCCATTATTCAGAAGTAATGCTCCGTTCGAAAGAACAGTAAAAAAAATACACCATAAGATATTCAAGGTTGAACCAGGTGAATCTAAAAAGATCGGAAATATTGTTGAACTTATAGGTTCAAATGTTGACATGGATAAAATCAAAGATATGTTGGAAAACCCGGGTAAGAAAGATAATGGTGATGAGGGCGGCATTATCGGAAAAGTTCTGTCTACTCCATTCAAAATTCTAGGAAGAATCTTAAAAAGAAAATAGAAAGGGGGAAATATGTATCGGTTTTTTATTGTTCTTAGCCTTTTATTATCAACAATTATCAATATGAATCTTTCAGGTCAGAATTTTGATTACAGGTATTATGAATCTCCTGCTGTCTCATGGAATGGAATCACAATGAATGATTCAAGACAATTAGCAATGGGAGGGATATCATTGGCTGCAGATGGTCATTCAATGCAGACCTGGAATCCTGCATTTTTCTCAGATGAGAGAGGAGTTGAGCTGGGTTTCTCATATAATTATCTTTTCTATCAATCTTTCCAATACTGGGGGATAAATGAGGGGGTAAGAAGGTATCAGGATCCTTTTTCTGAAAGTAAATTCTTTCCATCTTCGATAGCAATAAGATTCGGATTTAACAATTGGAGCCTCACTACCGGCTGGTACAGATCTGCATTAAATGATTTTCCCGATTTCACATTAAGAAGTGAATATGATTATGAGCAATATGAATATTTTAAAGGTACTTTCAGTGGATTTGATGAAACATATTTTGTTTCATTTGGACTGGACTTGTCTCCTAAACTTAGTGCAGGAATTAAAATTGAATATAAGCGAGGGGAAAGAAGTACTCATATAGAAAACTTCAGTTCTCTTTATTTTTTTCTGGACGGGTATTGGCAGTTAAAGGATAAAAGGTCGGTATATTCAGAAAGTAATATATCCGGGACATTCACTCCGGAACTTGGTTTTATTTTTAAAATAAATTCAAGACTTAAGGCCGGTTTGACGATCAAATACCCGATCAGGGGGAAAGTTAATCGTGAACTGATCAGAAGCCTGAGCAATAGCGATGGACTTAATATATATGATAATTATTTATATACAGACGATTACTATGATGTCCCGGGAATATCGGCCGGACTAATTTACGATGCAGAAGAAGTAAAAATTTTCAGATCTTCAGGGAAACTTATTATCGGAGCCGAATTGGAGTTCCGCAAGTGGTCGGATTACAAATATTTCTTCTTTGGTGAAGAGCATCCCAGAGAGATTGTGGATACTTTTAAATTTTCTGCAGGGGCGGAGTATGGAAAAAATCTAAAAAAATTTGATCTTTTGTTCAGGGTCGGATTAGGATTGGACAAACAACCTGTAGTGGATCCCGGGACAGTATTAAAGATCATTTCAACGGGTTTTGGAATTAAATATAAGGGTGTTAGTGCCGGAATAGGGCTCTCATATATTCATGGATCTACCGGTGGATCAGATCAGGGACATCTTCTTGTCTGTACTTCTTTAAGTAAAATATTGTAGGAGATAAAATGTATAAAACTGCAATTAAATTGATTTTACTGTTAGTACTTTTTTTATCAATAGATTCCGGAATTACTGAAAAAAATTATTCGGGGAATGTACTTGCAGGAATAAATATTGTTGAGTATGAAAAGATACTCCCCTTATACGGGCCATTGGACAGGCTATATTGCTCAGGAGATATATGTTATTTCATTCTACCGAAATATGAGATCGACGCAATTATGAACGATGGCTTTAAGATAGAGTCAATACACAAATTGCCGGAAAAAAGGTCAGGCATTAAAACGATTTACTATGACATAAACGGGCCCTATCATAATTATAGTGAAACACTCGAATTATTGACAAATCTATCTGTCCAGTATCCTGAACATGCCAGTCTGATCTCTATTGGTGAATCTGTAGAAGGGAGAGGACTCCATGTTCTTAAAATCAGTGATAATGTGGGTGAAGATGAGGATGAACCAAATATTTATATTATAGGATGTCACCATGCAAGAGAATGGATTTCAGTAGAGATCCCTCTTTTATTTGCTCAATATATTCTGGAAAATATGGACAATGATCCGGAGGTCAGGAAAGCAGTAAACGGAACTCAGATTTACATTATGCCGATTCTGAATCCGGACGGTCTGGAATTTTCAATAATTAGTTACAGATATTGGAGGAAGAATAGAAAGTATAACGGGGATCTTTCCTGGGGTGTGGATTTGAACCGGAACTATAGTTACATGTGGGGCTATGATGATAGTGGCTCCAGCTCGTCAGAGATCAGTGAGATATTCAGAGGGACAGAACCTTTTTCCGAACCTGAAACAAAGGCTTTGTCAGATTTCCTCAGTTATAATATTCCAGCAGGAGTATTGTCTTATCATAATTTTTCACAATTAATACTCTATCCCTGGGGATATACAAATGATCTTTCTGCTGATTTTGAACAACTTGATAAAATCGGGAAGAAAATGAGCGATTTGATCTTCGATGTTAATGGCAGGCTGTATACTGCAGGCTCTGGTAGTGATACGATATATACTACGAATGGAGGTATGGTTGACTGGGTATATGGTACTTTCCGGGTTCCTGCATATACCATAGAGCTTCCACCTGAATACTCTTTTGAGGGTGGTTTTTTTACTTCGAATGAAGAAATTGGCCGTACTTTTGCCGAGAACCTTCCGGCAATGCTCTATTTCACAAATTATTTTATTAATAATAAATTTCCCGAATCAGGGACAAACAAAGGGGACTAATATGAAATTATGGATCAAAACACAGGATAAAAAGAGAATTCTGGAAATTAACAACATATCTTTAAAGGGGAGTACCCTGAGATTTATAAATCAGCAATACCCTTTCGGTATAGTGCTTGGAAAGTATAAAGATAGAGATAAAGCCCAGACAGTTATGGATACAATTTTCTCCAAACTTAACTCAGCATCAGGAAATGATTGTGTTTATGAGATACCTGAGGATTATTAAATCAGTACTTCCACTTAATATTGCATCCTATGCTGGGTTTTTGAACCGGATCGACCGGATCTCCCTTTAGAATATTATCAAGGGCATCTCTGAGATTTTTTCCTGTAACAGGGATATTATTCCCGGGCCTGGAATCATCCATCTGTCCTCTGTATTTGAGACTGAGCTCACCATCAAATATAAAAAAATCAGGTGTACAGGCAGCACTATATGCCCTGGCAATATCCTGACTGGAATCGTAGAAATATGGGAAAGTAAATCCGTATCTTTCAGCAAAATTTTTCATGTTTTCAGGTGAATCCTGTGGATGAGAAATAACATCATTTGAGCTTATCGCAATAAAAGATATGTCCTTTTCTACATAATCAAGAGGCACGGAAACAATTCCTTCAATAACATGGATAACGTAAGGGCAATGATTACATATGAATATTATAATAGTCGCTTTGTCACCTTTCACGTCATTTAAAGAATAGGTTTTGCCGGATATAGTATCAGGAAGTGAAAAATCGGGAGCTTTAGTCCCCAGGGGTATCATTTTTGATGGAGTTTCAGCCATTTATTCTCCCTCCATTACATTTACCGCCCTCTTATTATCATTCAAGAGGAATGAGAGCGCGAATAATATCAAACCTACTATTGCAACACTACCACCGAGCTTTGAAGCAGGGGCAAATAATGAATTAAGAAACATTTCAGTTAGATTTCCGACCTTCAATATTACCAACTCTTCAAAACGGGATGAAACAGTATTGGCAAGATCATATCTGAAACTGAACTCAGATAAAGGGATAATATTTTCAAGCAATGATGCCAGTCCATAAGCAAGAAGTCCGCCTACCATTGTAGAGACTCCAGCCCATCTGAAAAAACTTGCTTTCGAAGTTGCTGCAATAAGAGCGCCCAGAAAAATAAGGAGTGCCGGAAAGATGAACAAAGTATAAGTAACAGTGCTTATAGTTTTTGTAAAGTTCCAGCCTCTGGGCAGATCAATCCAATCATCAAGTATTTCCACATTCTCAGGCATCTCTTCCACAGCTCTTAATTGGAACATTTTTATAAGATCGTCCGTTATCTCCAGTCCTGTAGGCCTGCATGAAGGAAATTCATCAAGATCAAATCCGTCAGACCAGTCATTTCTGAATGCAATTCTCTTCCATTGTTCGATATCCGTACCATCACATTCAGGTAAATTTATGATAACTGACTTAAGATATGTAGTTATAGAATCATGAAGGATAGCATTTTTCAAAGGCTTCATATTTAATAATATCGGGTCCGGGCTTCTTTCTCCTCTAAGGACTTCCCCGAATTGTTTGATAGATTCTGAAAGTTCTCCTCTTAACCATTCGAAAATTCCTGATTCTTCCATTATTTTTCCGGGAGTCATTTGAGTTTTTTTCATTGATCCGATAATGATTTTTGTTTTTTCATCATCTATATTTTTTTCGGTTTCCAATGCTGTATACAATTCGTCTATAGTTGAAGGCAGTTCAGCTATTATTTCCCTTGGAAGATCTGACATCACCTCAGGGGTTACTACTGAATTGGTTATTCCAACTGCAATTATGGTCGCAAACAGGACCGGGATCCCGATCAATGCTACTACTAAAAATCCGATCACTTTTCTTAAAGGGTTCATAAATATCCTCCTAAATTATATATACGGTTCCTTATAATATATAGTTCCTTATATTTCAATAATTTTTTTCAAATCTCACCTGAATATCTTGTCATTTATCCTTAAGCTATTTGCATATATAAGTTCGCATGATCTGTCACCACTATCTTTGCGAGATGTACTGGTACCCCAGAAAACTTTTTTCTTCCCGATAAATCCTGATACTTTAACCAGATAACCTTTAATCTCAATAAGATCATTTTTTCTGATCTCCTTTAATGCCAGAGAAAGATTGTAGTTGGATGGTATTAAATGGTTATTTGACGAATGGGTGATTATATAGTTGTTGTCCAGTGGAAATTCCGGACTATATCTGTAAAAATACCATCTGTTTTTCTGTTTATATGAGATGAACTTATCCATATTTTTGTCAGACAACTTGCCCCATACGAGAGCAAGGTCGACCTGTGACAGAGATGCATTCCATTTCCCTGTGTAGGATCTTTTAGAAACAACTCTTGCTGAAATAGAATATTTTGCAACGGGAGTAATAATGAACTTTCCTGAATCATTAGAAATGATGATCGGTTCGGGATCAATTACTAACTCCTGTTCAGGATCCGGTTCAGCAGCTGGTTTTCCTGAGGTCAGTTTACTGACAATTGCTTTTTCACATGACAGGGTGATCAATAACATGGATAAGATTAACAATATCTGAAGCTTTTTCATGAATTAATTATAGACTATTGTGATATAAAATTCATTTTTCCTTATGGGTAGTTTTATTGATCTCCTACCTTCCTTTTTGTGGCCGGGGGGGGAAATAGCTGTTTGTACTGTTGATGCTGGATACAGTAGCCTTTTTTTTCTTGAAATTTTATAATCATTTATATCAAAATGATGAATAATTATTCTTTCCGGGATTTTAAGAGCAACGATTATGCAGAGGTTATTGACTTATGGGAGAAGACCGGCCTGGGAAATAAGGATAGGGGTGATGATCTTTCAACTATTCAACTATCATTAAAACTTGGCGGGAAATTCCTGGTTATGGAGGAACTCTCATCCCGGAGAATAATCGGGACATCATGGATGACATTTGATGGAAGGCGAATACATCTCCACCATTTTGGTATAGATCCGGAATATCAGGGTAGAAGGCTTTCTATACCTCTTTTAGAGGAAACACTCAGGTTTGCCCGTGATAAAAAGGTTCAGATCAAACTTGAGGTCCATAAAGACAATCTGAAAGCGATTGAACTCTATACAAAAAACCACTTTAAATACCTCGGAGATTACAAAATTTTTATTATTCGTAGTGTTAAAGAATTAAAAGATATTGGTTATGATCAGGATTAAAAAATATGAACATAAAAGCTAAGGCTGCTTTATTAACTGCTTGTCTTTTCTGGGCAGCTTCTTTCATAGCAACAAAAATCGCTTTAGCTTCGGTTCCTCCGATAACTGTAGTTTCTTTAAGATTAATTATTTCCGCTATATGTTTTATTGTATGGATGTATATTCGGGGGGAGAAATTTAATATTTTCACAAGGTCAAATATCCTTCCGCTTCTTCTTTTGAGTTTGTTCGGGTCAGGGCTCCATTATGCAGTTCAGACAATTGGCCTGCAATATACTACTGCAGCTAAAGGTGGTATTTATGCTGTGACTGCACCGATTACGATTATTATCATTGCTGCAGTTTTTCTCAAAGAGAAGATAACTATCCGTAAAGTTGCAGGTGTTATTATCGCTCTCCTCGGAGTTTTAATTGTGATGGGGTTTGATACGATAATTGAATTTAACCTTAGAGGAAATTTACTTGGAGATCTGTTAGTGCTGATAAGTATTGTCATGTGGGGGATCTTCACAGTGATGGGGAAAAGTATCACTTCAAAAATATCAGCATTAAAAATGACAGCAGCAATAACAATTATCGGAGCAATATATATGATCCCGGCAGGAATACTCGAGATGAGGTCAAAATCCTTTTCTCTTGTTTCAATCAATAGTGATGCATGGCTTTCTGTCCTTTTTCTCGGAATTACCTGTTCATTCCTTGCAACTCTCCTGTATGTTTACGCACTGACAACCAGTGAATCACAAAAGGTCGGTGTCTATCTTTATACGGTTCCGCCTATGACCCAGTTAATTGCATTTCTAGTGTTAAATGAAGCGGTCGGGATATCACTTCTTTTCGGTTCGGCCGTTGTAATATCCGGTTTGTATCTGACTGAAAAGGGATAAAAATATTTCATGAAATTCTGAGTAGAAGATTTATCAGGAAATGCTATCGGGATCTCACATGAAGTGGAGATCTGATCAAAGAACTACTTTTTGCATAAATACATTTTGCATAAAAAATAACATTATAAAAGTTATCACACCGGATAAAAAAGGTGTCAGGACCCATCCCATACCGATTTTCCCCATAATACCGAAATTAATGTTCTTCCCACCTTTTCCTATAGCAATACCGAGAATTGCTCCAACAACTGCCTGAGAGCTCGATACAGGAACAAGAGGAAATGAGGGGAGTCCAAAAGAAATAAGGAGTGCTTGTAATCCTTCGGATGCAAAAATAAAAAGCACCAGAGAGCTGGAAAGAACTACAATAAAAGCGTCGAGGGGAGAGATCCTGAATATATCCGAGCCGACTGTTGTCATAACCTTTTTTGAATAAGTAAAAACACCCAGGGAAATTGCAAGTGCCCCTAAAAAGAAAAGTATACTCGTATTAGACAAAGTGAATCCGGCAATATTAATACTTTTAAAAGGCGATACGGGAACAAAAACCCCCATCACATTTGCAATATTATTGGCACCAAGACTATAAGAGCCGAAAGCCCCGACAAAAATAAGTCCGATCCGTGTATATTGATCGATCCTGATCATATGGATCTTCGATCTTCTGATATATATTATTAAAGCTTTATAAAGAACAAAACCGAAAATTGCAGCCAGTATCGGGCACAACACCCATGTATAAACAATTTTAGTAAGAGTGGATATGTCTGTTTTGAATCCTGAAAAAAAATTCCAGCCTATGATAGCCCCTACTATTGCCTGCGAGGTGGAGACAGGGAGTTTTACCCTGGTCATTAAAAATACAGTTAATCCCGCGGCAAGAGCTACAGTGAAGGAGCCGGCGATTGCATTGACTGATCCAAGTTTTCCGAGAGTTTCGGATGCACCTGCACCTCCAATTACAGCACCCAGAATTACAAATATTGAGCAGATGATGGCTGCCCATTTGAATTTTAACATTTTGGTGGAAACAGCAGTCCCAAACACATTCGCTGCATCATTTGCACCAAGGGACCATCCGAGGAATAACCCGCTGGAAAGGAAGATCAGTATGGTATCCATTACTGCTTTAGAATGACCTTTTTATAACATAAACAGACAACCTGTCACATACTGCTTCAGCTTCATCTGATACTCTTGCCAGCCTTTCAACAAAATATCTCAATTGAACTTTCCAACTGAGAGTTTTTATTGCCTTTGAAGTAAATGACTTCCTCTTAAGATCTTCCTCTATTTTATCCGCCTCGTGTTCATAATAATGAACTTTATTTATATGATCATTCACGATTGAGATCTCCCTGAAGAAAGCTCTTGAAGCAAGGACCATCTCATCAACCGTATTAACTGATAGTTGTGTTAATTCCTTAAATTCATCTTTCATGGAATCGGGGATCTCAGGCCTTTCAATATCGAATTGAAGCAGCACTTTTTTTATTGAATCCACTACATTGTCAGTAGTCTCCAGAAGTCCGAGAACATCACCTCTTGATTCAGGAATAAGCATATGAGAATATAATTTATACTTGATTTCTCTTCTCATGACATCAGTATCACTTTCAAGTTTTCTTATATCTTTCAGGTCTGATTGGAATCGTTTGGTTTTACCATCAAGATAATTGTTCATCCCTGTTCGAAATACCAGAGCCGATCTTGATATATTATCCCAGAAAATATCAATCTCACTAATTAAATTTTTTGCTTGTCCTAAAAATTTCATTTCAAACCCCTAATAAAAATCTTTTATTCCTATTAAAAAATCCCAAGTCCATCAGGTGTAATATTTAACAGCCTGAAGTATGTCATAGCCATTATAATGCTTACACCCCAGGAAATAAACAACATTATGATCCCAAATTTAAATGTATCAGTAAGGCTGTAATGATCGGTCAGATATAATAATGCAGCCGGTTTGCTATTAAACGGCAGGGTATAGACATGTTCTATCAGAAAAGCTACAGGGAGTGCAAGGCTTATTATTTCAAATCCGAATTTGTTAGCTACTCCAATGGCAATTGGGACGAATATCAATGTTCTCATTGTTTTTGATTGAAATATTAGCGAACTGAAGATCATGGTACCGGTTAAGATAAGATACAATACCCAGAAAGGTGTGGAATTGCCGAATCCGAGATTATCAAATACCGCATTTATTGCTATTGATGGGAAATCTGTGGTTTTAAATCCTGCACCTAATGTATATGCACCTGCACTGAATAATAAAAGATGCCATGGAATATCAACATCCTCCCATTTTACAATACCGATCTTTGGAAGCAATGCTATTATCGCACCTACAAATGCTACTGCAGTGGGGCTGACCCCATGGAACCTGTCAGTTACCCATAAAATGAGAATCCCGCTGAATATAATAATCGATTTTATTTCATGAAAAGAGACAGGGCCCATTTTTTTCAGTTCAAGTTTGAGTTTTTCCATTCCTCCCTTGATTTTGGGAACTTTCTCATCGGGGCTGAGAGGAAAAACCAGTTTGATCCCGACCAGCCAGCCAATCAGCATAATTCCTAAAGCAACCGGAAAAGCAGCTGCCATCCAGTCGGAAAAGAAAATGTCACTTCCAATGGCTCCACCTATAAGTGAAGCTGCTATCAGATTAGCACCGGAACCTGTTACAAATCCTCCGGCAGCTATGTTGATCTGAAACAGATTCTGGAGGACTATATTTCTGCCTGCATTATTTCTGTTCTTGCCGCCTGTAGCTCCATAAACTGCAGCAACAACCATGAAAATAGGGAGTAATATTGCGGCCTTAGCTGTGGTGGCAGAAATAAATAGAGACAGGACAATATTAATAACCATAAAACTAAGAATTATTGATGAGGCTTTTTTCCCGAATCTCAAGATGAACCAGAGGGCAAATCTTTTTGCCACTCCGGTTGATACAAGCATACTTGCAAGTACAAATGAGAGAATATTCAGCCACATTACCTTGTGCCCGAGTTGTGCATATGCAACCTCCTCAGGCAATACTCCTGTAAGTACCAATGCAATGATCAATATCAAAGAAGTAAGATAGTTGGGGACTGCTTCAGTGATCCACAATATAATTGAAGCTGTGAATACAGCAAGCATTGCTATGTTCATTTTTGTAAAAGTTATGGATCCAACCTGATCAAATATTGACCTGGAGGCCTTTCCTAAAATTGAGGGGTCGATGTTCTGAAGGAAAGGAAACTTAATAAAGAACATTATAATTATAAAGGCAATTATTGCCAATGGCCCTCCTGATAAAGCTATCAACTTTTCGATCCTGGATTTCTCCTTATTTTGAAGCTTCTCCATACGGTAATGCTTCATATTAAGAAGATCGGAATTGTTCAAGTTAACATTCATTAGAAATATTCTCCCTGGAAAGGATATTTATAAAATACAAATTTTTTACCAGTTTTTAAAGGGGTGTTTAATAAGGTTTGAATTAAAATATCTTGGATCTCCGGTAACTTCTTCCCCGATCCATTCAGGAATTGCTATATCCTGATCTTCACTTTCGAGTTCAACTTCAGCAACTATCAGCCCTTCATTTTCCCCGAAAAATTCGTCAACTTCCCAGATCAGATTGCTGTATTCTATTTTATATCTGTTTTTTTCAATGATTGGTTTCTCACAAAGAGCATCAAGCATTTCATTTGCATCTGACACGGAGATTTCATATTCATATTCCGCCCTGGTTGCTCCGATAGTTATCCCTTTTATAGTGAGGAATCCTTTGTTATCGATCGTTCTTACCCTTACTGTCCGCTCTTTTACAGTTGAGAGGTAACCCTGTCTGAATAAAACTCCGGTTGAATCCTTTCTCCAGTCCTCACCTTTAATTAGAAATTTTTTTTCTATTTCTTTTCCCATGATGGCTCCTATTTCAAATAAAAATCTTTCGGAAGGGGTTCCATTCCGACGACCCTTTTTATTGCCATAAGATAGTTTACATTCTCGTATTCGTCAAGTGATGTCATCTCCATGGCTTTTAAAATATCTTCAATATTAACTGATTCTATATTTGCAGTCTGCATATGAGCCCCGTTTATATAGACATCTCCGATCTCTGCAATACAATTATTGATAGTGAAGGCAAATCTTCTCTTGAAAACTTTAACAGCTGAAAGGTCCTGGTGAGAGAGGATGATCTCATTTAAAAACTGATCAAGTGTGTACTGATCTCTTGTCAATTCAGGTGTTGAAACTCCAAATGCCGGGAATACTTCATCTGCTAATGATGACCTTTCCATTGGGAAGCTCCCTTTCATCCTGGGATTCCATTGCTGCAATCCTTTCTCTTCCTTTACAAATACTTTTATATCCATAAGGTCATCCCTGACCTTTGTATTATTCTCATTATTTCCTGCTGACATTATATATATTTCAGAACTTTCCCTGATCTTATCGACCGGAGCTAACTTTCTCATTTTTTCCTCTACAATTCCGAAGCTCGAGGCAAATGTTCTGAATTCAAATCTTGGCTTTATCTCACTCATAACTCTCTCCTATTATTGAAATAACGGGCCCCGTTGTGTCGGGGCCCATTGAAAGGTTTATATTAAAATCTAAAATGTAACTAAAAGTCTTACTGCGAAAACTGAGTAATCGAATCCGTCTACCGGAACGTCCCAGTCGCCGTCTGCATCTGCATATTTGTCATGATCAACTTTTGTATAGTTGAACATGATCTTGTAATTAGGGTTCAGATACCAGCTAAGTCCTAATGTTAAGTTTTTACCTTCGCCGCCCTCAATATCATTTTCGAGGTCGTTAAGGTCAATCCAACTGTATCTTGCAAGAAGTTCAACAGCACCCTTCTTTTTCTTAGGTATAACTCTTCCGAATTCACCCTGATCTGCATAATAAGGCATAGAGTCGCCTGTCAGGAAAAAACTTGCAAAAACATATCCGCCGCTGAGTCCATAATTCGGTTGTCCACTGTCTGCAAGTCTGGCAACATTTACTTTGATGTACTCACCCTGAAGATGAAGTGAACCTAACTGAAGAACCGATTCAAGTCCGATCATTCCGCTATGGTCAATATCTTTAACTTTGCCAGTGCTTAAGAATCTGATCTTTGAGATCTTTGATTCATCATAACCTCTGAAACGCATTTTTTCTGTAAATGCATCAGTTGTCTGGTAGGCATATGCTACACCAAGGTGAAAAATTTTATTATCCTTATAGAGAGGTGCAATTGTAGCTCTTCCGACCAGGCTGTATCCTTCATCTGAATTTTCACCCTCTTTCTCATCAATATCCCCAGGTTCCTGACCGAAGATACCACCAGCTAACTGCCAGTTCTTTCCCCACTTGTACATGCCGATACCGATCCTTCTTCCCGGAGGAAAAGCATTGGGTAATGCCCTTTCGATAAATGAAACATATCTTGATGATGTGACCTCTTCAAGACTGAAAGGTGATCTGAAATTTCCAACTTTTAAGATGAAATTGTTTTTTTTGTAACCCATATAAGCATCTTTAATGTCAACCTCATTTCCAGCAAAATCAAAATCGATCTCTGCTATAAAGTTAGTCCATAAAGTTGTTTTAAGGGCAAATCTCATCCTTCTGATCTCACTACCACTGTGAAGATCTATTACGCTTTCATCTTCGGTATACATCGCTGCATCAAGGTAGAGTCTTGCATCAAGCTGATAAGAGAATTTACCATCTTTTGAACCAAACTTAAGAATTCCATCATCTGTGGTAATCTTTCCATCTTCAGCATTTAATGCGGTAAAACTGAATAAAACAAATAAAACCATGAATAAAGTAAATAAACTTTTTTTCATAAGTTCCTCCTTTTTAATATTTAATCCTAGGGTATCTAATATACCCTGACAATAGGGGGAGTCCCTGATTCTTTTGTAGGTGAATTCCACTACATAAAAGGTCAGATGATTTTATTGTGTCTGAAAAAAATCGATGGCAAATTGTCTGAGTTCCGAAGCGGTGTTCAAATTCAGTTTTCTCTTGATCCTGGAATAATATGTTTCAATAGTTTTAACACTGACAAAAAGTTTATCCGCTATTTGATGTGGTTTAAGCCCCTTAGCAATATACCTGAATGCTTCAAATTCTCTGTCACTAAGTTTTTCAATTGGAGAATTATCAGTGTTGTCCGTATTCCCTGAAAATTGCTTCAACATTTTTTCCGACATTTCGCTGCTTAAATAAATTTTCCCCGAAAGTATTTTTTTTATTGCTTCGATCACAAGTGATGAGGGTTCATGTTTTTGAAGGTAACCCATCGCCCCCGATTTTATAGCTCTTTCCGCATAAAATTTTTCAGGATGCATGGACAGAATAAGAATCGGGATATCTTTGAATTTCTTACGGATCTCTCTGGTTAGCTCCAGTCCGTTCATTCCACTAAGTGATATGTCGATAACTGCCAGATCTGGTGAGATCTCAGAAAGTTTTTTTAATGCTTCAGGGCCACTTTCAGCTTCAGCAATTACATAAAGATTATTCTGGTTATTAATTATCTGGGAAATACCTTCCCTCATGATAGGGTGGTCATCGACGATCAATATTGATTTTTTTTTATCCATTTTTACAGGGAAATTTACAAACCACCTCAGTGCCTTTACTTATATCCTTATTTATTCTGAAAGATCCGTCTATTTCCGAGGCGCGGTATTCCATTATCTTCAGTCCCATTCCCCGTTTGTTGGGATTCGGAGGGAAACCTGTCCCGAAGTCAGTGATTTTTAATGTTATCATGTTATCTTTCTCATTGAGGTTAATTATGGCTTTTTTTGCATTTCCATGCTTTACAGCATTGTTTAAAGCCTCCTGAACGATCCTGAATACATTGGTGGATATCTTTTCATCCACTATTTTCTTCCGATTATTATACTTTAAATCGATTTTTAGTCCATACAATTCCAACATTTGTTCGGTTAATTCCTGAAGGGCAAATTTAAGCCCTGTTTCTTCAAATGACAGATTTAGACCCTTTGAAAGATTTCTTACATATTTTAAAGTATTATTTAAATACTTTTTTATTTTATTAAGGCTTTCAATTTCCTTTATCTTTTTTTTTTTTAGTTGATCCTCCAGAGTCTGGATCATAAATGAAATTCCACCCAGTTGTTGTAATAAACTGTCGTGAAGGTCCTGACCGATCTTTCTTCTCTCCTTCTCACTTATATCCATAATGATCTTTTTCATTTTTCTGTTCTCTATTATTTCTTCTCTCAGTTTCAGGTTGATCTCCACAAGTTCATGTGTCCTTTCTTTTACACGCTCTTCAAGTGTGTCATAAGCAAGTCTTCTCTCAGTCTTATCATGGATGCTTCCAAGTATCCTGATCTCTTTATCTGATTTTATTTCACCGATATTTCCTCTGATACGGAACCATCTTTCATTGTTTTTTTTACCGATTATGCGAAACTCGGTATCAAAAGGCGTCTTGTTCTTGATAGTAGTTTCAAATACTTCTTTGGTAGACTGTCTGTCATCCGGGTGAATAAGAGAAAGAAATGAGGAAAACTTTCCATCGAACGATCTCTTTTTTATCCCGATTGAATTATGGATATTATCTGATATTAATATAATTGATGAGGAGGTATTCAGTTCCCATACACCTATATTTGCAGCCTTCAGAGCAAGCCTGAAGTTCTCCTGTTTGTTATTATCAAAAGTTTTTTTTCTTATCATAAATTCTAAAAACAATTATAGTTGAAAAAGTAAACACTATACATAATTGTTTTCACTCCGGTCCTCATTTTATTTTTTAATTATATCAAAAAATGGAAAATAATTTTAATACTTTTAAAATTGTACTAAGTTGAATTTTGGTATTACATGAAGTATAAATATTTTATGTTGAAAAGATCCACCTTCACTTTAATTTTGATATTTTTCTTTTCCGGATTACTTATTTTCCCCGATAAAAGTAGTGTTCCGGATTACTCAAAAGGGAAAATCACAGAAATAGTGAAATGTATAAATAATCCCGAAGAAACTTATGCTGTTTATGTTCCGGAAACATATTCTGCAGAAAAGAAGTGGCCTGTTATTATCGCTTTTGAACCTGCGGGAAGGGGACTTATTCCGGTAAAATTATTCAAAAGTGCAGCCGAAAAATATAGATATATAGTGGTATGTTCAAATAATTCCAGGAATGGCCCGTGGAAAGATATTATAAGATCTATGAAGTCAGTCTGGATAGACATCCATCAAAGATTTTCAATTAACGACAGGAGAGTTTATACTACCGGATTTTCCGGAGGTGCAAGGGCTGCATCATTATTTTCGCAAATTACCGGAGTGGAACCGGCAGGTATCATTGCCTGTGGAGCTGGCCTTCAAGAAAAACTTAATCCTTCACAAATTAAAGGATCATTCTATTATGGAATAATCGGGTTTGAGGATTTTAATTATAAAGAATTTCAGAGACTTGTTCCTGAACTTGAAAAAGCAGGAGTAAGATATTGTATTGACTATATTCCCGGAATTCACAAATGGCCGAATGAAGATGTTGTGAATCGGGCAATTGAATGGATGGAGATTGATTCAGTTCTTAGAGGTATTACAAAAGAGGATAAAGGCCGCACAGATAAGATATTTTTAAATTCAAAAGCTTATGCCGAGTCATTGATCGAAGGCGATAAGTTCTATTATGGAGTGCTATACCTCAAGAGTATTACAAAGCATTTTAAGATGATCCTGCCGGTTGATGATCTTGAAATACAGTTAAATATGCTTATTAAGGAAAAAAAGTTCATACAGTTCAGGAAAGAGGAGAATGACCGCTACAAAAAAGAGTATCAATTCATAGGAAACTTCAAAAAAGTATTCAGCTTATTGGAAAATAAAAAAAATATGAGGTTTGGCCTGCAATCAGCCCTTAATGATCTCCGGATACGATACCTTTTGAGTATTGATAAAAAGAAGAAAAGATCGTTTAACAGTTATTGGGCAAAAAGATTACTTTACGAGATTGCAATAAAGGCAAACAGGTTCAGTTCCATCTATTCAGATAAAAAAGATGAAAAAAGAGCAATATTATTTGGTGAACTGGCGGCAGGAACTGAAGTGAATAAAAACCTATACAATTTCAGGCTCGCATCGATCTATGCAGTATTCGGGAAAAAAAAGAGGTGTATTAAAATCATAAAACCTTTATTAAAAGATAATAAGAATCTAATGATGTATATAGTAAATGATCCAAACTTCAATGAAATGCTGAAGGATCCTGAATTTATGAAATTGTTCATAAATGAGCGCTAGTCAAATTTATCTGACCTCATATTTTCGGAGGAAAATAAATTTCTTATTGCAACACTTTTATAAATGTTGAAATAATAAACTTTCTTCAAAAAAGATATTTTCATAAACGGGTTTATGTAGTAAAATAAAATTTAAATTTAACGAAATATGTTACCGGCCCGGTTATATTTATCTTTAATCTTGTTGAAACCCGGTCGAATAGAGGAGACAAAATGAAAGTTTTTAAAAGTAGGATTTTTAAAATATTTCTTATAATTCTGATCATTGGAATTTTGATCGTATGTAACTGGTCGAGGATAATCAATCTAATGCTGCCTGCCGGAAGCCGGCCCGCAAAAATAAATTTTAAGGTGGAAAAGGTTACATCGGATGAAGTTGATATGATTGCTTCTGAACTACAAAGTTTATACTCTGATAAATTTGACCATATAGAACGATTTAAAGAAGCCGGAATCCTTGCTTATGAAGGTCCGCAAACTTGTTTAAGTTGTCATAAAACCATGAAACTGACAGATCCTGAAACAGGTAAAGAGAGAGAAGTTGATCTTATGGAAAATCTTACCAGTTCTGTACATTACCGTTTTTATTCGAAGAAGCATCCAAATGTTTACGGGTTCAACGGTAAACTTGCCGATAATTTTGCTATGGGTAAAATAAACAGACCTTGCCCGAAACCGGGATCATTTGCAATGACAGCATGGAGTGAGATTGTAAAAACGAAAGATGGGAAAACAATGTCGGAAGGGTGTGGTCAATGCCATATCGGCGGACAATATCAGGCACCTCTCGGCGATATGATGCCTTTCTATAAACCTATCCAGTCAGAGAAAGATGCTATTGACTGCCTGATCTGCCATTCGGTTGCCTATGATATGAACAAAAAGGAAGTAATTGAAGAAGACGGCAGGAAAAGATGGGGGCAGGACCGCTCAATGAAAGCCGCCCTTGCAGTGGGGACACCTACGTCCCAGACATGCCTGAGATGTCATCAGCACAATTTCGGCGGGGATTTATATATAGATAAAACAGATGATTCTTTTATGGAAAGTCTGAAGAATACCGGTACCACTAAATCCAGGGTTCTTCATCCCGGGTCAAAAAGGGGAACTCCATATTCACCGGAATGGGATGTGCATGCAGCAGCTGGAATTTCCTGTATTGAATGTCATGATACATTCGGACATTATATTGCTAAAGGGACTCATACTACTACTATGATGGCTAACGATCTTTCGAACACCGAGGTTACCTGTGAAAAATGCCATACTTCCGAACCACATGAGAACAATGCCGAGCTTGCCGACTATCTGAATGCCCATGTGGAGAATATAGCCTGTCAGACCTGCCACATTCCATCTCTCCATCCCGATAATGCAACGATGAGAGATTTCGATAAACCTGAATATGAAGAGCATGAAGGAATTTATATTTACTCTGATATTGAAAAGAAAAATAAACCGGGCGAAGGGATAAAGTATGCCTGGTGGAATGGTGACGGGACATTTCTCGGCAACCCGATCGGAGATAATCCTAACGGGAAGAATCTATACAAGTTTTATAATCCCAGATTTATTTGGCCTGAATTCAAAGATTTTAATTACAATAAGTGGTATGAAGATGTAATGAGGCCTGTAGCTAAGAAAGGGAGACCTTCAAAATTATATGCAATGAAATTGTTCAACGGCAGACAGCACATAGACCTTCAGAATATAGGTCCGTTCGGAGGGATGTTCATACCATACAACTTACCTCACTATTATCTTACGGGTGATCAGGACAAGGCTGCATCAAAAGAGATGGAAAAGCCTATGATGAAGATGATGTACGGCTGGATGTTCAAATATTATATGATGGATAAATTTATATCATTTATGGATGTGGACAGTTGGAACACGAAAGCATATAAGGATGTGGTGAACAATAAAAAAGTTGAAGCCAGGTGGTTGCCAAATGATGCGTTGATGGAGATCAGTCATGCTATTCGCCTGAAAGGTGCACTGACCTGTAATAATTGTCATGATCCGAATGGAGTGCTTGACTGGAAAGCGCTGGGATATGACGATGAAGAGATAGAAATGTATCAGCAGGATCCGTTAAAGTAATATAATCTATTCTATAATCTGTTCTGCAGAAAAGTATTTATCGCTCTATTTGCAATCTGTTTAAAAAACAAATAGAATTACAAATTCCAATTATGAGGCGGGTACATGAATTCTAAGATTATTATTTTATTGATCACAATTTCCTTACTTATCGGATGTGCTACAGCAAAGAAAAACAATGGTATTGCCCTGAATTATTTTGAATATTCCAGAGGGATGTCATCTCCGACCCATGCAGATATTTATATGAAATATGAAGATAATGATTATACTCTAAGTGATATTTATATGGAGGATCAGTCTTTCTTTGAAGATAATTCAATAATTCCCAATGCTTTTTTAAAACCGCTTATTAATCTTAAAATTTCTGATGCTGTTAAAGCTTTCACAGAGCCTTACTATAGTTATCGATTTATTCATTTTTTTAAAAATTACCCTAATTTCGGAATCGGCGTTGAGTTTATTCATCACAAGGTTTTTTTGATGGACAAAGATCAGAAGGTTCATTTAAGCGGAACATACAGGGGTGAGAATATTGATGATCAAGTCAGAGTGGGGGATTATCTTGACCTGTTCTCAATTTCACATGGAATTAATCATGCGTCTTTTCACCTTGTATACAGATGGCTTTTCTCTCCATCTGCAAATGCTCCGGAGGGGAGATTTCAGCCTTATGTAAATTTATCATTCGGGCCCGCTATTCCTCATCTTGAAATAGATACTGTTGAAGATGATGGAGTGCGAAGGAGAGCATACTCATTTCAATCAGCCCTTACTAATTGGGGCTTCGGTTTCGGAACGGGGATAAGGTATAAACTCTGGAAAAAACTCGGGTTCTATCTCGAGTACAAACTTACCTATTCATATCTGAAAGGTATGCACTTCGATAATGTTACCGGGACCAGGGTCTCAGTTGATTTCCTATCCCACCACCTTCAGTGGGGATTATCATTTATGTTTTAGTTTAGATGATGTTTTCACATTTTCAGTAACTTCGCTGAATTTTGTTAGATTTGTATTGTGAATAAAACTTCTGTGAAGTTCCCACTCTTCGTCATCTTCATTCTCGATCAATTGATAAAGATTACCGTTCTTGATCGACATGGGATAAGGCTGCAATGCGGTCTGGAATTTCAGTGGAATGTACATACTGTGTATGAACTTTCCATTTGCATCAAATAGGAAAAACTCATATTTTGTTTTATCACTTGATTTGAATGTAGATACATATATTATATTATCTCTCTCAAAAACACTTGCAATGGCAGGCCATTCTTTAGGGAAAACAGCCATTTTTTTTATCACATCAAAAAATTGTTTTTGCTGAGGACTATTTTTTATTACATCGAATACTGCCTGCTTGTTCTCTTCTGTAAACTTTTCCCTTTTGTAATCTCTTTTTATGGTCATTATCTCTTTAGCTGAAGAGTCATACACTTTTACCTCGAAATCACTTCCGTTAACAAGGTAAAGCTTGTCATTAAAGGTCATATAATTTAGAGAACTGTTTAGTATTTTAAGACTACCCTTGGCGAATTGGTTGTCATCTTCCTGGTTAAGTAGTGTGTCTATCTTGTTCAGATTCTTATCATACAGATTTATTGAAACATACCTTGTATTATCTTTATTGCCGATCCCTCTTCCGACATATTTATCTCCCAGAGGCAGATACAGGAATGCAAAACCGCCTTTTGTTTTTATTTCTCTGATATATTTGCCATCTTTGGTGAAATAAGATAATTTGTTCATGCTGTTTATGAGAAGTTTATCCTTGAGTGGAGTGATAGCCGCAAATCTGTTGAATTCCTGAGGGCCTTCACCAGCCTTTCCGAATTTTTTCACAAGCTTAAAATCTTTCATAGAGAAGATATATATTGTGATATCTTCGGTGACGAAAAGATTCTAATTATCAATAACGAGTCCTGTCGGTTTAAGAAGATCGGGAAATGAAGCTATAACTTCTCCTTTAACCGGAACTGAGAGTAATACAGTCAATGTGATCAATAGTATAAATAATTTTTTCATTATTCCTCCTGTAAATTGAACAAATAAATATACGTTTTATTCATATATTTTGTTTATATTATGGAAAAAACTATATGACATGAAATTTCGTACAATTCTCCATATAACTAGGAACCAATGAAAATGAAAAAAGTTACAATTTTAGTGTTTTTTATAATTTTTGCTATTGCTGTAGTTTTCCCAAGTAATGAAGAGAAATCAAAACCTGATGGAAAGATCTCAATTTATTCAGCCCCTTCAACGGATCAGAAGATAAGGATTGACGGAGTGCTTGATGATCCTGCATGGAAGGATGCAATTAAGATCGATATTAATAATGAGATCTACCCGGGAAATAATATAAAAGCTCCGGTAAGAGCTGAGGGGTACCTGATATCTGATAGCGAGAATATTTATGTCGGTATAAAAGCATTTGATCCGGATATAAAAAAATTGCGTGCAAATTATTCAGATCGTGACCAGATATGGAACGATGATACAGTAGGTGTAGCTTTTGATACCTTTAATTCCGGGAACAGGGCCTTTTATTTTGCTTCAAATCCATATGGAGTACAGGGGGATCAGATCTTCAGTAATGGCGGTCAATATGAAGATTCTGCATGGGATGCGATCTGGGCATCAAGCGGGAAAATCACTGATGAGGGATATGTTGTGGAATTCAAGATCCCTTTTAATGCAATACAATTCAGCGGGTCCAAAGAAGGTAAGGAATGGGGGATCATGTTCTTCAGGAGTTATCCCAGGAGTAAACGTTATATGATCGCCAACAATCAAATGGACAGAGATAATTCATGCTGGATATGCCAGCTCAATAAGGTCAGAGGATTTAAAGAGGCAACCCCGGGGAAGAATCTTGAATTTGATCCTACTTTAACAGGAGTTCACAGTGAGACCAGGGAAGATTTTCCGGATGGATCAATGGAGATAGATCAGTCGAAGATCGAACCGGGACTTTCCGGGAAATGGGGGATAACATCAAACCTTAATCTCAGTTTTGCAATTAATCCAGATTTTTCCCAGATAGAAGCAGATGCCGGACAGCTTGATATAAATACTCAATATGCGCTTTATTATAATGAAAAGAGGCCTTTTTTCCTTGAAGGAAAGGATTTTTTCAATACTCCCATGAGAGCTCTGTATACAAGGGCCGTTGCAGATCCGGACTTCGGGTTGAAACTCACAGGTAAGCTCCATAAACATGCATTGGGATTGTTTGTGACCCGTGATGCTACAACTAATCTCATTTTCCCGGGAGTAGGTGGATCTGATGACACTACTCTGGAGGAAAAAGTATGGTCAAGCTCCTTCAGGTACCGTTATGATATCGGAAGGTCATCAACTATCGGAGTACTTATGACCGACAGGGAGGGTGATGATTATTTCAACAGAGTAGGGGGAATAGACGGACTTTTCCGGATCTCAAAGAGCGATACCCTCTCCTTTCAGTTTCTGGGTTCATCCACGATGTACCCCGATGAGATCTCAGAAGAATTTGAACAAAAACTCGGGAACTTTAATGGCTCAGCTTTTTCTGCAAGTTTTCATCATCAAAAAAAGACCTGGAATGCCATAGCGGCCTATGAGGATTATTCCCCGGGATTCAGAGCTGATATGGGGTTCATCCCGCAGGTTGACTACAGGAAAGGAGTCCTTGGCGGGGGTTATACTTTCTGGGGAAAAGATGGGGGATTCCTGACAGCAATATCAGTTAGAGGAGATCTTGATCAGACAACAGATCATGATGGTAATCTGATCGAAAGGGAAGCTCAGTTGGAAGTAGTATTCGAAGGGCCGATGCAGTCAGTCCTGGTTGCAAAATATGAGAAACGGAAATATATCTATGAAGAGACAGAATTTGATCAGTCAGAGGGAACTTTTGCATTCCTCATTAACCCGGTAAAAAAACTAAGATTTCATTTTTTTGCAAAAAGCGGAGATGGGATTGATTATGATCATGTCAGAGCAGGGAAAAAATTGTATATTTCTCCATCAATAAGATATAACGCAACCAAAAACTTTGAAATATATGGTGTTTCCAACTTCAGTTTTTTACACATTGACGATAACTACTTATTTAAAGCATATTTGAATGAATTGAGATTGATATATTTTCTTAATAAAAATACTTTCTTCCGTGTCATTCTCCAATACAGTGATATCCGAAGGAATGCCGACCTTTACGAAGACGAGGTCGACACAAGAGAGCAGGGATTATTAACACAGTTTCTATTCTCGTATAAACTTAACCCGAGAACAGTTTTATACCTGGGATATTCTGATATATATGAAGGCTATAACCAGATGAGCCTCCTCCAGAGCAATCGAAGCCTTTTCCTCAAGATCGGCTATGCCCTGGTTCTTTAACTATAAAGAAATAAAGCCGAAGATTAAAAAAACTCCAGAAAATATTAAACTGAGAAAATATATTATATTTCTTAAGTTTTATTAATATGTATTACATTTATCAATAATTTGAAGTTTAGTAAGTCCTTGAGCTATAATGCTGACTTTGGTAGGGGCAGGTACTGAATTCGTTCCGACGGGTTCTATGTTTGTTCTATCAAAACCCAGAGAGAATGTAACCAAACATTTTTTTGTTGGCGGTAGTTGAGAATGCAGAATTAAATTGGCAACATTAAAAAGAACTGTTACTTTTTCACCAACACTTAATTCCTGGACTTCCCTGGTCACTTTAAAACTGGAAGCATAAGTTCCCACAACTTTGACAGTTAATCGGGCATCAAACTTGGGCATTTTTGCTTCGCCGATATTCTCATAGGTTGCAAAAACATGGAACTTGTGAATTTTAGTCATGCATTGAACAATCTTGGGTATTTTTTTTACATAATACTTCAATATTTTTTTATTGTTTAATAGTGTCCTGAAAGATTCACAATTTCTGTTATCTGCATCTAATTCCAGTATCAATGTATACCATCCGGTTTTTTTCATTAGTGTCGGTGAAAGCTCAATCTTAGTTTTAAAGATTTCTCCTGGATTTATCTGCTTGACATAGGTACCTATTGAATCTCTGGTTCCTCCGCTGTGCTTACGTTCAATTCTAATGTTTGTATATATAGATTTTTTTGGGCCATTATTTCCTATTTGGATCTTGCATTGGATCGGGTGCTGGTTTGGATGAACATTATTAGGATCACTGGAACCATATATAGAGGTGTCGAGGTATGCTTTCTTTATGAATAGATCTGCAATCATTGAATTAGCTCGAATATGAGATTTTGGTTTCGAATCGAACTGCTGCTGCTGCATTTGCATTTGCAGTGTCGGAGGAGAAGATGGATTGATGATCTGGAACACACCGCTGTCTCCTTTACAAAGCTCATCTTCAGTTTTTATTCTCATTATATAATTACCGGTAGTATAATTAGATGGAATTAGCCAGCTTTTTGATCCGCTGTTTGTTGATGTAAGCTGATCTACAAAATTTGATTGAATTATCGAATTTCTGAAGATATTGATCTTAATATTATTATTAGTACAACCGCTGGATGTCCAGGTAATCATGTGGGATTTCCCCTTCTCCCAGTCCTCACCCGGATCAGGTTCTGTAACGGTAAGTGTACCTCCCTGCTGATCAGCTATCTGAAATACTCCACTGTCTCCTATACAATTATTATCTGAGGTCTTTATTCTGATAATATAATTTCCATTTGCATAACTTGAAGGAATCGTCCAGCTTTTTGATCCTGTATCAGAAGAAGTAAGCTGTTCAACAAAATTTGACACAGCAACAGAATTCTTAAAGATATTGATCTTAATATTATTGTCTGTACAGCCACTGCTCGTCCACTTGATGTCATATGTCTGACCTTTATACCATGTTTCTCCCGGGTCAGGTTCAGTTACAGTAATACTCTGAGGGAAAATCAAACCTGCTAAAATAAAAAATACAATAATTATAAAAATATTTCTTTTGATCATCCTTCCTCCCTTAAATAAACTGATTCTAATGTTTAAATAGAAGATTTTAGAATATATCTCATTTTTTTTTATTTTGTATTGAATTATTCATTATTGCCAGGATTATGGCGGTAATGTATACTTTCGGAGATGGAACGCGATATGTCTAATAAAAAGATCTTCTTTCTTTCTGATGTTCATCTGGCATTCAATGAAGATGAAGTTGAACATGATAAGAGGGAGAAACTATATGGATTCCTTGATCATGTACGCACCAATGGTGATGTCCTGGTCATTGCAGGTGATCTTTTCGATTTCTGGTATGAGTGGAGGCATGTAATCCCGAAGTACTGGTTCGGTGTTATTCATAAGATAAGATCAATTATCGATGAAGGAAAAATGGTTTTTTTTATAACCGGTAATCATGACTTCGAATTCGGCCAATATCTTCAGAACGAAGTAGGTATCCATTGTTTCGAAGAGAGTGTCGATCTGAAATTCGGTGATAAAACATTCTTTATCGGGCATGGTGACGGATTAGCGAAGAAAGACAGGGGCTACAGGTTCATGAAAAGGATCATCAGGAACAGTTTTTCAAAGTTCTTATTCAAAACTTTCATCCACCCCGATCTTGGTATGAAGATCGCTAAACTGGCTTCGGGGTCAAGCAGAAAACTTGTGAAGATCGATAAGAACCATTGGAGTGGTGAGTATTATGAATTTGCAAAAACAAAATTCTCTGAAGGTTACGATTATGTGATCCTCGGCCACCTCCATACCCCTTTGTTGATAGCGGAGAACGAGCACACCTACTTAAATATCGGAGACTGGATGACCCACTTCACATACGGATATTTCGATGGGGAAAATCTCATCCTGAAACACTGGGGCTAAGCTTCTATATCTAAAATTATAAAATCGTTATACAAGTATTAATATAACTATTATTTTAATACAAAATAATTAAAAAATTAAAAGACCGTCCCCAAAATTATTTGACTGATAGGGGTATTTATGATAATTTTTATTAATGCACAACATACTTACAATTGCCATCCAATTACTTGTAATTCTACTGGCATTATCAGTTCATGAATCCGCACATGCATGGATGGCTGAGAGGTTTGGAGACCCTACTGGAAGGCTTCAGGGGAGAATAAGCCTTAATCCAATTGCACACATTGATCCTATAGGTACTATTGTTTTTCCTGTAATGCTTGCTATTATCGGTGCCCCTGTCTTCGGATGGGCCAAGCCTGTTCAGGTGAACCCTTTCAACCTCCGGAACCCGAGAAAGGATAGTATATATATTGCAGCTGCAGGCCCCGTTTCAAATATCATTATGGCGATAGGGGGCATAGTAGTTTTCATTATATTGAAGCAGGCAGGTATTGTCGGTTCGATCTATGTTACAAGCAGAAGTGCGGAAGCAATAACAATACTTCTTCTTAACCTTATCCTGATAAATATATTTCTTGCTATATTCAATCTACTTCCCGTCCCGCCACTTGACGGGAGCAGGATACTTGAAGGTGTTCTCGAAGGAGAAGCTCTTCGAACATTTAAAAAAATCGAACCATACGGATTCTTCATATTGATGGCTGTGATATATCTGGGTGTTTTTGATCTGATTGCCAGGCCTGTGATTAACTTTATAATGAAGATCCTCTTCTATGGATAAAAAATGAAAGAAAACATTGTGATGAGCGGTATGAGGCCGACAGGAATGCTCCATCTGGGCCATTGGGAAGGTGCATTGAAAAACTGGATCACTTTGCAGGAAAAGTATAAGAGCTATTTTTCCATTGTTGACTGGCATGCACTGACAACAGATTATCAGAATCCGGAAAATATAGATTCCTATATTCAGGAAACACTGATCGACTGGCTGAGTGTCGGAATAGATCCTGAAAAAAGTGTAGTATTCGTACAATCCCAAGTAAAGGAGATCGCCGAACTTTATCTCCTGTTCTCTATGATAGTTCCCCTGGGATGGCTTGAAAGGGTCCCGACCTTTAAGGAACAGCAACTACAGCTGAAGGACAGGGATATTAACAATCTCGGATTTCTCGGATATCCTCTGCTTCAAACCATCGATATAATTATTGTAAGAGGGAATATGGTCCCGGTCGGTGAGGACCAGGTGTTTCATCTTGAACTGTCAAGGGAGATCGTTCGCCGGTTCAACAACCTTTATGGAGAGTATTTTCGTGAGCCGAAAGAATTCCTGACACCGGTTCCCAAACTTCTCGGGACAGATGGAAGGAAAATGTCTAAAAGTTACGATAACTCAATATTCCTTTCGGATTCTGCTGAATCAGTGGAAGCAAAGATCAAACCCATGAAAACAGATACAAGGAGACAGCGAAGAACCGATCCCGGTGTTGCTGAAGACTGCCCGGTATATTCAATTCATAAATCATTCTCTTCAGAAAGTGAGAAAGAAAACATCGTTAAAGATTGTGCAAGCGCATCGATCGGATGTCTGGATTGCAAGAAAATATTGATCAAAAATCTTAATAATTTCCTTGAACCTGTAAGAGAGAGACGTGAAAAGTACAAAAATACCGATACTAAAGAGATACTTGATAATGGTGCAAAAAAGGCAAGGGCAATTGCCTCTGAAACTGTTGGAAGTGTAAGAGAGCTTATGAAGGTATAATTATGAATGAGATGCATTTTGATCCGGGGGAAGATGTTTATAACATCAATTCCGAATTTTTTAACGGGCCCTTTGATCTTCTCCTCCATCTGATTAGAAAAAATAAAATGAATATCATGGATATCAGGATCTCCGATATTACATCCGAGTACCTTAAATATCTTGAAAAAGGAGATGGTATAAATCCGGTCAGGGAGGGGGACTTCCTGATGACCGCTTCAACTTTAATATATATAAAATCGAGATCACTACTTCCCAGAACTGAACAGGAAGGACAGGAATCACCAGAAAAGAAATTGATAAGGACCCTCATTGAATTTGATAAGATCCGCAAAATATCAATACTTCTTAAAGAGATGGAGAAGAGGGAGATAATGTTGTGGAAAAGGGAAGATATAACAGAAAAATTTGAGAACAGAGAATATGATCTGGAAGAGGTTTCTTCATTCCAGCTTGCTGAGATATTTCTTAATATTGTAAGCAGGGAAGACGGAAAAGATGTTCTGTTTCTGGATAAGAAAAACTATTCGGTCGAAAAAATGCGGGATCAGATATTATCAAAGCTTGAATCAGATGGATTTATTAACTTTAATAAATATGCCGAAGCACTCGATTCGGTTGAAGAGATCCTGGTAAGCTTTTTTACTGTTCTTGAAATGGTCAAACGAAAAAGTATTATTGCAATTCAAAAAGGATTATTTGATACGATATCAATATGGAAATATGAAAAAGGAGAGATATCAAATTGACAGATGAGTCCGGCTTTACAGCTGATACACTTGAGAAAAAGATATCTCTTATTGAGTCCATTCTTTTTGTTTCCGGAGAACCTGTAGAACCGGAAAAACTGATAAATTTCCTCGGATGTGAATCGATATCCGAATTTGAAAAAATCATAGAAAAAATGGAAGAAATTTATAAAGAAGATGGAAGGGGGTTGTCTTTGAACAGAAGTGGCGGAGGTATATATCTCTCCACTAAACCTGAACTTCACGATTCTCTGAATGAGTTTTTTACCATTAAAAGATCCTCTAAACTGACAGTCCCTTCCCTCGAAACACTTGCAATAGTTGCATACAGAGAACCTGTTACTCTTGCCGAGATATCCGATCTGAGAAATGTAAATTCTACCGGGCCCGTAAAAAGCCTCCTGCAGAAAAAACTGATAAAAATATCAGGAAGAAAAAGAGTTCCGGGCCTCCCGTTACTATATTCAACAACGAAAGAATTCCTCCTTTATTTCGGCCTCGATGATCTTACTCAATTGCCTTCCCTTGAAGAACTTACCGAATTGTTCGAAGATAAGGAACAACCATCTTTATTTAATAAATAGTTAATTTCTTCATCGAAAAATTAAAAAAAGTTCTCGGACTTTAAATTTATTAATCTGAGATCGATTTCATATAATTAAAATAGCTCTTTATCTCTTTAGAAACCACAGGGGTCAGAAGAAGTATGGCGATAAGGTTCGGAATTGTCATAAAAGTTATAACCATATCAACAAAGTGCCATACCAGGTCTAGTCCCCACACAGAACCGAGGAATACAAAGAAGCCGTATACGAATCTGTAAGGTTTTATTGATTTGGGGCCGAACAGGTATTCTGATGCTCTGGAGCCGTAATAAGACCAGGAAATAATGGTTGAGAATGCAAATAATAAAAGGCCTGCTGCTACAACATGTTTTGCTATATAACCGATCCCGATCGCAGAGAACCCGTTCTGGAATCCTACAACTGTCATTCCAACACCTTTTATTCCACTAGTCCATGCTCCAGAAACTATTATTACAAGTGCGGTAAGTGTACAGATAATAATTGTATCGACCATAGGGCCTACCGATGCAACTAATCCCTCTCTCACAGGATGCTTTGTCTTAGCGGCAGCATGGGCAATTGCAGCTGATCCCTGTCCACCTTCATTTGAGAATAATCCTCTTGCTACTCCCTGTCTGATCGTGATCATGAATACAGCCCCAATAAATCCTCCTTTGGCTGCAGTACCGGTAAAAGCATCAGTGAATATAAGGTAGAATGCATCAGGGATCTGTCTATAGAAAACTATTAATATTATCAGTGCACTTAAAAAATATAAAACAGCCATGAACGGAACAAGTTTTGATGTAACTTCTGCGATCCTTTTTATCCCTCCTACTATGACGAGTAGGACAAAGGCTGTAATAATTATTCCGGAAATATAAGTAGGTATATTATAATTCTTGCTCAGAATATCAGATATAGAGTTTGATTGCGCCATATTCCCGGTTCCCATCGAACACAATAAAGTGGCTCCGGCAAACACAATTGCAAGCCATTTGGAATAAGATCCCAACTTGTCTTTCAGGCCGTATTCCATATAGTACATGGGCCCGCCGGACACAGAACCGTCTTCATTAATTTTTCTGTATTTCAAAGATAGTGTGCTTTCAACAAATTTAAGCATCATTCCAAGAAATCCTGTTACCCACATCCAGAAGACAGCACCGGGGCCGCCAACATAAATTGCCAGGGCAACTCCAACGATATTTCCGGTCCCGACTGTTGCCGATAAAGCCGTGGTCAAGGCTCTGAAATGATTAATATCCCCTTCATCACCTTTCTTATCATACTTCCCTGCGATCACTTTCAGGGAGTGCCATAGTTTCGTGATATGAAGAAATCTGAATTTGATAGAAAAGAAAATACCGGTAGGGATCAACAATGCGAGAAGCAGATATCCGCCGATATACTCATTGTAAGTTACAAAAATACTATCCAGCCAGGTCAAAAATGAATCCATAGTTGCCTTCCTTTAGAAATGGGTTAAAAGATTTTATAGCTTACGGGAAATAAAAAGTCAAATATGAAATCGTGTGTTATAATAAAGTATGGGATATACAGATTTTCACTGTCATCTTGACAGTACAGATTTTAACGAAAACCGGTCAGAACTGATAAAAACCATTTTCACTTCGGGTGTTTCCACTTTAGTGTCTGTAGCAGATCCATATGAAAAGGATTCACACAAAATAACTGAAGAGATCGCAGAAGGAAATGAAAACATTTTTATTATGACTGCTGCCCATCCTCATAATGCCAGGGACTATTCAACGGCAGTTGAGAAAAAGATACTAAAGTTTATGGAACATAAAAAGGCCATCGGAGTAGGTGAGGCAGGCCTTGATTATCACTACAATTTTTCAACTCCTGATGTTCAGAAGAAAGTGTTCCGCAGGCAGATCGATATAGCAAAAGAACTTGGAAAGCCACTGATAATACATTCCAGGGAAGCTGAATCTGAAATAATAAGTATGCTTGAAGAAACAAAGTTTAAACTCCCGGTTGTTTTTCACTGCTATACAGGAAATATAACAGATGCAAAAGAGATAATATCAAGAGGTTACTATATTTCTATATCGGGTATAGTAACATTCAAGAAGTCTGGTTTTTTAAGGGAGATAGTTGAGATGATACCTGTTGACAGGATATTCTCCGAGACAGATTCACCTTACCTTTCACCTGAACCTTTCAGAGGTAAGACAAATGATCCGTCAAGGGTAAAGATAGTTGCAGACAGAATTGCTGATATTAAGGGGATATCACCCGAAGAATTGAATATTGCAATAAAAAATAATTTTGACAAGATCAGGAAGTCAGGAAATTAAGTATCTCCGGAGTGACGTCTGAAAGGTTGTTGATATTTTCAGCCAGTTCAGAACTCCCTCTTCCCCATGTTATGAGTGGTACAGGATTCATTGTATGAGCCTTACCTGAACTGTCCTCCAGATTTCCATGGTCACTCGTTATGAGAAGTGTATCTTTATTACGATCCATTAGTGATATAAGTGTAGATAAAAGCAGATCCAGATCAGATATCAATTCGATCTGTTCTTCAATATTTTTTCTGTGGCCGTAAATATCAGATTGAAAAAATTCGTAAAGGATAAGATCAAAATTTCCTGAAGTCCTAAAAAGTACTTCTGCGGCATCTTCAGGGGAGAAAACGGGAAGATCGAGGCCGTATTTTAGAAGAGATTTATTCGAATAATCCTGATACAATGATCGCTTCTCTTTTATATCTACTGTATCAAATGGTTTGACATTATTTGAAATTAGAATTGATGTTGTAACAGAGATCCTTTTTTTAAACTTGTCCGGAAAGTTGTCGGAGAAAACAAGGTTACCCTCATTATCAATATTGATATTGGAGTTGGAAAACAGCTCTGAATGGTGAGGATATGCATTTATGAATTTAGCACTTTTTCCTGAATTTTCAAGTTTCAGAAGGAGATTCTCCTCACTTATCACCTTTCTCATGATCCTGTTCGGGAAGGAACCGATATGTTTTGAAAGAAGTCCTGGTATATTCACTCCGGTAAATATCGTTGTTTGTCCTGTAGCACTCTGGGGGGTTCCATCAACACCCAGCAGAGGGTCAATGGGCTTAATAGTAAAATCAGGAAGATCTATGGTGAAGTTTTCCCATAATCGCAGTATCTTCGGGCTAGCTGCGATAAAGGGATTGTTACCATTTGATTTCCCTATCCCGACTCCATCTATAAATATAAAAATGAATCTCATATACTCTCAGTTTCCCTGTATTGTTTTAGAACTCAAAATTTATCACCACCTGGTGAAACAAATATTACTTCTCTTTCAAGAGATATCCCGTTTTTTTTCTTTACAATATTCTGAACTTTTCTACCAAGTTCTTCAATATCTGAAAAACCGGCAGTTCCCTTATTTACTATGAAATTTGAATGTTTATCAGAAATCATGGCCTCTTCAGTCTCATACCCTTTAAGGTCACAATTCTCTATCAGTTTTCCTGCTGAAAGTTTTTTACCTTCAACTTCAGGGTTTTTAAAAAAACATCCGGCTGTGAATGAAGAGTAGGGTGGGTGTTTTTCGGTTCTCAACTTAACAATTTCATTTATTCTGTTTTTTATGGAGTTTTTACTTCCATTTTCAAATTTCAGATAAATATTTATAATTATATCTTTCCCGTACTTGAATCTTGAATCACGGTACTCAAACTTAAAGAAGTCTTTATTCATGTATTCAAAATTCCCGTCCTCTGTGAATATATCCCCTCCGGTAATTTTATCCGAAATGGATTCCCCGAAAGCACCGGCGTTAACTGCAGTCGCTCCACCGAGTGTGCCCGGAATACCGGCAAGAAATTCAAATCCTGCAATATTATTGTTTTTACAATATTCAAGAAAATCAGTGTTCTTCAGCCCTGTATTTACCTTGAGAGTATCCTTTTTTTCCATACTGATCTCAGATGAATTGTTGATTATTACAATTAAATCTTTCCCGTAATCGGGAAAAATAATATTACTTCCCCCTCCGATGAGAATATATTTTTGTTTAAGGGAAAATAACACTTCGAGTAATTCTGTTAATTTCTCATTAGAATCGGTGAAAATAATAAATCCAACTTTTCCACCGACACGCATGGTCAGGAAATCTCCTATCTCAGAGTTATCTAAAAATCTGATTTTATTATCAGTCAGATAGCTCTTTATCTTCTTTTTCATTTTTTTGGCCGGTTATCTGCTCTTTCACTCCGCATTTCTTATGGAGTTTTATCTGAAGTTTTTTATATATTTGCCCGGGGTCTGTTACAACCAGATCTTTTGTATCTGTTCTTGTTATTCCTTTTTCATCTTTTGTAATTACATTCAGGATAAATTTCCCTCTGGTATCAGGGACCCAGATAAATGAAGAAAGCAGGGCATTCTGGAATATCTTTGAAAATATTTTTTCTTTTTTATCATTAAGTATTTCTGCAAAGATTTCCGGTTTTATTATATTTACAGGCCTGATCAGAAATTTTATCGATTTACCGGTTTCATAATTACCCCCTGGTTCTGATGTGATTTCCGATCCGAATTTATTACCGATTTTTATAAGTTTGAGAACAGGATCATCTTTTTCAGTTCCAATAGAATATAAATTACCGTTAGAGTAAACGGGGGGAAGTTTCAGTAAAAGAGATTTATCCCTGAAATTTGAAACAGAGTGCTTTTCTATCCCGTAAAAACTAATTGAAGTCCCTTCTTTAACACGTTGAAAAACAGCTAAATGATCTTTCATAAGAACCGGTTCGAAGCGATGGCTGTAATCTGATCTGTACCAATGTTTGAGCCCCCCTCTGCGAGTTATAAAATAAGTGTTATTATCTTCCGGATTTACAATTAATATTTCTTCATGGAAAACAGGTTTAATGATCAATAGTTTTTGAAATCTATATTTCCAGATAATTTTATTCTTATTGAGAGAGAAATTTACAAGATTTCTCTTTTTGTCACCATAAAAAATATTATCATTTATTTTCAGGAAAGGAGAAGCCGGTGGTGTTTCAATACTTTTAAAAGTACTTATGTTTTTTGAAAGATCGTATATAAGAAATGAATTCTCGCTCAGGATAAAGGCTTTGTTATCAGAGATCTCACAATTTATAATTTTGCCCTGATTTATTTCAGTTGAGAATATTACTCTCTTTTCCTGAAAATTGAAGATATTAATTGATTTTTTATTATGATAAACAAGATTTTCCTTATCCACTCCAATGATCCTTTTACCGGATGCATTTTTAATTTCATAAATTATATTATTCGTGTTCAGATCAAACAGGAACTGCTTTTTATTATTAAGGGTATTAAGGACAATTATTCCATTTTGAAAAAAAAATCGTTTTCTTAGTTTGTTTTCTGTATTCAATAAATTTGAGGACTTTCTGTTTTCTGGTAGAATTGATTGAATATTTCCCTTCAGGTCAGAAAGAATTATTCTGTTCTTGTCACTGAGAATAGAGAAGGTTGTCGGACTCAGGGATATTTCCATCAGTTTTTCAGCATTGATATCTGGAGTAACTTCGGGGATGTTTTTTTTAATAGCACATGAGAATATTAACAATACTGAAATTAGAAGAGGGGATAGCTTTTTCATCTTATAAAGGATTATATTTGAATAGAGATATTCAGTCAATCTGAATATGATTATTGAAGCAATTCTAGTCTGAAATTATCTCAATAGGATTATTAAGCTTGAAATCGTCCGTAAATATTTCCTTCATAACTTCACCCTGAAGATCTTTTGAAAGTTGAAAACCGGAATAGTAGAGCAAAGTGGGGAAAATATCATTTATTGAGATTGTTTTAAGGTTGTAATCTTTTTTTATACTCCCTCTTTCATACATCAGGAGCGTTCCCATTGAGTTGGGTGAATAGACAAAACTTTCTCTCTCATCCTGGCTTAAAAGGTTTACGAGCAATCTTCGCCAGATCGGGAGTGGCTCATATTCAAAAAAACTCATAATAACCAGAAGTTCATTCTCTCCGGTGGAGCTGATCAGGGTTCCGAGAATTGAGTCATAATATTCATAGTATTGTTCTATGATCCTGCCATATTTCTTTACCTCTTCATTGCTGATATCTCCAAAAAGATCAGGCATAGAATATTGATAAAAAATCTTACTGATAACCCCCAGGCCAGGGAGCCTTACTATTGAATAATATGTGTCCCTGTCCTTCAAATCCGCAATCTGATTTCGCAAAAAATCGTCAAAGGCAAAACTTTTCTTCAGGATTTCCAGTTTCCTGTTATTACCTGTCTCTTTTCCAATTATATCGGAATAATACTTGATAAAATGACTGCTCTTCTTAAGTGCTTTTTCAGAATAAGTGGGGAAATATCTCGGCTCAAAGATCTTTTGAACTTTCTTTCCTGAATTTTCATAATACAGGCTGAGTTTATCACTATAATTGGAGTTTTCTTTCTTTTTATAAAATGTTGTTGAGCTCAGAACTGATGAATTCCGGAAAAATATATATTTAGGGAACATGTCAAATTCATAAGTTAATTCTCTGAATCTGAATTTATAATCAGAGTGATACCGGAATTTGTAAGGCCTGAGTCCTGTCATTGCAGAATTGATGAGAGATACATTGAAGTTTGGTTTAAATCCCCTGATCCTCCCTCTGACGCCATTTTTAAGCAATAAATTAAAATTAAGAAGGTTTTGATCTGAAGTATATGAACTTATAAATTGGAGGGATAGACCATCCATGATCACGATCCTTATTTTCCGGGGGTTTGATTCGACCTGTGGCTGGATATCCATTTCATTTTTGTTGATATCCCTGTTGAGTGAAATTATAGATGTATAAGCATTTGTCATATTAAGGATAAGAAGGAGAATGAAAATCAGCTGGACCCAGCTTTTGTTGATCTTTTTGAAAAACACAAAAATTATTCCGGTAATAACTAAAAAAAGATTTATGAGTAGGACAGTAACAAGTTTTGTCCTGGTATCAGCCTGGAAAAAATCGTAATAGTATTCATAGTTCGAATAAAATATGATCGAAATATTAAGCATTGTGAAAGATAAAAAATACGTCAGGGTGGGAGGTGCCACTATACCTATATTATATTTTTTTTCAGCAAAAAATTGAATAATAAAGAATACAATTGCAATAATTACAAACCAGAGAGGGCCATAAAATAAGAAAAGATTAATAAAAAGTGTTATCAGCTCTGTATCACTCAGGAAAATGTGAGGGTTTAAAAACATTATCAGTATTAGAATGAAAAAATTGAATACAATAGATGTAATAAAAAAATTAACTAATAATTTTAATGATCTCCACAAAATTTTAGTCCTTTGATGTCGTGATCAACATTAAAGTTGTCTGGCCGATCCTGAATTCGGTCTGGTCGGTTATTTGAGTGATCGATACTTTTGAATCATTAATGAACGTACTGTTTGTACTACCGAGATCTCGAAGGTAAATCTTAGTATTCCTGACCTCTACTGCAACATGTTTTCTTGAGATTTCTTTGTCCGGGATGATCAGATCTACCTTTCCACGTCCTATCAAAACATATGGTTTGGACAAATGATAGATATATCCAGCTCTTGCACCTTTAATTACTGCAATCGAAATCTTCTGACCTTCAGGCAGTTTAAGGTTCTCATTACTCCAGAGTGAATCACCTATGCTCTTTTCTATTATTTTTGCAGTATCTTTGTTGCTTTCCGATTCATCTTCCTGTTTTTTACTGAAGGAAAAAATATTAAAACATTTTGAGCACTTTAGTTTTATAGTCCCTTTTATCTTTTCATCGGGAACATTATATTTGGAACTACAATTCGGGCACTCAATTATCATAATATTATATTATCATTAATAATATTTTTTTACAATTTTTCGTCAATATGATTTTGCAAAAATCACTGTATCTGTTGAATCTTTCCCGCATACCAGGCACTTGTTTATACCTGATTCTTTTTTATTGTCAATAACTCTAATGGTCGCTGCAGTTTTCTCTTTAACTTTTGCTTCACAATCCGGGCTGCCGCACCATCCTGATCTTACAAAACCCCTCTTCTCCTCAATTGTTTGAGCGAGATCGTTGAGGGTTTTATTTGTTACAGTATTGTCCTTTCTGTATTTTAGTGCTTTTTCAAAAAGATCTTTCTGAATTTTTTCTAACAGATTATTTAATTCAATCATGAGATTTCCAATTTCAACAAAGGATTTTTCTCTATTGATCCTGTTCACAAGAACAACCTGCCCTTTTTCAATGTCTTTCGGGCCTATCTCTATCCTGACCGGTACTCCTCTCATTTCCCATTCTGAAAATTTCCAGCCGGGAGTATAAGTGTCTCTATCATCAAGATAAACACGGATCCCCGCTTCCTTAAGGGAACTGAAGAGTTTTTGTGCCTCGGGTAGAACAGTCTCTTTCCAATTCCCTCTTGAGATAGGTACAATAACAGCCTGCAAAGGGGCTACCCTGGGAGGAATTACCAGTCCTGAATCGTCCCCGTGAACCATAATCAAAGCACCGATCAGCCGCGTTGAAACTCCCCATGAAGTCTGCCAGCCGAACTCCAAATTCTGATCCCGGGTCTCGAATCTTATATTAAACGCCTTTGAAAAGTTCTGCCCCAGATTATGTGAAGTCCCTGCCTGCAGGGCTTTCCCGTCAGGCATAAGAGCTTCAATAGCATAGGTGCTTTCTGCACCTGCAAATTTTTCGGCTTCAGATTTCATTCCTGAAATAACAGGTATTGCCAGATAATCTTCAGCAAATGTTTTATATATATTGAGCATTCTGAGAGTTTCTGATTGAGCATCTTCAGCGGATTCGTGAACAGTATGTCCTTCCTGCCAGAGGAATTCGGTGGTTCTAAGGAAAGGCCGGGTGACTTTTTCCCAGCGGACCACGTTTGCCCACTGATTTATCAAGACAGGCAGATCTCTCCATGATTTAATCCATTTTGAGTACATTGAGCAAATGATCGCTTCCGAGGTGGGACGTACAGCAAGCCTCTCTTCAAGTTCTTCGTCTCCGCCAAATGAAACCCAGGCTACTTCAGGTGCAAAACCCTCAACATGTTCTGCTTCTTTTTTTAGAAAGCTTTCCGGGATAAATAAAGGAAAATAAGCGTTCTTGTGGCCGGTATCCTTGAACATTTTATCGAGATTGCTTTGAATATGTTCCCAGATCTCATAACCGTAAGGCCTTATTACCATCATTCCTTTCATTGTAGTGTAGTCTGCAAGTTCAGCTCTTTTTATTACATCTGTATACCATCTTGAGAAATCATCTGATCTTTTTGTGATTTGTTTAATAAAATCCTTATCGGAACTCATACGCTCTCCTCTTTGAAGTACAATTGAATCAAAACTCTCTGTTTTTACCAGAAGTTTTATATCAGAATATTTATGGACAGTCAAATTAAATTGGCTCTGATATTGAAAAGTACAGTAAAATTGTGTAAAATATAAAACAGTTTATACATTAGGAGAATTAGAATGACCGATGATAAGAAAGATGGAGGAATAACTGAACCTGTAGAAGAGAAGAAAGCCGATATAAAGGAGAAAGTGGAAGAAAAATCAGCTGACCAGAAAATAGAAGCCAAAGAGACTGAAAAACAGGAAGAAGTAAAAAAGGAAGTGAAAAAAGAAACTGAGCCGAAAGCAGAAGGGAACGTGAAGGAAGCTGCTCCTGAAGAAGAGAAAAAGGAAGAAGAAAAGATTGAAAAAAAGAAGAACAGAATGGATATTGGAAACCTGAATTATTATCCGGAGATTAGAACTGATCTTCCTGAAATCAAACCTGGTGATGTGTTGAAAATGTTTTACAGGGTTGTTGAAGGCGGGAAAGAGAGAATACAGGTTTTTGAAGGTACAGTAATAGCTATTAAGAATAGTGGTATTGCAAAGACGATCACCGTGAGGAAGACTTCCTTCGGAATTTCGATTGAGAGGATATTCT
>JAOZUQ010000023.1 GCA_029938635.1 Candidatus Aminicenantota bacterium
CAGAGAAAGGCTATCTCCTTGCCGGATTAAACAGAATAGATGAGTTTTTAAAAGAGATTGTATAATTGTTGAAACAAAGTATCTTCATGAAAACAAAACTTGAACGGAATCTCAACCTTTTTGATTCCTCGATGATCATGGTTGGAATAGTTCTGGGTAGTGGTATTTTTCTTACCACCGGAATAATGGTAAAGGCACTCCCCTCTGCGACTCTTATCATTCTGGCATGGATCATCGGTGGTTTGATCACCCTTGCCGGAGCAATGACCTATGCAGAGTTAGGAGCACTCTATCCCGAAGCAGGTGGCCAGTATGCATATTTAAGAGAAGCATACGGCCCTCTTGTGGGCTTTCTTTTCGGATGGATGATGTTGTTGATATATATGACAGGTGCAATAGCAGGGCTGGCAGTGGCATTCGCAGAATATACCGGTTATTTTTTCCCGGGCCTATCGCTCGGAAAGATTATCTTTGCAACAAATTTTGATTTTTTCAACTTGAATTTTCAAGTGTCTATTTCGGCCGGACAATTAGTGGGAATAAGTTTAATTATTTTTATCTCTACTATTAATGCTCTTGGAACCGGGCTGGGGAAGATTGTTCAGAATATATCTACAATTCTGAAGATCGGACTAATCGCTGGAATTATTATTTTCGGCTTTTTATTCGGCAAAGGAAATCCCATTGATTTTTCCCTGAACCCTTCGCTTGTCAGCACAACAAACCTGATGTCAGGTTTTGTACTTGCTCTTATAGCTGTCTTCTGGGCTTTTGACGGATGGAACAGCATCAATTTTGTTGGAGGAGAAATAAAAAACCCAGGGAAAAACCTTCCACTTACACTAATCTGGAGCACGCTGATCATTTCGGTTATTTATGTATTGATCAATTACCTTTATCTTTATGCGCTGCCATTAAACGAAATATCAGGTGTGGTAAGAATTGCGGAGAAAGCAACCTCATCATTGTTTGGGGGAACAACAGGTGCAGTTATATCTGCAATCGTTCTCGTTTCTATATTCGGATCGCTAAACGGGTCAATCATTACAGGTCCGAGAGTCTACTATGCGATGGCTCAGGATGGGCTGTTTTTTAGAAAAGCAGGAAGAATTCATCCAAAATTCAAGACTCCTGCTTTTTCGATCTTTATTCAGGGACTCCTTGCATGCATTCTTACCCTCACCGGAACATTTGAGCAATTACTGACTTTTGTTATGTTCATATCAATCGTCTTCTGGATAGCTGCAGCAACAGCAGTATTTACACTAAGAAAAAAATACCCGGATAAGCCAAGGCCTTATCGTGTTTGTGGATATCCTTATATCCCAGTTATTTTTATCACTACATCAATTGGAATTTTGATCATTACCATAATAGAAAAACCAGTCGAATCACTGGCAGGGCTTGCAATCACAATCTCCGGTCTCCCCGTGTATTATTTGTGGAATAAAAGATCCGCTCAGAACAAAAAATAATCTAAATTTTCTTAACCAGATTGAGGAAATGCTGAAACTCGATCATCCTTCCCTCAGGATCTTTTGCGAAAAAGTGGTAGATCTTATATTTTAAATTCTCGACCGGCTTTTCTACTGATGTGTTTTTAAATTTCTTATACTTCAGGTCAACTTCCTCTCTTGTATCATAAAAAAAAGTGATCAATGCATCCATATCCGCTTTATCTCTCTGGCAAAACCCGAACAGCATGTTCCCTGCTTTAAGGATCACACATCCACCCTGCTCCAGCCAGACCTCACAGCCCACCTCACCTGTATAAAATTCTTTCAGGGTATCCATCATCTGTGTTTTAAAAAACACAATCCCTTTAACATTTTTATCTGCTGCCATGCCAGTCACCCCCGTCATCAATATAAGTATAAAAATTAAAGCTGATTTTTTTGTGATATCCATTAAATAATAATAAAACAATAGAATCTTTTTGACTATTTTTTCGTAGAAATGATATTAATATATAGGAGTTAAACTATGAAAAAAATAATATTTTTATTGTTTTTTACCTTAGGTTTTTATATTCAGATATCTTCAGAAATCTTTCACAACTCCGACAAACCTTCGGTTATCTACGGGAAAACTCCGGGAAGATCGCTCCAGTTGACTGAGGTTCAGAGGATTACAGATTATGAAGATGACTTTGTTTTCAAAATGATAAGGGGTATTAAAGTTGCTGAGGACGGCTCAATTTTTATAAGGGGGACAATTCAGATCCTTAAATTCAGACCGAATGGGACATATGTAAAAAATTTAATTAAAAGGGGGGAAGGCCCGGGGGAAATAAAATATTTGTCAAATTTTATCCTCTTAAACAATAATATTTATGTCGGATCAATCCTTCCTGTAAAACTGATCAAATTTTCACAGGCGGGCACCCTGAACAATGAGTTGACGGTTCAGGGACTCAGTACATTTGCTTCATTGATTGAGGTTTTCAAAGGGAGATCTTATTTTGTTTCAGGAGAATCACTGATCAGTCAGCAGAAGACCGGGGTAATCCGCCGAGCAAATAACCTATCCTACATTGATCAATCCGGTATAGTTATAAAAATGAACCTCTCATTTGATACAAAAGATCTCCTGATCAAAAAATCATCAAAAAACGGAGTGATGGTTAATATGGATGAACTGACCCGTTTTCTGAGAGCATTTGATAAAGAAAAATACTTATACATATCTCATAAAGAAAGATATCATACGATCCAGATAGATCTTGAGTCAGGAAAGATCGTCCGGGAATTCAGTAGGAAATATAAACCCGTCTCTTATGAAAAAATTAAGTATACAAAGATAGAGGATATCGAACTTTATAGGCTTTACAACCGGAAACATTACAATGATATTTACAAGCTTGCCACATATAAAAACAATCTTCTGGTCTTCACATCAAAAATGAACAAAAAAGGGGAAATTCTGATAGATGTATTTAATGACAATGGGAAATATATTGATAATTTTTATATTAAGATCCCCGGAGTTAACAGGCCGGATGACCTGATACGGAAGCCAGTCCTGTTCCATAATGGATTTTTATGGACCACAGATACAGATGAAGATGATGCCCCATATGTTTTAAAATACAAAATAGATAATTTAAAATAATTTTTTGAATAGTTTTAACATTGTTGAGGAAGTGCTGAAATTCTATCATCATACTTTTGGGGTGTTTTAACTTTAGAGTTGCTTTTTTATTAATTAAATATAAAGTAGATTATATAAAGGGGGAAAATATGAGAAGCATGAAGAGTTTTTATCTGGTGATGTGTTTTCTCGGGGTTGTATTTCCTTATTACCAACTGATAGCATGGATAGCCGAAAATGGCTTTGATCTCAACGGGATGGCAAATGAACTATTTCAAAGCCGGATAGCCATGTTCGGATGGGCAGACCTGACACTATCAGCGATCGTCCTTGTTGCATTTATCCTTTATGACAGGATAAGGGCAGGTGTCAGATACTTTTACATCCCTCTCCTAGCTACTTTATTTATCGGTTTGTCATTAGGATTACCCCTCTACCTTTATATGAGAGAAAGCGAAGCATAGGGACAAGGCCCGGACTATGCCGGGGCTTGTTTTATATTACATTAATTCATTATTAATTCTAAGAAAAGGATAACTACTATTTCTTCTCTTTTTTCCCAGTGATCTTAAGGTCACCCATCTTGGTCTTGACAACACCTTTTAACTCTTCACCTTTTATATCTATATCAGCTTTCATTTCCATAACCTGTCCACCCATCTTGGTCATATCAAGAACAGCTTTGAACATCAATTTTTTTCCGTCATAAAAAATATTCGAGAGGTCTGCATTCCCGAACTGCATTTTCATTTTGCCGTCCACTTTTCCGGCAATTTCTTTAAAGATCAGATTCAAAGAAAAACCTCTATCGGAATTCACAAGCCAGCTGCCAAGAAGGTTCTTCAACTCCTCAGGATTTGCAGTGATCCCGGCTTTTCCCCCGGACTCTTCTTTCTTATCGATCTCTTCAGCATCGAGCACCCATATCCCTCTTCCATGAGTTGCAATTATGATCATATTATCTCTTGGATGATAAGCAAGGTCATGGACGTATGCAAAAGGCATATCCCCCAGAACTTCCCATTTCTTACCGCCGTCATTGCTAATGTACACACCGGCATCAGTTCCAAGATAGAGTCTCTTTTTATTCTTAGGGTCTTCCCTGATCACATTAACAGGACCAATCGGGATATTCCCGGAAATATCTGTCCATGTCCTTCCGAAGTTATCAGATTTCCAGATGTAGACCTGAAAATCGTCATCCCTTCTGCCTGTCTGGGTCATATAAACTGTTCCGAGATCATATTTAGATGCAACAAGCCTTGATATCCATCTACCAGGCACCATTCCGCTACGAATCATTGACCAGTTCTTCCCGCCGTTCATGGTCCGCCAGATCCTCCCGTCATCAGTCCCTGCATAGATAAGTCCGAATCTTTTCGGAGATTCATCCAGAGCGGTTATTGTCTGATAATTTATATCTCCCTTTTTTTTCGGATTATTGTAGGAGAGATCATGACTGATCTTTTCCCATGTGTTCCCTTTGTCCCGGGACATCATTACATATTGCATCCCGTGATAAACAATATCCGGATTGTGAGGAGAAATAATTGTCGGTGCTACCCACTGCCCTCTCAGCATGGTCTCTCCGGGCAGTTTCTCAGGAAGGAGCATCGTTTCATCAACTTCACCCTTTCTGAGTCTTGCAAGAGCACCGTAAAAAACACTGGCATAAACAGTAGTGTCTCTTGTATCTACGGCATGAGAACTGCCTTCCGCTCCTACCGTATGCTTAAATTCGACGGGCTGAATATATTTTCTGCTTCTCGAAATATCAACCGGGCCATAGAAACTGTGATGATCCTGAATAGAACCGTACACATTGAAAGGTGTCTGCATATCAAATGCAATATTATAAAATTGAGCAAGCGGAAGTTCCTTCAATGGTATTTTCCAGTTCTTGCCACGGTCATAGGAGATAGCAAGCCCGCCATCCTGAACATTCAGGAGATAATTTGAATTGTTCGGATCTATCCACAGGCCGTGATGATCCAGATGCATTCCTCTGACCACATTAAAAGTCTTCCCCCCGTCATCAGATACATTCAGGAAAAGGCCCATCGTATATATTCTGTTCTCGTTCTGAGGATCTACTCTGATCTGAGCGAACACCCATCCGTAAGTTGCGGAGTGGCGCTCCATGAACAACTTTGATTTTTCTGTTAAACCGCTTACCTGCTTCCAGTTTTCACCACCATCATTTGTTCTGAAAACCGATGCGCCCTTTATAACATCCTTTTTCTGACGCCCGTACGAATCGGTCTCTCCCGGTTCCGATTTTTTGGCAATACCGTAATTATCAACATAAGCATACAGAACATCCGTATTCGAAGCTGCAATGTCGATACCAGTCCTTCCAATTTCATGAGCAACAGGAAGTCCTTTGTTCTTCTTTGCCCAGGTCTTACCTCCGTCTGTTGACTTCCAGACGCCATTGTTCTTATGGTATTTATAAGTCCTCGGATCATTCCACTTCAGTCTTTTCCTCTCCCAAGTAGTACAGTAAACTGTATCCGGATTTTTCGGGTCGAGAACCAGATCGTTAACTCCTGTATTATTATTAATAAAAAGAATTTTTTCCCATGTCTTTCCGCCATCTATAGTCTTATAAAGTCCCCTCTCAGAGTTTGAAGTCCATTCATGCCCTGTTGCAGCTACATAAACAATATCACTGTTCTGAGGATGAACCCTGATGCGCGGTATTGTATGAGTTTTTTCAAGGCCCATATTTTCCCAGGTCTTCCCGCCATCTATTGTTTTAAAAACCCCGCAACCGGCATTGGAACTCCTGAAAATATTTGCCTCTCCTGTTCCTACCCATACAACATCGGGATTCTTCGGATCAATCTCTATATCACCGATCGATGCAGTAGGCATATCATCAAAAACAGGTTCAAAGGTTGTTCCTTCATTTGTTGACTTCCATACTCCGCCTGTCGCTGCCCCTACCCATATCGTATACTGCTTTCCTCTGGGTGAAATAGCCTCGACATCTGTACACCTGCCACTTATATTAGTAGGGCCTACATACTGCCATTTTATCCTCTTGTATTGTGAAGAATCTTTCAGAGCTGTATGCTTTTTGAACATCTCAACCCTGGCCTTCCCACTGAGGACAGGTTCTTTTATAATTTTATCTGCTGAAAAAATAAATGTAAAAGATAATAGAACAATTAAAACAACCATTAATTTTAGTTTAGATCTCATTTTGCCTCCCTGACATCGCGATCTTATAATTTTTTCAAATAGTATATAACCATTATTATATGCAGTAGAAACTGCATTTTGCCCGGAATTTTTAAAACTTAATACTCTATAATAAACCTAAAAATATTTTTTTCAATCCAAAATTTCGATATTTTTAAATAATTTTGATGCCCCGGCTCCACAACTGATTATGGTCCTCATTGCAGTTTCGACAGTAACATCCAGTTTGATCACATCCTCTTTTTTTAAATGGCAGAGAAGCCCGGTGGTCGGATTCAGAGCAGAAGGGAAGAATACTGTCATCCTCCCGTCCATATGTTCATCTGCAACAAAACCTGTCATCAGAGTATCATTACCAAAAATCCTCCCAAGAACAACACAGGAAAAGGGCCTCTTGTCCTGACCTATCAGCTGCTTAAGTGTTTCCTTAAAGAGTGAATATCCGGGGGCTACTTTTAGAATATGCTTTTCCAGCCGGCATAATATATACCTGCCCAGCCTTGTCTTAACAAAAAGGCCTATCAGAAAGAAGACAAAGATTATTATTGATATTGCCAGTACATCTCCCACTATTCTTTGCGTATCGGTTTGTGCAACAATTATTTTTGTTATAGGTTCAATAAACCTTGAAACAATATTGAATATCCACCTGATAAGAAAGAATGTTAGTGCTATCGGAAGAACCACAAGGAGGCCACCCATAAGAGTTGTTCTTAAAAAATCACCTAATCTTTTCATCTCACACCTCCGGTATTAATAATAGTACAATAATCCCGAAGAACCATTTATGCAACATATCTTACCTTTTATTATATGATCAGGGATCTGGTTGGAAGGTTAAAGCAAAACCTGAAAAAACAAATTTTACTTTTTTTTTTTCTTTTCGTGGCGGTAAAAATTAAGGGTCTTCTGCCCTATCCTGTGTTCTCTGTACAAGTCAAAATATTTTGCATCGAATTTCAGGCGGGAAGGCCTTTCGAGAACAATAATTCCATCATCGGCAAGCACATCACGTTTATATAAGATCTTTACAGGATTGGCATATTCAAGAAGTTTATATGGAGGATCAAGAAATACAATATCAAACTTGAATCCTTCATTAGCAAGCTGAATAATACTCCTGTTATAATCTCCCTTAATGATCCTGAAGTGATCTGACGGGATTCCTATCCTCTCTATATTATCTTTCAGGAGTTTTATTGAATCCGGAAGAATGTCTATAAAAACAACATATTCCGCCCCTCTGGATAATGCTTCAATTCCTATATTTCCGCTTCCACCAAAGCCATCCAGAAATATCTTCTCCCTGATCTTGTCTTGTATAATGTCAAAAAAAGAGAGTTTGACTTTTGCAGTCGTAGGGCGCACATCCGGAGTATCGGCAGATTTCAACTTTCTCCCTTTATATATCCCTGAAAATATCCTCAGCATGATCTCAGAATACTATTAATTCGATTTCAGGTCAATATTGTCAAAAGGGGACACGGAGTCACCAATCCTATATAGAGTGTGAGACACCTTTGGAAAGGTGTCTGTCCCCTTTTGTCCCTTTCTGCAGAAAATCTTGACTCTGGAATTTAAAATTAAATCTGTGGTGATATAATATTTCCGGAGGGGATGATTTGACCTTTATCAATTACAGGGCATCTGCAGGATCGGGGAAAACATATCAGCTTGTCTTGGAATACCTGGCCCTTGCACTCAAAGACGGGAAAAGGGATAACTTCAAACACATCCTCGCAATAACATTTACAAACAAGGCCGCTGCAGAGATGAAAGAGAGGATCCTGAGCTCACTAAAAACCCTTTCAAAAGGGGAAGATGATGAACTTAAAAAGAACCTCCTCGATAAAGATAAAACTCTCAGAAATATTGAACATCAGGCCGGGAAAGTACTAAAAAAAATCCTTCACAACTATTCTAATTTTGCCGTCACCACCATCGACAGTTTTATAAACCGCCTTGTCAGGTCATTCACGTATGAGACAGATATCCCTGCCGGGTTTGATGTCGAATTGAACCTGAACAGAATGAACAATTTTATTACGGGAAATATATTTTCAGATATCGGGGCCGACCCTGACACAACGAAGATCATACTCGAATTTGTTTTTGACAAGATCAGCAGGAACCAGTCATGGAATGTGGAGACCAATATCACATCCATGTTAGCCGAGATAAACAGGGAGAAAAAAGAAGCGCAACTGGAGATGCTTTCAGAGATGGCCCCGGAAACCTTCCTTGAAATTGCCAGGGAACTAAAGAAAATATTTTCAGAGTTCATGGAAGAGGTGATAATCCTGGCAAAAGAGGGTGCAAAGATAATCGAGTCCTCAGGGGTCCCTTATTACGAATACTCATATAAAGATAAAGGAGCTGCAGCATACATAATTAAGGTATCAAAGCTGGAAAAATATCAATTCAAAAAATTCAGCGGTATGTCAGACACAAACTTCCGGAAAGGTTCATGGACCACAAAAACTATGGATAAAGATACAATGGAGAAAATTGAACATATCTCTGAAGAATTGGACAGTCTCCATAGCCGTATGGTCACCCTGAAAGATGGAAAATTCAAAGAGGTGATCACCCTCTACTATATATTTGAGAATGTATACATCCTGGGACTGATCGGGAAGATCAGGGAATATCTAAACGAGTACAAAGCTGAATACAATGTTGTCCCCATCTACGATCTGACCAGAAATGTTCACAGGATAATCAGGGAGGGAGATATCCCTTTTATTTACTATATTCTGGGAGACAGTTTTGAAAATATTATGATAGATGAGTTCCAGGACACTTCAGAGATGCAGTGGGACAGCCTGTTCCCCCTTATTGAGAACAGCATCTCGGAAGAGAAGACCAGCCTCGGCGTAGGTGACCTGAAACAATCTATCTACAGATGGAGGGGCGGTGAAACAGATATCATGGATAGAAAGATCCATGAACAATTCAAGCGCTGGGGAGGAATTGACATTCAGGATCTCCCGAATAACTTCAGAAGCAGGGAAAATATTGTTAAATTCAACAACAAATTATTCAGATCTGCAGAGAAGTATGAAGGCCCCAATGAATTTCTTTCAAGGATCTACAGTAAACCTGTCCAGAATTGTAAAGGTGGGGACGGAGGATTTGTATCCCTCACGTTTGTGAATCCGAAAGAAGAGGAAATAACTATCCCCGAAAGAGTTAAAAAAATTGTAGATGAGTGTGTGTGTTCCGGATTTTCACTATCAGATATTGCCGTCCTTACCAGAAAGAAGAAGACAGGAAGGGAGATCGCAAATCATCTGGTATCCTCAGGGTTCAGCATTATCACTCCGGAACTTCTGATCCTTCACAACAATCCGGCTGCTATATTTATGATCGACCTTCTGAAGTTCACCGGAGACAACACCCAAAAGCCGGTCCTTGCCGATATATTATTCTTCATATCAAAATATTTCAAAGGAGATATCTGGAATGAAAAATTAACCGAGCAATATTTTATTGATAGCGAGGGGACAGCTCTCCCTGATTGTGTAGAACAATTCATAGAGTCAGGAAACCTGATCCTCCGCTTCCCGCTCTATGAAGCGGCCGAAGAGCTGATAAGAATATTTGACCTGAAGAGATCTCTTAAATACTCTTCTTCAGGGTATCTGACCGCTTTCCTAGATATGATAAAAGACTATTCAACAAAAGAGGGTGGCGGGATCTCCGGGTTCCTGGAATGGTGGAAAGAGTATGGGACAGATTACAGTGTCCCCACTCCGGAAAACAATGACGGTGTCACATTGATGACGATCCATAAAGCGAAGGGCCTGGAATTCCCTGTAGTCATAACTCCATATTCCGACTGGAAGGAGAAATCCGGCGGGAATTTATGGTTAAAGACTGATGATCCTTCGATCAAAATAGAGGGTTATAATCCTCCATATTTTGTAAACAAGATTAAAGCTCTTGATTCAACACTATTTTCAGAAGGGTGGAGAGAAGAAAATTTCAGGGCTGAACTGGATGATCTGAACCTCTTCTATGTTGCATGTACCAGGGCAAAGGATGCTCTATTCATTTTTGCAGAGGATAAAGAGCTGAAGGGTGATAAGTACAAGAATCTGAGTCTTTTGAGAGATATTTCAGGATCAGATTATTTTGAAGATAATAATAATGGAATATTTGAAAAAGGAGTTTTAAAGAAAGTTGACTCAAAACCGGGAAAAAGGACAACCGAAACAATAGAAGATAAAGAACTTTTATCTACCAGTTGGAGCGGGAAAATTACCATCCGGCAAAGATCGGAAAAATTCTGGGATATTACACCGGAAGAGAATCTGAAAAAGATAGACAGAGGAATTCTCATTCATGAAATTCTCTCTGAGATAAGGGAGAGGGTCACACCGGAAAACATTCTAAACAGAATGGTCTATTCAGGAAAGATCTTAAAAGAGGAATCAGATGAGATCGGCGATCAGATCAGAGAAATGTTCGACATCAAAGAAGTTAAAGGGTGGTTTTACGGTGATGGGGAATTTCTGGCAGAACAACCCCTATTATCAAAAAAAGGGACATTTCGTCCCGACAGGGTAATAATCTCCGGTGATTCGGTAATAGTGGTAGACTTTAAAACAGGCAGGGAGAAAGATTCAGACATTATCCAAGTGGAGGAGTATAAATCTCTTATCAAAGATATGGGATATAGAGATGTCAGAGGTGTAATCTTCTATTTGGGCTCAATGAGTATAAGAGAGGTATAACCGGTGGAAAAGGATAAAGGATTTTTAGAGAATATCGCCTTAAAGTACTTCAATGAGTATGGAGAAAACATTAAAGATATTGCTTTTGTTTTCCCGAACAGACGGTCGGCCGTATATTTCAGGGACAACCTTACCTCACTATCACCAGTCCCGCTCTGGTCACCTGCGATCTTTTCCATCAATGATCTTATCAGAGAATGTTCAGGGCTCGAGATACCGGAATCATACGAACTGATATTTGAGCTATACAATGTTTACCGGGAAGTGTTCCCCGAAAAAAGTATCTCGATGGAAAATTTTTTCCAGACAGGAAAGATTATAATCTCCGATCTTAACGAGATAGACAAGGGACTTGCCGATACTGCAAAACTTTTCACGGCACTCAAAGATCTCCACGGCCTTGAAGACCCGGAGCCGCTCAATAACCCTGAAATCAAAAGAGACTACCGGGAGTTCTGGGTAGAGCTGGAAGATATATATCACCCTTTCAGGAGATCGCTGGAGTCACATCACACCGGATACGAAGGGATGGCTTTTCGAAAAGTGGCTGAAGATATCAGATTGATAACAGACATAGGATGGGAAAAGATAATTTTTGCAGGATTTAATGCACTTTCAGGTGCTGAAAGATCAATAATGCTCCAATTGAAAGAGAGTGGAAAGGTAGAAATTTTTTCAGAAGCAGACAAATATTTCATAGAAGATACTGAGCAGGAAGCCGGTGCTTTTTTCAGAAAGAACAAAGATCTGATCGGGCCGGAAGAGATTATCCCTCCCCCCGATAATGGATTACACGGAGAGAAAAAAATAGAGATAATAGAGACAACATCCGATGTCGGGCAGGTTAAATATTGCGGGATCAAGTTAACCGAACTTCTCGACAAAAGTGAAAAACCTGAAAATATCGCAGTAGTTCTACCTGACGAGAGCCTCCTCTTCCCCGTCCTTAACTCACTTCCTGAAAATATGGAAAAGGGAAATATTTCACTTGGTTATCCACTAAAGCAGACATCTGTATATTCTCTATACGAATCTTTAATGGAACTTCACAATAGAAAGAGTGTTCTTTTCAACAGGAAAACTCTGATACGGGTCTTAGACCACCCGTATATTAAAATGGTTGCAGATAATGATACCCTTAAGTTTTTGATCGAACTTAAAAAGGGGACAGACACCTTTATTGAAATCCCTGAAAATGCCGGGGAGATTTTGAAAAAAATTGTTTCTGATAATAATAATTCCACTGAATTTCTCGATAAACTCTTATCTATCCTGGATATGATCCGGGAGTCAGTTTCAAAGGAAAACATCCACCTTTCAGAGATCGAAAGGGAGTTTATCTACCGCTTCCACACATTAGCCGGGAAACTGAACGAGATCATTAAGAGGACAGGTGACCCTGTCAGCCTTAAAGGGTTCCACAGGATGTTCAACGATCTGATCGGATCTGTCCACATCCCTTTTACCGGGGAACCTCTTGAGGGACTCCAGATACTCGGTGTCCTGGAAATGCAGAATCTCAGATTTAAAAATCTTTTTTTACTCTCTATGAACGAAGATAAATTCCCCTCCGGCAAACATGCCGCTACTTTTATCCCACAGGATGTAAGGAACGCTTTTAATCTGCCACTTCACGGTGAGAGAGAAGCAATATTTGCCTACCATTTTTATAGGATGCTTGCCAACAGCAGGAATATCACCATCGTATATTCAGGTGTAAAACCGGGAATAATGGCAGGAGAGAGGAGCAGGTTCATCGATCAGCTCCTTCTCGAATACGGTGAGTACAACCCGCTGGCGGATATCAATCATGTCACTGCTGATTTCAAACTTGACATCAATAACCCTGATAGCATAATAATCAATAAAAGCGATACAACCCTGAAGAAGATCAAAAATTTAAGCTTTTCCCCTACTTCTCTTCATACCTGGCAGGAGTGCAGTCTCAGATTCTGGTTCAGATATATACTCGGGTTAAAAGATGATTCCGATACAGATGAGGCTAACAATCCTGCAAAGTTCGGCTCAATTGCTCACAAGGTCGTGGAAAAAATCTATCAGGGGGTCTCCGGAAAAGAGGTGGGAAAGGAGTACTTCTCAAAATTCACTACCGATCAGATAGAGGATATCATAAAAAGCTCATTCAAATATAACAAGGTAGAAGAGATGGGAACCGGAATGAACAGGATCACCTTCGAGGTTATTAAAAAGCTGACCGGACAATTCCTTATCGACGAAGAAGCTGAGGCTCCGGTCATAATCAACTCTCTGGAAGAAAATCTGAAGAATATTGAATTCACTTTTAAATCCAAGGGAGATACTGAGACAACAAAATTGAACGGGACCATAGACAGGATCGATATTAAGGATGGGATAACAAGGATAATAGACTATAAGACCGGCAATGTTGAAAAACTGAATATAAATGGGGACCTTGAAGAGACCGATTTCGTAAAGCATAAGGAGATCTTTCAACTCCTTTTTTATACTTTGCTTCTAAAAGACAGAAAAATTCTCAATAAAAAATTCAAACTCGGGATCTACCCGTTCAAAAATCTTTCCGATAAACTCAGCTTTGTCAAAATAAACAATGAAGAACTTTTTAATCTATCAATACTTGAGGAATTTGAAAAAGTATTATCTTCTATCCTGAGTGATATTTATGATCCGGATGTCCCATTCACTCAGACAGAAGATGAAAAAATGTGCAAATACTGCCTTCACGAAAATATATGTGAAAGATCACCAGGCAATAAAAGTTATTAAACCATATTCAGTCGAAACAGAATATATAAATCAGGGATCAGTATATGGGTAGGTATGATACGATCCTGAAACCAGATTCGGCCATCCCATGGTTGTAAGTACCTTATTATTCAATGCATTTTTCCATTGTATTGTGTGTGTACCCGAATTGACCTCCTTATATTCGGTCATCTCCCCGGGCGCTAGGTCTCCCATACTCACACCATCCCATATAGCCTTAACAGTCTTTGTTGCAGATCTGTTATCAAATCGGACATATGTTTGCAATAGTTCAGAACAGTTTGTAAAAAGTATCTGGAATAAGAAAATGATAATCAGAAATTTTACAAAATTTCTCATTTATACCTCCTGAACGGTTCAGGGATTTAAACCGTTTATTAAATATAATTATATAAAAAGAAACATTAAGATATCAACAGAAATAAATTATAAATAAAAATTAAATCAGAAATGCACCATCTTATTTCCTTGTAAGCTTTTTCAACCTTATTCCTCACATTTGTCATTGTTGACCCGGTGGTGAAAACAATATAGAATTAATTTATGGAACTCGTAGAACTGAAGAACAAATTCGGAGAACTGAAGAAGAAAGCTGAAGATCTCAGGGGGTTTCTTTGACTTTGCGAAAAAACATAAAAGACTCGGAGAAATAGAAGAGAAATTCCTCGATGAATCCATATGGAGCCAACCGAAACGCTCCGCAATGCTGCTGAAAGAAAAAAAGAGGCTCGAGAACCAGCTCAAAATTGAAGATAAATTCAATTCAGGTATCGATGACATGGAAACATACTTCGATCTTGCCGAAGAAGATCCCGATATTATTACCGAGATTGAATCAGAACTTGGAAAATTTGAAGAGTTTATTGACGAAACAGAAACGAAAAATTATCTCAGTGGTGAAAGCGATCTCAATAATGCCTTCATCACCATTAACCCCGGAGCAGGGGGAACCGAGAGTCAGGACTGGGCGGAGATGCTGCTCCGGATGTACCTTAGATTTGCAGAGAGGATGGAATTCACCACAAAGATAATTGAGATCCTGGCCGGAGAAGAAGCAGGGATCAAAAGTGTAACTGTCAGAATAGAGGGAGATTATGCTTTCGGCTACCTTAAGCAGGAGATCGGTGTCCACAGGCTTGTAAGGATATCACCTTTTGACTCGAACAAGAGGCGGCACACATCATTTGCAGCTGTTTTCACTTATCCTGAAGTTGATGATTCCATTGAGATCGAGATAGATCCAAAGGACCTTAGAATAGATACATACCGTGCTTCAGGAGCAGGTGGGCAGCATGTCAACAAGACAGACTCCGCAATAAGGATCACTCATACTCCCACAAATATAGTTGCCCAATGCCAGAGTGAGAGGTCCCAGCATCAGAACAAAGATAGAGCGATGAAACTCCTGAAGGCAAAACTATATGACAGTGAGATGAAAAAAAGGATGTCCGAGAAAGAGAAGCTTGAAAACTCAAAAGGAGATATCTCATGGGGGAACCAGATCCGATCATATGTCCTCCATCCTTACCAGAGTATCAAGGATCACCGGACAGAAGTTGAGATAGGGAATACCCAGAAAGTTCTCGATGGGGACATTTTCGAATTCATCAAAGCCTCACTTAAACAAATCAAGTAAAGTTTCAATATATTCAATATTTTGTTGAAAACATAGCATTAATAATCCATAATCTCAATTATGGAGAAGCTCTTTGCAATCCCTTTCTGCACAACACTGGCGACACTCTTCATCCTGAACAGCACCAGACATCCGGATTGCTTGGTCTCACCGATGATAATGATAGCAGCAGGATTGTTCGCTGTGTTCTTTGTAATAAAACATTACACTATTTCAATATTATTTATATCAATAGCCCTTTCCCTGCTTACCGGTCAAAAATTTTTAATCAATAAAAACATCTATAATCAGAAAAAAGAGCTTGATGTATTCGGGGAAGAGTATGTAAAGATAAGAGGGAAATTATTGCACTTCCCTGTTATTGGCAACGGAACATCAACATTAATTGTAAAGGTGGAAATGCATGAAAAAATCGCAAAAGATAAAAAGGAGACTTTTGTCTTTAAAATCACCACTAATGGAGATCTCAGACATCTTAATTGCGGAGATATTGTTGAGATCGACACAGTCATAAAAGAACCAAGGCCATCTGTTAATTTTTTCCCGCTACGTTCAAATTCATATTTTCTGGTAAATAACATTCACTTTACCGGATATTCAAAATCCGCCCTCCTTTTTGAGAGAGTGAAGAGATCAGGCATGTTAATGCAGCTGACAGGGTGGATAAGAGAGAGGGTCAGGGTCCTTATAGAGAACAAATATCTTAAAAAGGATGGTTATCTCAGAAAAGAGGGCCAGATGCTGGAAGCCCTTCTCCTGGGAGACAGGGGAAGGCTCACACCGGAAGTGAAGGAGGTATTGCTGAAAACAGGTGTATTTCACCTTTTTGCAATTTCAGGCGCTCACATTGGTATCATTGCATTGTTTACCCTTTTTTTACTTAACAGAACAGGTTTAAGGAGGAGAAAAAAATATCTCATACTTATCTTTGTTCTACTCGCCTTCCTTTTACTTACAGGATTTAAGATATCTGCTCAACGGGCTGTTTTGATGGCGACACTGATATCTCTCGCAAAAATGTTCTATCTCAAATCTGATATAATTAATGTAATATCTTTTACAGGATTTATACTCCTTGCAAAGGATCCCCGCTATTTTCTCGATCCCGGCTTTATCCTCACATTCACAATTACAGCTGGAATTGTTTCAGGTAGAAAAATATTTTTCAGTGAAGGGACAAAAAAGAACTCATATCTTAAGGAGATGATCGCAGCAAATCTAAACGCTTCCGCCATATCTATCCCCATTTCTCTTTTCTTTTTTATGAGATATTCATTTACAGGATTTCTGGCAGGGCCTGTGCTTCTTCCCCTGACTGCAATAATAATGTGTTTATCTCTCCCGTTGATACCAATCTCGCTCCTTCCTCCCATCATGGCAACACCCTTCACTGCAATTGCAGATATCTCTCTAAGGATTTTTTTCTTCCTTGCAGAATCTTTCTCAAAAGAACTTGACCTTACAATTTACAGAGCACCCCCGATTACTCTTATTCTATTTATCTCCCTGTTCCTTTTCTTTGTTCTCAGCTATTCAGGGAAAAAAAGAGTGATCAAAATATTGTTTTCTCTCCTTTTCTTCATTGCAATATCAGTAATAATTATTAAACCTCCTCCTTACAACCCCCGGTTTCCCGAGATATACTTCCTGGATGTAGGCCAGGGCGATTCCCATATTGTTGTACTTCCGGGAGGTGACTCACTGCTTATTGACGGGGGCGGCTCAAGGTTCGGCAATTTTAAGGTTGGAAAACAAATCGTACTCCCATTCATTCTCAGGCAGGGCATTAAGATCAAATGGATAGCAGTTTCTCACTACCACCCGGACCATGTTAAGGGAATTAACGAAATAATTAATATCCTGAGGCCGGAGGAGGTATGGATCTCTTCAATTCCTGACGAAAACACTCTTTATAGAAAACTTATTGATAAGTGTGCCGGCAATATCCGGATCAGAAAGATCAATGCAGGTTTCCGGCTTAAGAGTGGAAAAACAGAGATCGAATTGTTATTTCCATTCAAATTCCTGCAGCCCTTCCGTACAAAGAACGACCACTCTCAGGTTATAAGGATCTCCCACCTCAACAAATCAATTCTCTTCACAGGGGATATTGAGAACAAAGCTGAAGAAGAACTGATAAGCAGATACGGAAAGAAGCTTAAATGTAATATTCTTAAAGTTCCCCACCATGGCTCAGGGACATCATCATCAGCAGGATTACTTAATATGACCGATCCGGATCAAGCTGTATTTTCTCTGGGTTACAGGAATAGTTTCGGGTTCCCGGACAGAGAGGTAAGAGAAAGATATAAGCATTATCATATAAAATTATTTTATACTTCTGAGCATGGGGGTATCAGGGCAATAATTCGTCCCGGAGGAATAGTATTCGAAGTATCACGATTTGAAGAACAGAGAGGTGTTAATTTTTAACATTTACCACTTTCACAATACAAACACTTCTTGATTTCTTGGGGAAACTCTATTAATATTATTTTATTATGGAAGGGAAAAAAATTCTTATAGTTGATGATGAAGGATACATAGGTGATCTGATCGTCGATTTCCTTGCACTTGAGAATATATCAGGAGTTAAATCTGAAGATTTTGAAACAGCACTTGAAAAAGCCGGAGCAGATACATTTGACCTTATCATTGCAGATGTTAACATCGGAAATGCAAGTGTTGAAGATTTTATTACCTCACTGAAAACAAATAACACTCATACTCCGGTAGCACTCATGACGGGAGACCACAGAATCGACAATGAGTTTACTTTACAGGCAGGCGCAATAGGGATCATACACAAACCGTTCCAAGTTACCCCTTTTCTGGCCAAAATCAAGGAATTTTTGGAGAAAAAATGAAAAAAATTCTTTTCGCTCTGTTACTGATAATTACACTTACACTAGGATCAGCAGAGATCCTTGAATACAATAAACTGAAAAAAGGGATGGAAGGAGAAGGGAAAACCATCTTCAAAGGGACGAATATTGAAACTTTTAAGTTTAAGATCCTCGGTTTTCTCGAAAATTTTTCACCGGGAAAGAATCTGATAATTGCTGAATTGTTTGCCCCCGAACTGGAAGGGATAGGAGTTATAGCGGGTATGTCAGGTAGCCCGGTCTTCATAAACGGGAAAATAATCGGATCGGTCTCATATGGCTTCAGTTTTTCCAAAAAACCAATTGCAGGTATTACTCCGATCGAGGATATTCTGAAAGTAAAAGATTATGACACTCCGGAATATACAATTGATATTTCAGATATAAAAATCAAGTTTGATGACCAGAATGTAAAGAATATAAAAAATATTCTGAAAAGGGAAATAACCAGAAGGATCGATCCTGCTTCTGTAGAAGGAACCCTCCCTATCGGACTTCTTTCAACAAACAGGGGAATTCTGGGCCAGGCAGACAAATTATTAAGACCACTATTTACGCCATCAAACAATCTGAAACTGGATAGTACAAAGCAGGGGAAAACACAACTCAAAGGCTCCATCCGTGGCGCAGATGCCGTTTCCATCCCGCTGGTAAGAGGTGATTTTGAATATTCTTCATCCGGGACAGTTACATATACTGACGGAAAAAAAGTTTATCTTTTCGGTCACCCTTTCTTCAATCTGGGCAGAGTTGAATTCCCGATGCATAAGGCTGAAGTAGTCTCTGTTGTACCGTCTTACCAGGAATCATTTAAACTTTCGTCCACCAGGGAAATGATAGGAACTATTACCCAGGACAGGTTTTCCGCTGTAATGGGTGAGATGGGGAAAACACCATACATGATCCCCCTTCAGATCTTTTTCAGCAACAGGAACCGGAAATTCAATGTTGAAATGATAAACCACCCGCTCCTTACTCCCGCCATGGTTCAGTTATCTGTAGCAAATATATTTCTAACAGAGATCCAGCAGTATGGATTCAATTCGATCAAGGTTGATGGGAAAATATTTATTGAGAATGAGAAGAACATCGTTATTAATGACCTTTTCAGCGGTGGAAACTCTTATAATGAGTTTGCAGACCTGCTACTCGCTATAAATTTCTTTGTCATGAACAACAAGGAAAAGCAGATAAAGATACAGAAAATGGATTTCAATGTTGATGTATCTGAGACTGTAAAAAGAGGGGAAATATCAAGTGTCCTTATAAATAAGAATGAGTTCAAGCCTGGTGAACTCATGGACATAAAGATCATAATAAGGAACGATAGAGGATCTATGTCATCAGAGAGCATAAGGCTGAAAGCTCCTACATTGAAAAACGGTGCTGAGTTCCGGATACTTATCGCAGATAAAAATGCGATAGGGAAATTCGAATCCAAGAATATTAAATCATCATTCTTTCCATCAACATTGAACTCATTGATCAGAGCTATAAATAACATCAGAAAGAACAACCGGATCTATATAAAAATAATTACTCCGGAAAAAGGGATATTCGTGAAAGGTTACGAATTCTCAAACCTTCCGGCAGGACTGAGAACTCTTTACGATTATAATTCTGCTGTGAAAAATCAGTCAGAAATAAAATATTCATCACTTGAAGATTATCAGATGGAAGTACCGGTAATAATAACAGGTAAAAAATTATTCAAATTGAAGATAAGAGAGAGGTAAAATGAATAAAAGGATTTTGATCATAACCATGATCATGCTCACTTTTTCTCTTCTCCATCCCGTACAGGTCAAAAAGAGGGAGGTAAGAGATTTCCGTAATTTTGAAAAGGGAACTTTCAACGGCACAGGATTAACAGATAGCGGAGAATTGTTCATATCATTAAAAAGTTCAGTGATTGCAGGCCCAGACAAGGAATATTACCTCGGGTCGGCAATATCAAAAAAGGGCGATATTTATCTGGGAACAGGACACAACGCATCTGTCTTCCGGATTGAGAAAAATGGCAAGATCACAGAAATGTTCAAGGCTCAGGAACCCGACATATATGCCGTATTGTTCGGGTCCGATAATTTCATATATACAGGTTCATCTCCCAGAGGAAAATTGTTCAGGATCACCGGCGTGATGAAATCAAAAGAATTTTTCAACCCTGATGAAAAATATATCTGGGATATTAAAGAGGACAAATCAGGCAATATCATCTGTGCTGTCGGAGGCAGTGGTGGTGTCTACAAAATTAACAAGAACGGAGATTCCAAAAAGGTATTCACAGGAGACACTCACATCATTTCCCTGTTTATTTCTGCAGATAATTCAATTATTGCCGGAAGCGGAGGGAGCGGAATTCTTTACAAAATAAGCTCTCAAAAAAATCGTGTCCTCTATGATACCCCTTTTGAAGAGATAAACGGTATCTATGAAGACGATGAAGGAGATATCTGGTTCTCGGCTTCGAAAGAAGTGAAGAAAGGGAAAACATCCATTGGCAGTAAAATGATCTCGTTTTCATTCCCTAAAGAACGGATGATCCCGCAGGAGAAAAGCGCTTTATACCTCCGCCATTCAGGAGGGGAAGTTGAAAAGATATGGTCATCATCCAATGAGCATATATATGCCGTTGCACCTGACAAGAAAAACGGAGGCGTCCTTATAGGTACGGGAGACAGAGGAAGGATATACAGAATAAATAAGGACAGAAGTTATTCTCTGGTATATGAAGGAGAATCTGCTCAATCCTATAAAATATTGCCCGGGCCGGAAGGCTTTACAATCGTATACAACAACACTTCTTCAATAGTAAAGCTCAGCGATTTCCCTTCTTCCAAAGGTTCCTACACATCCGATGTATTCAACCTCGGCATTCAGAGCAGAGCAGGAAAGCTCTATTGGGACTCCATTAACTGGAACACTCCTTCAATTTCCCTGTTTGTCAGATCGGGGAACACAGCTTCTCCGGATCCGACATGGACAGAATGGTCCCCACCATTTACCGACAACAACAATTCAAATATTAACCGGAATGGATATAAATATTTTCAGGTCAAAGTAAATTTAAATTCAGCATCCGGAGTGAAATCTCCAGCTATTTCAGGCTTCCGGTTTTTTTATGTACAGAAAAATCTCAAACCTGAAATAAAAAAAATAGATATCAACCTCCCCATTCAGCCGAAGAAAAATGCAAATCAAAAAAAACCTGTGATGTGGAAAAAGAACACCTTGAACATTTCCTGGAAAGCTGTTGATCCCAACAAGGATGAATTAAAGCATTCACTGTTCTTAAAGAAATTTTCAAGAAAAGTATGGATTGAATTTAAAAAGGATATCACTACATCAAGATCTGAACTGAATACAGAGTTATATGAGGACGGCGATTACACAATTAAAGTTGTTACAGATGATTCCCTTTCTAATTCACCTGATACTTTCAGGTCGGACACAATGGAATCAAAAAAATTCACTATAGATTCCACGGCTCCGGTTCTTTCTGACTTTAAAAGAACAGGTGAGTTTGTCACTTTCAGGGTTAATGACAAGGTTTCTGTAATTTCGAAAGTTCAATATTCATTCTCAGGGGAAAAATGGTATCCTCTCAACCCTGTGGACAAGATCAATGATTCAAAATCTGAATCCTTCAAACTTTCAAAAAGATTTTTAAAAGGGAAAAAACTGATTTTTTTCAAAATCACAGATGAATACAATAATTCCAAGGTTTTTCAAAAGGAATTATAAGGAATAACAAATGAAAATACATGAATACCAGGCAAAAGGTTTGTTCAGGAATTATTCAATTCCGGTTCCGGAAGGATTTATGGCTGAAAATGCTGAATCCGCCATGGAAGTTGTTGAAAAGCTGGGGTTCCCTTGTGTTGTTAAAGCTCAGGTCCATGCAGGGGGAAGAGGGAAAGCAGGTGGTGTAAAACTTGCAAAGAATAAGGATGAAGCAAAAGAACATATCGGGTCAATACTCGGCATGAACCTTGTAAGCAAGCAGACAGGGCCTGAAGGCCAGCTCGTAAGAAAAATTCTGATTGAGCAGGGTTTGAACATTGTCAATGAACTTTATCTGGCAATAATAATTGACCGCGAAAAAGAGATGCCTGTTATTATTGCTTCCACTGAAGGAGGAATGGAGATCGAGGAAGTAGCAGAGAATACTCCTGACCTCATACATAAGGTCCATATTCATCCTGTTACCGGCATGTCGGCCTTCCATGCAAGGGAGTTATCCTTCAGGCTGGGACTTAATAAGATTCAACAGAAGAATTTCACAAAACTTTTGTTCAACCTTTATAAATTGTTCATGGAAAAGGACGGTTCTCTTGTAGAGATAAACCCCCTGATCATCACAGACACAGATGAGGTTATCGCCCTTGATGGAAAGATCAATTTTGACGATAACGGACTCTACAGGAACCCTGATGTTGCAGAGATGAGAGATATCCATGAGGAAGATCCTCTTGAGGTTGAAGCTTCCAAATTCGATCTTAACTATATTAAACTGGATGGTAATATCGGATGCATGGTTAATGGAGCAGGGCTTGCAATGGCAACAATGGACATTATCAAGTTTTATGGCGGTGAGCCAGCCAACTTTCTGGATGTTGGAGGCGGTACTTCAGAAGAGAGAGTAAAAGAAGCATTTAACATACTCTTGTCTGACACCAATGTAAAAGCTGTCTTTGTAAATATATTCGGAGGAATTGTCAGGACCGATCTTGTCGCAAACGGGATCGTCAATGCACTCAAAGAGGTTGAACTGAAAGTCCCTATCGTTATCAGGCTTGTAGGAACCAATGAAGCGGAGGGGAGAAAGATCATCGAAAATTCCGGACTCAACTTTATAGCCGAGACAAGCCTCCCTGAAGCAGCTAAAAAAACTGTTGATATCTTAAGGAGCAATTGAAATGGCTATTCTACTAAATAAAAATTCAAAGATCGTAGTCCAGGGCTTTACCGGAAAGGAAGGAAGTTTCCATTCAAGCCAGATGATAGAATACGGAACACTTGTAGTCGCAGGAGTAACACCGGGTAAGGGTGGAACTACCCATATGGACATCCCTGTATTCAATACTGTCGCTGAGGCAAAAAAAGCGACAGGCGCAGATGTTTCTGTAATTTTTGTCCCCCCCCCATTTGCTGCAGATGCGATCCTTGAAGCTGCAGCTGCAGGTATCGGACTTATAATCTGCATAACCGAGGGAATTCCGGTTGTAGATATGATAAGGGTTAAGAATTTTATAAGGACAACCTCTTCAAAACTCGTCGGACCGAATTGCCCTGGCGTAATATCACCCGGGGAATCAAAGGTTGGGATTATGCCTGCCAATATTCATAAAAAAGGGAGGATCGGGATCGTTTCCAGATCCGGAACACTTACATATGAAGCAGTAAATCAGATAACCGGCATAGGCATGGGACAATCAACCGCTGTCGGGATCGGTGGTGATCCGATAATAGGGTCCGACTTTGTCGATATCCTCAGAATATTCAAAGATGATAATGAGACCGATGCTGTTGTAATGATTGGTGAGATCGGCGGAACAATGGAAGAAGATGCAGCTGAGTACATAAGTAAAGAATTTAACAAACCTGTCATCTCGTTTATCTCCGGACAGACTGCCCCTCCGGGAAGAAGGATGGGACATGCGGGAGCCATAATATCGGGAGGAAAAGGGACTGCAGAAGAAAAGATGAAAACCCTTCGCGAAAAAGGGATCCATGTAGTGGAAAACCCTGCAGATATCGGTGAAATGGTGAAAAAAGTTTTGTCGTAATTCGGCAAACATCTACTTTTATTTTTTAAACTGTTATAATTCAGGTGTTGAAAAATTAAATGGAGGTTAATGAGAATGAACAATAAAGGAAAACTTACTTTTACAGGGATAATTGTCATTTTTCTTATTCTTTACGGTGCTTTTGCTGCAGTTCAGCTCATTAACGCAAAGATCACCGAGGGTGAAGTTTCAAAAAAGGTAAAAGACAGGATGGGAAGGGAAAGGAGATATTCTCTTACAGGCAGTGAGGCCGAAGATTATATTTATGAGATCCTTTCAAAACAGCGTCATATAATTTTCGGTGATGCTGAAGAGGATACAATTATCGTAACGATCGATAAAGAGAATAAAACCCTCTCTTATTATTTCGAATACGGGATCGAGACAAATCTTGTTTTCTTTAAAAAAATGAAAAGAGTAAAAGTTGATGACTCAATGCTAAGTTACCGATAATCAGTAATGAATCAGGGATCAGTAGACCTTAAATTTTTAAAGCTCTTTACCGGATTTATTGCAGCAGTTATTTTTGTTGTGATAATGAAAGAACTTAAAAGTATTTTCATCCCGTTTTTCCTGGCACTTCTCCTCTACTTCCTTTTCAACGGGGTTGTCAGCAGGCTTATATACTTCAAAATACCGAAAGTTGTGGTCCTCACTTTCCTTCTCATTTTTATCTTTATTATTCTCTATCTGTTCGGAATGCTTATGTTCACAGGAGTCTCTTCATTCATAGACCATTTTCCCGCCTACAGTACCACGATCTCAGATGTGTTCAAAGATCTGACAGCAAAATTGAATATCCCTCTGGAAGAAGTTCAGAATCAGATAAACACTTTTGACTGGTCAGAGATCATTCAGAAAGGAACTTCATTTATTTCTGCCACATTCGGATCTTTTGCAAGTTTTCTGGGGAATCTTATATTCATACTTATATTCCTGATATTTATGCTTGGAGGAAGAGACGGCCTCGTAAAAAGGGTAAATAAAGCCTTTGAGGAAGAGAGGGCAAAGGACTTAATGTCTATTCTCAGGTCTATTGAAAATCAGGTGCAGCATTATCTTGTCCTTAAAACCGTCATAAGCCTGTTAACCGCCACTATAAGCGGGATCATCCTATATTTTGGCGGATTCGATTTTCTTCTTTTTTCTTCTCTCCTGATATTTGCCCTAAATTTCATTCCAAATATAGGCTCAGTGATCGCTACTGCATTTCCTGTGCTCACAGGGCTTATAAAATTCGGTTTTTCTCTGAAAGTTCTCCTTGTTCTTGCGGGGCTCATGCTAACACAGATGGTAATAGGAAATATACTGGAGCCGAAAATAGCAGGTAAAAGCCTGAACTTATCGCCAATGGTAATCCTTCTTTCCCTTATATTCTGGGGATATATATGGGGAATAATCGGGATGATACTCGCAGTTCCACTCACTTCTGCCATAAAGATCATTTTCAGTCATATTCAGATTCTAAAACCTGTGGCAGAACTTATAAGTGCAGACTGAAAGGACATTTATTGACTATTAAACTATCAAAAGTTAAAATAATCTGGTGAGAAAACTCATAAACATTTGTTTTATCCTTTTATTGTTCATTCCACTGCATTCGGTTATCAGAGTCAGCTATTTTTCTCTTCCAAACGGCCTCACAGTTCTGTTAGCACCGGATGACAAAATGAATTCAGTATGTGTGCTCACTTACCACAAGAATGGGGTTAATAGCGATCCTTCCGATATCAGAGGTGCTTCCTACCTCTACCAGAAACTCATGTTTCTCGAAACTGACAATCTTTCTCCCTATGAAAGAATAAGATTTATAATGAAGAACGGAGGGAGAAGCAGCGGTAAGGTAAACTATGATAATTCAGTGTTTTATCAGGTAGTCCCCGCATCAGACCTGAATTATGCATTGTGGCTCGAAAGTGAAAGGCTACAGAAGTTAAAGCTGAATGATCGTGAAATAATCAAACAGAGAAAAGGGATATACGACCGGATATACAGATTAATCAACAGAAGTATTCATTTCCGTGCCGGTGAATGGGTGAGAAAAGAGTTGCTCAAGAATTCAATTTACAAGACCCCGCTTTATGGAGATATAGAGAAGCTGAACACATTCGAGACTGGAAGGATCAAAAGAATTTATCAGAATTTTTCAAATCCCAAAAACATTATTCTTGTTATATCCGGAAAATTTGAGGAAGATGGAATAAGAGAAAAAATTGATAGGTATTTCGGAAGCCTTGAATCTAAATCTATCCCTGCAAAAGATCCTGTTGCTGTCCCGTTGGGAGGCGGGTACAAATATACGAACTGGATGAGGGAAGTAATTCCCGAAAGTTTTATTCTGATAGGATTAAGAGCTCCATCCAAATTAAGCCTTGATTATACATATTTTAAATTACTGGTATATTATCTCCTTGACGAGCGGACATCAAAATTAAAAAGGATATTTAAAAGTAATCTGAAAATGGATGTAAATATTTCTTTCGATTTTTCAAATAACATCGGAGCAAATTCATTACTAATTAAAATATCTTCAAAAAAGCGGGCAGAGCTCGAAAGAGTCAGGTTCTATATCAGAAGACTTTTTGAAATGTTGATGACAGACAGACTGACAACATCGGAACTGAAAACCATGAAATCGCTTATGGAGATCGATTTTCTTAAAAACCTGACTCTGCCTGAAAAAATGAGTTTAGTGCTGGCTGAGAACTACCACATGTCAGGTAACCTCGATTATGGAAATATGTTTCTGAAGAGGGTTAGAAAGATCCGTTCATATGATATCGTTAGAATAAGTAAGAAATACCTCAGAAAGGAGAATATGGTAATACTAAATGTATTTTCAAAATAGTATAAGACCGGGATCAATAATTATTTTGATTTTTTTACTTACCGTGATCTTTCCGGCAAATATCCCCGGGCAGACCCTCGAACAGACCAATTCAAAAGGTTTGAGAATGAATCTGATCAAAGATCCTTCGCTGATGTTTGTTCATGCCGAAATTGTCATTTATTATTCAGAGATCACAGATCCAGCCATCCCCTATCTTACCCTTATGAATATTTTTGATAACCAGATCAACAACCCGCAGTCAGGCCTCCTTAATATCCTCTTTAAAATGGGTAACGATATCGAAATTGATTACAAATTAGATCATTTGATCATAAAGGTAAATTTCCTTCCTGCCGATGTGAACCAGTTTGTTAATTTCTTAAAGGGTCTATACACTTACAAAGGGTTTTCACTTAAAAAATTCAATTACAGCATAAAGAATTTTTGGGATTTATTCACAAAGAAAAATGAGTGGAAAAGAATTATAGCTGCACAGATCGCTTTCAACAAACTTTTCAATCAGGATCATCCGGGACAATTTCTGTTGCCCGGGAAAAAACTGGGAAGACTTAACCTTTCTCACATAAGATCATTTCATAAAAAAAACTATACTCTTCCGAATTCATATCTTACAGTTCAGGGAGATATAAACCCCTATATTCTGTTCGGGCTTATTGAGAAAACATTCAGGAATTTCAAGAATCTTAAGGCAAGCTACAGCAAGTTCAGATATGACCATTACAAATCGGATCGTAAAGTAATCATTGTCGATGATGGGAGCAATGGGACTCCAACTCTTTACTGGATAGATCCTCTGCCTCCATCGGACAATATAGATCATCATCTCAGCCGGATCATAAATAATATTCTTTTTGGATATCCTTTAGGCAGGATTTCCAGGAGCGCATCCTCTTCCGGAATAAAAAACTTTAACATTTCATGGATCATCCATCATCACAGAAATATATCAATAGTTTGTAAAAAGATCAGAGTAGGATACAGGGATATTGAAAAATTTGTTTTTATTGCAGATAACATAATAAGGAAATTAGGTGTTGGAAGGATCAACCGCAAGGAATATCTTGATAGTTATAATTATGTTTTTCAGAAGGAAAAGATCGACTCGGATAATTATGAAGTGAAGGCCGGGATCAAAATAGCCAAATCTTTTTCAGGGAAGAAAGTACAGAAAGATAAGGCCGGACAGAAAAATCTTCTTAAAGATCTCAGCTATGAAGTTTTCAGCCGGATCCTTTCAGATCCATCAGGAAGCTATAACATTAACCGAAACAAAAAGAAGGGGATCATCGTCATTTTTGGCAACCCGTCACTAATAAAAAAATATCTCAGAAACATCAAACCCGAAGTTATAACAATCCGCTAAAACTCAGCGCTGTTTGGCGTTCTCGGGAAGGGGATGACGTCACGGATGTTCTTCATTCCGGTCAGGTACATGATCAGCCTTTCAAATCCGAGTCCGAATCCTGAGTGGACAACAGATCCGAATCTTCTGAGATCAAGATACCACCAATAATCTTCTTCGTTGAGCCCCATCTCTTCGATCCTTTTTTTTAGAGCCGTATGATCCTCTTCTCTCTGACTTCCTCCGATTATTTCACCTACACCGGGGACAAGAAGGTCCATGGCTGCAACAGTTTTGTTGTCCTTATTCATTTTCATATAAAAGGCTTTGATCTCTTTCGGATAGTCGATCACAAATACAGGAGCATTAAAATGTTTCTCTGTCAGAAATCTTTCATGTTCTGTCTGAAGATCTATTCCCCATTTCACCGGGAAATCAAATTTCTCACCCGATTTCTCCAGTATATCAATAGCTTCCGTATAAGTAATTCTTTTAAACTCTGAGTCTACGATCCTTTTGATCTTTTCTATAACTCCGGCCTCAATGAACTTTTCAAAAAATTCCATTTCCTCCGGAGCACTCTCGAGGATATATCCGAAAATATATTTAATCATCTCCTCAGCAACACTCATGTTGTCATTAATATCTGCGAAGGCCATTTCAGGCTCGATCATCCAGAACTCGGAAGCATGCCTCTGAGTGTTTGAGTTCTCAGCCCTGAAAGTGGGGCCGAAAGTATATACATTCCTGTATGCCCAGCAGAAATTTTCTACCGCTAATTGGCCTGAGACTGTAAGATTTGCTTCTTTTCCAAAAAAATCTTTAGAATAATCAATATTCTTCTCCTCGTTAAGAGGTGTATTCAAAAGGTCAAGAGTTGTAACCTTGAACATCTCTCCCGCTCCTTCGGCATCACTCCCCGTGATTATAGGTGTATGAACATAAACAAATCCCTTTTCCACAAAGAACTTGTGAATTGCAAATGCAAGGAGACTTCTTATTCTGAAAACGGCTGTGAATGTGTTTGTCCTGGGCCTGAGGTGTGCAACAGTTCTGAGATACTCGAGTGTGTGTCTCTTTTTCTGAATAGGATAATCCTGATCTGCAATATTTATAATTTTCACAGACGATGCCTTCATCTCAAAATCCTGGTTCGCTCCGGGGGATTCGACGATAGTACCTGAAACTATCAAAGATGATCCTATTGTCACTTTCGACAACTCCTTGAAATTTTCCAGGTCTTCTTCGAAAACAATCTGAATGGTTTTGAAAAAAGTTCCATCATAAAGGACAATGAAACCAAAATTTTTCGACACCCTGAGACTCCTCACCCATCCTGATATCTCAGCCATTTTACCAATATAAGATTTATAATCACCATAAATGTCCTTTAAAAAGTCCATAATAATTCTCCTTACGAATTCCCCTCGGGAAGATTTGAATATTTTATTAAAAACAGCCCCTCATTTCAAGGGTTAAACAAAATACAATTGCAGATTTGAAAAATATTTATCTTTGAATATACTATATAGTACTAAGAGAGAGGAAGAAAATGGTTGAACCTATTATTAAAATATCAGGAAGCAATTTTGATGAAACCGTCACATTGATCGAAGAATTACTTGAGATAGAAGGATTTGTTCTTATGGCTTCGAAAAACATTGACGAAATAATAAAAGCAAAACTCGGGATAGAAAATTATTCAAGATACACGATCATCCTTGCATGTAGACCCGAACTGGCAAAAGGTGCCCTGGATGTATCAAAAATGTCCGGCCTCCTGTTTCCATGCAGCTTTGTTGTCTATGAGGATGAAGAAGAAGTAAAGATCGGACATATTTCGATCATGAAAATAACTCCTGATATTGGTCTTGCTCCATATGAAGAGATGGAACCGGTTATCAAAGAAACCGGTGAATATATCAGAAGGATATGGGAAAAGCTTTAATCGTTACAACTGCAGTTCTCGCTGCATTGATGATGAACATTCATCTTGTCACCAAACTCTTTTAATAAACATTTACACTGATCCTTAGTCATGTGTTTCTTGTAGATCAGGAGTTGATCAACTGTATTCAGCTGGATCTTTTTCTGTATATCATTTATTGTAGTAATGCATTTATCAATCTCTGTTCTGTCTGTCACCTTTGAATCCAGGAGGTTATAAAGATCCTGCCTGCATTTTTCAAGTTCACCTTCAAGCTTAACATTTTCATTGAGGATTCCGGCTGATTCTTCTGTTATCATTTTTTTCTGTGAAACATCCAGGACAAAACCGGGAGAAGTGCCTTCCGCTCCTGAATGTCTATCCGAAAACATATGAACAATAAACACAACATTAAAAATAAGTGAGAAGAGAAAAACAGCAAAAAATATTTTAAGTTTCATTTTACCGTCTCCCTGAATGCCGAAACCAAATTCCCCGGGTTTTCGGATGAAAATATTCCTGCATTCAAAATTGCATTAGAATCCGGATCCCCTGTTCTTCCGGATGAATTGACAATAAATAAACTGAAAGAAGTAAACACTGCTATAAGAAGAATATACGCAAGTCCAAGCCTGCCTGCCTTCAGAAAATAGTTATTGTGATCCCGTCTCTTTTCCATAAGAATTCCTGCTGATGGGATCCTCTCAGGGATCAAACTTTCGATCAATGCATTATGGTCCCCCGTAATATTTTTCATATCATCATCAAAAATATCCATTGTGCTACTCCTTTATCTTAGACACTAACTCATAAAAAATCATGCTACATACTTCCTTATTTTTTTCATCGATTTAAAAATAAGTGATTCTATTGCCGATACAGTTGTACCCATAACATCAGCAATCTCTTTTTGTTTCATCTTCTCATAGTGAAAAAAAAAGAATGCTGTCCTCTCTCTCTCTGATAATTTTTTTAATGCATCTCCGAGCTTCCTCAATTTGATCATCTTTTCCTGATCCTCTTCATTTTTTAATGCCGGATCATCCGAAATACCAATTAACAATTTGGAAGTTTCTGACGGGTCATTTTCAAACGAGATGAACTTTACTATTTTTTTTCTTCTTAGATAATTTCTTATCGTGTTAAGTGCGATACGGTATACCCAGGTATAAAGGTCGGAACGGTTCTGAAATGATCCAAGTGAATTCAAAACCTTGTAAAATATATCGTGAGTAAGGTCCTCAGCTTCATTTTTATCCTGCAACTGGTAAAGCGCCAGCTTATATATTTTTTTATAATAATTTTTTACTATTTCATCTTGATTCATCAGATGAATGATAGCCGACTATGACAAAAAAATATATAAAAAAAAAGGCGAAACCGAAATTCCGCCCTTTTTAAAATAGCAATTATTTTATATTACTTTATTTCTTTTTATGAGATTTGTGAAGTTTTGAGTCAACTTTATGATGAGAGCATTCAACTTTCTTCAGATCGGTTTTGCAATGTGGGCAGCTCCCTTCCTTTTCGGAAGTAAACTTACATCCCTCTGTAGTACATTTGTATGTGGCTTTTTTTACTACTTTTTTGAGGGCCATTCCGCAATGCGGACATTTGCCATCTTTATCAGTTGTATAGTTACAAGCCTTCATTGGACATTTGTAAGTTGTGCTGTGTGTACAATCAGCAGCTTTCTTTTCAAATGCTTCCTTACATTTTTCTCCACAAACATGCACGGTTTTACCATGATGATCAAACTCAAGCCCTTTCCCCTTCTCCATTTTGTGTCCGCATGCAGGGCACTTCGTGAAATCTTTTTCACCTGAGAAAAGACTGAAGTTTGCAGAAATAAGCAGTATTGAAAAAAGCACAACCATTAAGATCTTAATTTTTTTATCCATAAATTTCTCCTGTTTGCATTCAGTTTTACTGATCGCATTATAATATTCGACAATTATAATTCAGGATTCCTGCCTTTTTTTTTAAAAAAGATCAAACTATGTAAGAGAAAATTTCAACGGAAGATGTTCCGGTTGATGCTCTCAGCGAGTCTGAGGATGGATTTCCGTATGAGTATTTTCTATTTCGATCCGTTAGCTCCCCTGATTTTTTTAAATTGTACAATTCCTTCCTCAAGAGTAGAAAAAGACCCGTCAAGCTGGAGTTCGAACAATTTTTTCAGATATTTGCCCATCTCTTCACCGGGGCTTATCCCCAGCCCAATCAGGTCACGTCCCTGAAGAATCGGCTTGATCGTATCCTCGCTTATCTTGAGTTCCTCTTTTCTGTTGTAATACCAATTTGATATCTCATCAACATCACTAAAATTCAGAGGCTCCGGTTCACGCGACTGCCTGTCTGCAAAATCGAGGAAGATCAGAAGATCATCCCTGCCATCCATATCTCTGAGAAGCCTGGAAAAAGCTTTGAATCCGATCTCAGTGCGGTTATAGTAAAGATCATATATCCTATGATGATTTTTTATAAGCTTCAGGATCACATCCCTGAGAGGGAATTTCATTCTGGTCTCTACTTTAAGTTTTTCCAGCAGGGATTCTGCAAGCCCGACACCGACACTATCATGCTTAATCGAAGTGACAGTCATCCTTCCCCTTTTAAATTCCCATTTTGTGGTAACCGGTTTTCCGATATCATGAAGAATGATCCCGAGAAGAAGCGCAAGCTCTTCTTCCTCACTGAGTCCTTTTATATCAGCCAGCTTCTTTCCGATATCAAGGGCTGTCAACATATGGATGAATACTGTATGATGACCGAACTCATCTTTCTCAGGGTGAAATATCGAATCCTGAATGGTTAATGCCATCCTGTAAATTCCGGGATAAAGTTTTTCGAGAATTGTTAATTTGAAATATTCCATCAAACCCTTTGATGGAACAGCAGACTCCAGAAGAGTTCTGAAAAATTCTTCTGTAATACGCTCGGCGCTGAGCTCCTCCAGGATAACATCCTTTGCAACTTTATATATATCTTCTTCTATCTCAAATCCAAGCACTGACGAGAATCTGGCTGCCCTTAACAGCCTCAGGGGATCATCCGCAAATGCCTCCGGGCCGGTCATTACGATCATTTTCTTCTTAATTGCATCTGTTCCGTTAAACGGATCAAAGATGCTGCCGTCACTCAACCTGATAGCGATAGAATTGCAGGAGAAATCCCTTCTCCCGAGATCTTCCTCCAGTGTTACTTTCTTTCCGCTTTCGATAACAAAATTTTTATGTGAGCTCGATCCGGAGTCCTTTTTTCTGTCCATCCGGGGGACAGAAATATCAAAAGTAACTTTATCCTTTGTAAATTTTATTACAGCGAAACTTTTTCCAACTGTATTAATTTTGCCATGCTCTTTAAGAACTTTCTCAAGTTCAGAATATTCATATCCGACGACCATGAGATCGATATCCTTTCTGTTGTCTATATCGCCGGAAATAATGAGATCACGGACAACACCTCCGACAAGATACACATCCTCGCCGAAAAGTCCTGTGAATAAATCTTTGCCGGGAAAATTTTCTTCTTTAATTTTCATTTTTCGAAAATTTTTCAAAATAGATCATTGTATTCTTCAAATCTGTATAATCTTTCTCTTCGATCTCTTTTATATATAGTGCAAAAATCACTTTTTTCACAGAGTTTTCGATCCTGACTATCTTTAATGATCTTACCATGATCCTGTTCAGTGGAGTGATAATGACAACATTCCTGAACACCTGATCTTCCGGTATTTCTTTGAAAGGTGATTTGAAACTTACTCTGAAACCTGAAAGTGACATATCAACCATTTTTCCCTTCAGTCGTGAATACTCTTTTTCACCAAGCTTTATACCAACTCTGATATTATCGGGAATTAGAATTCTGGGAACAGATCTCAGATCTTTTTCAGTTATTTTATATTTTTTACTGAATTCCCTGAATCTGACAGTGACCTTTTCGCCTTTCTTCCTCTCATATAAATAGATCGCACCCATAATCAATGCTGCAAGCGGAATAAGGAAGATAAAAATTTTAATAATTAATGAATGACCACCCATTGTAATATGATAGGGATTTTCAATCTGTCTGTCAAACAGACAACAAAATGATATCGGAACTACCCGGAGTCTCTACTGACATTGACAAGAACCGCTTTTTTTTGTATCATATTCTCTAATTTGGAGGAATATATGGCAAATCACAAATCAGCGATCAAGAAGTACAAACGCGATGAGAAGAAGAGACTGATAAATAAAATGAACAAGACCAAAATGAGGAATCAAATAAAGAAATTCAAGAAAGAAATAGAAGCAGGAAAAATGGAAGAGGCAAAAACCATGTTTCCAGCAGTTATATCAATTATTGATAAATCAAATACAAAGGGAACTATTCATCAAAAAACTGCTTCAAGATATAAATCCAGATTAACAGCTCTTCTGAACAAATCAGGATCATAAAATTCTGAACTGCCCCACTCCGGGGCAATGCTTTATTAATGCCTCTCCCAAAAGATTATATTTCATTTAATCAAATACGGACCTACCGTAATTGTCCCAGGCAGTATTATTTCAGTTATATAGAAAACATCCGGACAGCTATAAACGATAAAGTATTTCTCGGGGTGGTCTTTCATGATGCTGCAGATTTCTACCTTAAACAAAAGATAAATGGTACAACTCCAGGCATAGAGGAGACATCCGAATATTTCACTTACACATTCAATAAAATGGCGGAGAAAACTGAAATAATCTGGAATGAGAGCAAAGAGAAGGCTTTCAAACGGGGTCTCGCATTCATAAAATATTTTGTTCATGATATGGCCCCGGGATTAAAACCGATGATGACAGAAAAAGAGATCGAGTGTAAACTTCCCGGCTCAGAGATAAAACTGAGGGGCATTATAGATATGGTTGAAGAGGATTTCTCATTAACCGATTTCAAAACAACTACAGCTAAATGGTCAAAGGACAGAGTAAAAAAATCTTTCCTTCAAATGTATATATATAAATTCCTTTTCGAAGAAAGTATCGGAGGATTTATAAAAGAATTAAAATTCAAAATAGTCTATTCAAAGAATGCAACCGGAATTAAACACCAGGAGCACTCAATACAAGCGGAAAATGTGGATATGGACAAGATGTTTGAGATAATAAATTTTGCTATAGATAATATTGAGAAGGGTTATTTCTATAAAAACGAAGGATATATTTGCAATTTTTGCGATTATAAGAATATCTGTTCCAGGACAGAAATCTAATCCGGCCTGTTATCTTATTGAAAAATTCAACCCATCCTGTTAAATTACTTTTAACTGATATTAAGATTTCAGTAAACAGGATTGTAAAAGAGGTAAATATAAATGCCATTTGAAAAAGAATCTGAACATTTGAACGGGATTATTGTCTTAAGAACAAAAGAATTTTTTGATGAAAGAGGATCGTTTATGGAAATGTACCGTGCTGATCAATTTAAAGATATAGGAATCCCCGGCACCTTTGTGCAGGAAAATTACTCCTTCTCAAAAAAGGGAGTTGTAAGAGGACTCCATTTCCAATGGGAACCACAACTCGGGAAACTCATGCGGGTACTTTCCGGTACCGGATTTCTTGTTGCTGCAGATATAAGAAAGAATTCTCCATCTTTCGGACAATGGTATGGACGGGAGGTGTCTCAAAAAAACAGGATTCAAATATGGGCTCCTCCGGGATTTGCAAGAGGATTTTGTGCCCTCTCAGATTCCCTGGAGATTCAATACCTTTGCACGGGAATTTATAACCCCGAATGTGAATCAGGCATCAGATGGGATGATAAAAGTTTGAACATAGACTGGCCGGTAAAAGATCCTGCCCTTTCCAAAAAGGACATGGATGCACAAACCCTGGAGGAGTGGATGAGAGATTCCAATTCAGAACTTTTTACAATTTGAAATGAATATTGCAATAATAGGTGCAGATGGTCAGCTTGGTAGTGATATTACTGCTGCACTCAGAAAAAGCGGGATCGGAGTAACAGAACTTCTCCGGGATAAGGTTGAAATTTCAGACAGATATTCTGTAAATTCCATTATTAATAAAGAATTAAATATAGAACTGGTCATAAATACTGCCGCTTTTCACCATGTAGAGAAAAGTGAACTTGACCCCGTAACTTCATTTAATGTTAATGGAGCAGGAGCGGCAAATATTGCATACGCATGCCGTGCACTGGACATACCACTTATGCACATCAGCACAGATTATGTTTTTGATGGAAGGGGGAAAAAACCTTACACAGAATCCGACCTCCCTAATCCGGTAAATGTTTACGGTAATTCCAAGTTGACCGGTGAATACCTTATACGATCTATTACAGATAAGTCATATATTCTAAGGCTCTCAGGAATTTACGGCAGGAATATCTGTATAGAGAAGGGCTACAATTTTGTTGATAAAATACTTAAAATCGGAGAAGAGAAGGGAGAAGTTAAAGTTGTTGATGATGAAGTACTTACTCCTACCTTTACCGAAGATATTGCCGAACAGATACTTTTAATGATCACAAAAAAGGCTGAATATGGGATCTATCATGTCTCCGCAGAGGGAGGATGTTCCTGGTACGAATTTACAAAAGAGATCTTCAATATAAAAGACAACGGCGTCAAGGTGAACAAAGCCCTCCCCGGCGAGTTCAGCGGTGGAGTCCAACGCCCCGCCTACTCCGTCCTGGAAAACAAACACCTCAAAGACCTGGGCCTTAACATCATGCCCCATTGGAAAGATGGCTTAAAGAGATATATCAGGTCTTACAGATAAAACCTGAAAACCACAATCATTCGCTGGTATACGGCGTCACTCCTGTTTACTTGGGATGCTGCGTTGTCCTGCTATTGTACCGGCAATTGCTCCTAATAGAGATAGTACCCATCCTCCACATATAACCATCCACAGAGAAGTTATCCAGAAATTTGGTTCAACAACAGCAGAAATTATCCCAACAGTATTGCAAAGGATCGGTACGTACCAGATACTTTTTGGATTATGCCTGCATATAAAAAAACAGGCTATTGCAATTAGAATACCATAACTGATATATGCAATTGACTCACCAATATCACCTAATTTCGCAGCATCCGATAATATGCTGGCAAGGAACATTAAAACGACTACTGACAAGAATGCTGTTATTAATGATAATACCCAGCTTGGGGTCCTGGAAAAAAATGACTTTTTCTTTTTTGTTTCCACCATAAACCTCCTTTAAAAAGTTTATTCACCCTGTATTTATATTCACTACCTTACTTGTAAATACCGGAAACAATTTACTTCATGGTCATCGAAACGATCATTCCTTTTATTTCCATATAACTTAAATTCAAAATATAATAATAAGGGATTTATTTCAAGAAATTTTGCACTAATTTCATAATGCCATACTCCGAATGACATACATAATTTCCTGTTTACCTGAATCTGGTGTAAAATATATTTTCCAATTAACAATAATTATTTCGTAATAAATGTACTAGGAGGGAATATGAAGAAATTTTTAATGGTTGTTTTAATTTTATCTATAATTGTAACTACAGGTTTCGGGAAAAAACTTGCGGATCTACCGGAATTGATGAAACCATCTCTTGCTTTCTTTGTGGATGATACTCAGATATATATCCCCGAAGGGGCCGTTGTCAATATTTATTCCAAAAACGATTACAAACTGAAAAAGAAATTCGGAAAAGCCGGTGAAGGCCCCATGGAATTTAGAATAATCCCTCAACTACCTTTGACCCTTGACGCAAAAGGGGAAAATCTGGTCATTTTCAGTATCGGTAAAGTATCCTATTTTACTAAACAGGGAGAATTTATAAAAGAGGTAAAAACAACAGCACAAGTGTTTGGATTACAGGTATTCGGAGACAAATTGGCCGGAAGATCAAGGACCCAGGATGAATCCGGAGCGTTTGACACTATTAATATCTACGACTCGACCTTGAAAATGATCAGAGAGATCGCCCGGAACAAAAGTGCTTTCCAGGGCCCGGGGAAAGGGCTTGAAGTTTTAGGAAAACCTTTTCAGCATGCCGTATATGAAAACAAAATACTGTTAGCAGGCAAAGATGATGCAACAATAGATATTTTCGATGCAGATATGAAAAAATTGCATTCCATCAGCATAGACCGGAAAAGAATTCCGATGAAACAGGATTTCAAGGATCAGATAACAGATTTTCTGAAAAACGACCCCTCGACAAAAAATTATTTTGAAATATTAAAACCGATCAAATTTCCAAACCATTTTCCGGTAATTGCAGCATTTTTTGCTGATGAAAATGTTATTTATATCCTGACATGGACAAAAAATCCAAAGGAGTATGGTTGTTCTGTTTATGGGTTTGACGGGAAATTCATAAAAGAGGTATCCATACCTATTAAATTTCAAAATGGTTTTACACCATACCCCATTGCAATACATAAGAATGTCTTGTACCAGATAGTTGAAAACGATCTGGAAGAGATATGGGAACTCCATGCATCCGCAATCAAATAGAAAATAAGAACTAATTTTATTCAACACTCCTACTTCAGCTTATCCATCCAGAGTGTGATTAATTTAGTGAAATTGCAAACAGATGATCACTCTAAATATTTCAGCATAACATCACGAACCTTGACCATCAGTTCATTCACATTTTCCCGTGTGAACCCCTTTGTTGATATAGCCTTTTCATAGAGTATTTTGATCCTGCCAGGCCTGATCATCCATTTGGTCTTCTGCTTAATCTTATAACTTCCTGTCTGGATGACAGGGATAATATCCAATCCTGATTCAATTGCGAGAAGAAATCCGCCTTTCTTAAATTTTCCCAGCTTCCCGGTCAAAGTTCTTGTCCCTTCCGGCATAACACCTATCGAAAGATTTTTCTGCTCTATTAAAAGTTCTGCAGATCTTTTTAAAGATTCCAACGCTTTTCTTGCATTTTTTCTGTTTATGGGGATCATCCCGATCTTTTTCATAAGTGGTCCATAAACAGGCCAGCTCATATGACTTTCTTCTTCTATCCCCCTCAATTTCCCAGGGAATGACCCGTTAAATACAAAACCGTCAAATATATTGACATGATTCAACATCAGAATGTATTTACCATCTGGGGATAAGTTCTCCTCCACACCCTCAATTTTTACTCTTATGAAAGCAAGAATTGTTATCATCTTTGAAAATATTTTGACCACTTTTTCGAACAACCAGCCTGTGGTGAAGATTCCGACTAAAAGGATAAGAATGGAGCCGAGAAAAAAATGGATAACACCTATAATGTAAATAAATATGGATACAATCACATCTTTAACAAAAATAAAAAGTTTCTTCAAATTTCTCATCTTTAATTTATATCACATAACCATTCTGACAAAAAGAGGGTCAGGTCTTGCATTACGACATTTATTTCAAGAATACTCAAAAGGGACAGACCCCTTTATTCATTCTAGTGGAAGTGGCTTGTTCCGTAATTACTTTTGGAGTTAAAAAATTTACAAATATCATTCATTTGTTCGTTCACCACGACGTGTCTGACCGGGTATTATTCAGCGGCATTAAAAAGCCAACTCGCATGCTTCTAAAGAAGCATACT
>JAOZUQ010000024.1 GCA_029938635.1 Candidatus Aminicenantota bacterium
AAATAAAAAATCAGTCTGTACTCTTGACTATTATATTCTAATGGGCGTCCCCCTTTATTTGTGATCGGGAACAAATAAATCAAAACTGGAGTATAATTGATCCATGAAAAATATAATCCGGCTATTTCTAATCTGCATTCTCTTCATCCCTTCCTATCTGATATCTGAGGATAAGTTCGAATTAAATGAACTTGATCGTGAATCCATAAAGCGTGGAGAGCTGGTGACCAGAACAAAGAAAATTGAGGGAACTCCATGGCCGGAGATCACTGTTTTCGCAACCATCAATACAACCGCTATAAAGAGTTGTGCTGTTTTTTATGCTTACCATGAACACAAAGAATTCCTCCCTGACCTTCTTAGTTCTGTGCCTGTCAGGTATATATCCCCTACCGATCTCCATATAAAATTCGAAATGAAGGTCCAATGGCCATTAAGGAACAGCAGATATATTACAGGGAACAAGTTCAGTATTTACAGAGATGGAGGATACAGGATCAATTGGTACCATGTTATAAGTACTTCTTCGAAAAATACACGGGGAACGGTAATATTTCTCCCCTATGAGAAAAGAACACTATTCATTTACAGGACATTCATCCATCCGAAAAGCAAACTGGCCGGACTGTTCAAAAAGAGGATGCTGAATGAAGTACTAAAGTCAGTAAAAGCAATAATCTCCAGAATTGAATCTGTAAATAACAACAAAGAAAAAATGACGGGATATATCACTGCTGTAAAAAAATCTTTGAACGGAGAGTATGTTTATAAAGATATTGCTGGAGCAATAGACTAATCCGGGCCTATTCCGGGTTGACTTTGTAATGATGTTTTTCTATAATTATTGATCGGAAAGATCGGGAGTTGACCACTATGAGAACAGTTTTAATTACCGGCGGAGCCGGATTTCTGGGGTCCCACTTAACAGACAAATTCCTTGTTGAGGGCTGGAATGTAATTGTACTCGACAACCTCATTACAGGCTCAATAGAAAATATCAGCCATTTGATCGGAAAAGAAAATTTTAAATTTATCAAATATGATGTTACCGATTACCTTTTCTTTGAAGAGGATATAGATCTTATTCTCCACTTCGCCTGCCCTGCATCTCCATTTGACTATTTCCAGCACCCGATCCACACAATGAAAGTTGATTCCCTCGGAACCCTGAACACATTGGGCCTTGCAAGAAACAAAAATGCACGATATGTATTTGCTTCCACTTCGGAAATCTACGGGAGCCCTCAGGTTCACCCTCAGACAGAGGAATATTGGGGCAATGTAAATCCGGTAGGTATCAGATCTGTGTATGATGAAGCAAAAAGATTTTCCGAGGCCATGTGTATGGCCTATTACAGGGAACATGGAATTGATATAAGGATATCAAGGATATTCAACACCTACGGGACAAGAATGAAACTCACAGACGGAAGGGTTATCCCGACATTTATTTCTCAGGCCCTGTCAGGAAAAGATATAACAATATTCGGGGACGGATCTCACACCAGGAGCTTTTGCTATGTGGATGACCTTACAAAGGGAATCTATGATCTGTCCGAATCTGACAGACTAAAAGGACGTGTATTAAATCTTGGTAACCCGGATGAATTTTCGATCAAAACCCTTGCAGAGATTATAATTTCAATCACAGGTTCAGGATCAAAAATAATATATAAGGATATCCCGGAAGATGATCCCCCGATAAGGAAACCCGATATCTCTAAAGCAAAGGAGCTTCTGGGATTTTCACCGGTTATATCTCTGGAAGAGGGGCTGGAAAAGATTATCCCATGGTTCTGGAAGAGGCTGGATGGATAAACACATTTTCGGCCCGGTCCCATCGAGGAGACTTGGCATCTCCCTCGGAATCGACATAATCCCTTTCAAAACATGCACTCTCGATTGCCTTTATTGTGAATGCGGTAGAACTACTAACCATACAGCAGAGAGGAGATCTTTTTTTTCAACAGAGGACCTCCTGTCAGAGTTTACAGAATTTCTTAAAACAGGTGACCATCTCGACTACATAACCTTTTCCGGATCGGGAGAACCTACTCTTAATTCAGATATCGGATACCTGATAAAAGAGATTAAAAAAATGACCCGGACACCGGTTGCAGTACTCACAAACGGAACGCTTTTTCATCTCCCCGAAGTTCAGAATGATCTTATGAATTCAGATCTGATCCTCCCTTCTCTTGACGCGGTTTCAGAAGATGTTTTCAGGAAGCTCAACAGGCCCGCTTCCGGAATAACAACAGAAAAAATGATAAACGGTTTGCAAAGTTTCAGCAGAAAATATAAAGGTAAGATCTGGCTTGAAGTTTTTATATCCAGAGGGATCAATGATTCAGAAGATGAACTTGAAAAGATCCGGGAAGTAATAGAACAGATCATGCCGTCAAAAGTACAACTGAATTCTCTGGACAGGCCTCCGGCATACAACGAAGCTGAACCTGCGGGACACGATCTTCTTGAAATGATAGTAAAAAAATGGGCCGGGTTGCCGGTTGAGATCATTACAAGAGTGAAAAGGAGAGAAGAAATACCCTCGTTTTCAAAAAATCTTGAGAGCAACATCCTTAACACAATAGTAAGACGCCCGCTTACAATAGAAGATTTGATAATCCTTACCGGGAAGAACAGGTTGGAAATTTTAAAATATATAGATGTTCTTGAAAAAGAGAAACAAATCAGAGCTGAAATAGTCGGGGAAAAAATTTTTTACAAAACATATATGGGAAAGTAATCCGGGTTTCTTCCGTATACAAGTTATTTATGATATATTTCACAAATGGAATTTACCAGTCTGAACAAATGTCCACTATGTGATTCCGATAAGATCGGAACATTTAAAAAGGGGACGATCAATACAAAAAATATCAGTACAGATGATTTTAAGATAACAGATTCAACTTATGGTTCAGTATGGGATTTTTCAAAGTGTTCATCCTGCTCTTTCGTGTTCTCAAATCCGAGGATTGATGAAAAAAGCCTGATCGAGTTTTATTCTGAACTTGAAGATAATGAATATACTGACGAATGGGAAGGAAGAGAAAAAAATTTCCGGACCATTATAAAAAGACTTGAAAAATTTGAGATTCCCGGAAATAAATTGCTAGATATTGGTGCCGCAAGCGGTATCTTTGTAAGACTGGCTGCAAAGAATGGTTATTCAGCAGAGGGGATCGAACCATCAGCACAACTTGCCCGGGAAGCCGGAGAAAAGTTCGGGATCAGGATATTTGAAGGTACTATTGATGATTATAGTTCAAATGGGCAATTTTCAGTTGTAACACTGCTTGATCTGATAGAACATGTGAATGACCCGGCAGAATTCATGGATAAGGTTTCACCTTTGGTTCAGAAGGGAGGAATTCTGGTCATAGTGACTCCTGACATACAAAGTATCCCCCCTAAGATCTTCAGGAACAGGTGGTGGCATTACAGGACAGCTCATGTGAATTTTTTCAGCCTCCGTTCACTTTCGTTCCTTCTGGAAAGGTCAGGATTTAAAATTGAAAAAAAATACAGGTATGCGTGGAATTTTTCCTTCTACTATATACTTACGCGTCTTTTTCCATCATTGAAAAAAAGTAAGGGTTTACAAAAAGTATTAAAAAGATTAAACTTGAAATTACAATTATTTGATTCCTGGGAAATCTATGCACGGAAAAGTTAAATATTATTTTGAATCTCTGAGACTGGAAAGGTGGCCGAGAAGCCTTGCTATTATTCCCGGTTTCGTTGCGGCAATTGTTATAGAACCATCCCTGCTTTCTCTCAGGCCTCTGTATATCTCAGGCATCCTGCTGATAATTTCTTTCTTCCTGACACTTCTTATCTCCACATCAAACTATATTATCAATGAGATTGCAGATGCTCCTTCGGATGCTCATCATCCGGCAAAAAAAGATCGTCCTCTCGTTAAAAAAATCATAAGTGTCAAAATCCTTATGGTTCTCTGGCTGATAATGGTAGTTATCGCATTTACCGGAGGGTATTTCTTGTTTAACAGGAACTTTCTTCTAAGTCTTGCAGCCCTTCTTCTGGCAGGAATATTGTATAATATCCCGCCGGTCAGAGTGAAGGATATCCCTTTCCTCGATTCAACATTGGAGTCAGCAAATAATCCTATCAGGTTTCTTACCGGTTGGTTCGTACTTACAAGCACCCTCCCTCCGGCCAGTCTCCTTATATCCTGGTGGGCTTTCGGTAATTTTCTGATGGTTGGAAAAAGGGTTGCTGAAAAGAAATTTCTATCACCCGAGGAATCGGCCGGTTACAGACTTTCCCTTAAGAAATATTCAGTAACAAGCCTTATTGCCTTCATGATCCTGAATTCAATAATTTTCATTCTTACTTTTTCACTTTTTGCTATCGAAACAAAAATGTATACATTACTCGTTTCAGTCCCTTTTATTCTCATATATCTGGGAATGTTCATGAAAAAATCGGTTCAGGACAGAGACGGAGCCGAAGAGCCGGAAAAACTTTTGAAAGATCCTTATTTTGCATTTTATACTGTATTTCTAATAATAATTTTTGTTCTTGCTTACTTTTTTAAATAGAATGGAATTTGAAATTTTTTTAAAAATAATTTTATCTTCACTGCTCGGGGGACTTTTCGGTATCAGCCGGGAAATCTCCGGGAGAGGTAGTGGAATCCGGACAATATTTCTTATCTCTACGGGAAGTACACTTTTTTCAATACTCTCTCTTGAGCTGGCAAAGATATCAAAAACATCTGACCCAGCGATAATGATCGCACTTATCATAGCAGGCGCAGCCCTGATCGGAAGCAGTGCTGTTATAAAATCAACCACATTCAAAACAGGCCTGTTAACCGGAACTACACTCTGGACTTCAGCCGGAATTGGAATCGCGATCGGCCTCGGGATGTATCTTGAAGCATTTCTGATAACTGTATTAATAATCATGATACTTGGATTGTTCAGGTTGATCGACATGAAATTCAGGGAAAGATCAAGATTGAATTCATATACAATAAAAGTGAAGAAAAAGATCTCCGCACTTTCAGACATAAAAAAGTTACTTATGGAATGCGGAATAAATAACTATGAATGGAATTATGAAAAGATCAAGAGCGGATTCATTTTGGAGTTGACTATTGCAGCCTCGGGAAATAAAGATGACCTGTTCACAGAGAAGTTGATGGAAATGGCTGATATCGAAGAGGTCAGAAGTGATAATATCTAATGGTTGACCTGCTTGTCGCAACAACCAATAAAGGAAAGATACGGGAAATAAGAGCAGTTCTTTCCGGATCTATAAAAGAGTTAAGGTTATTTACTCCGGAAGATTTCGGGATCACAATATCTCCTGATGAAACCGGAGAAACATTCCTCGAGAATAGTATTGAAAAATCGGTATTCTACAGCCAGTTGAAAAGAGGTATCCTTACCATTGCAGATGATTCCGGATTAATGGTTGATTCACTCGACGGATCACCGGGAATCAGATCAGCAAGATATTCCGGTGTTAACTCCGATGACAGAAAGAACATTATTAAACTTCTTAATAAATTAAAGAACAAACAGAACAGAGATGCAGGTTTTATCTCAGTGATCACCCTTTCTAAAAACGGCGAAGTTATAAGATCCTTCAAAGGTGAGGTCAGAGGAAAGATCATTAATGATCAAAGAGGAAAAAACGGCTTCGGGTATGACCCGGTATTCTATTATGAACCTCTGAGGAAAACCTTTGCGGAACTTAGTGAAAATGAAAAAAACAGGATATCTCACAGATCAATTGCATTAAATAAACTTAAAAATTGTCTGACAGAAAAAATGGGTAAAGTATAAGTATGGATTATATTAACTTTGCTTTTCTAATCTTATCATCAGGTTTCTTCTTGATCCTATCCATTTTCTCACTCTATGAAAAAGAGAAAAGAGCTTCACTTATCTCTTTTATATTTGCTTTGATCATGCCCCTTTTATGGGGAGGACTTATATTTCTGAACTCTACACCTGTAATCCGTATTATAAATCTCACAATTCTGAGTTTTGCATTTATTTTCCTTGTGAGCTCTCTGGTAAAGTATTTCCCGAAAAAACCGGTACAGGATATTGAGAAGGCCACACAATTTGATGAGAGGGATCATATGTTCTCCAGGATGAGCATGCAGAAATTTCCTGATAATTCCGGGAAATATTATAAATTGAATCCTGACAGGGAAGCAATTGATAAAAAGATCAACAACGATCCGAACCTGGGTGAACCCGGGGCAAAATTTTATGACAAGTATTATTCTCCAATAGTTAATTCGGCATTCATGATGCTTGAAAGAACATCAAAAATAAGATCAGGGAAGATTAACAAAAGTAAAAATGACCTTGATCCCATAAAGATTTCAAAAGCGATCAGATGGATGGCAAATTATTATGGAGCGATTGACATCGGGATAACAGAATTGAAAGAGCATCATTTATACAGCCATCACGGCAGGCAGGCAGAGAATTGGGGTGATCCTGTCACTAATAAACACAAATACGGTATTGTGATAGTTGTAAAAATGGACCAGGATATGATCGGCCAGGCACCATCACTTCCGGTTCTGCTTGAATCCGCCAAACAATATGTGGAGAGTGCGAAAATTGCACATCTGGTAGCTGAATATATAAGGGAGCTGGGTTTTGATGCCATATCGCATGTCGATGGGAATTATGACATCCTTGCTGTTCCTATGGCAAAAGATGCAGGCCTCGGAGAGATCGGGAGGATGGGAATTCTCATTCACCGGAAACTCGGGCCTTCTATAAGACTGTCTGCAGTCACCACTGATATGCCGCTTCCGCTTTCAGATATAAAAGATGAACATATTGAGGAGTTTTGTAATATCTGCAAAAAATGTGCGGTCAATTGCCCCACCGGATCAGTGCCGAAAGGGGACAAACCTGCAAACCGGAACTTTGAGCATTGGTCAATTGATCAGCAAAGCTGTTATTCCTTTTGGAGAAAATCAGGTACAGATTGCGGATTCTGTATCAGAGTGTGCCCATATACAAAAAAGGACACATTGATCCATAGAATAGTAAGAACCTATATATCCAGGAATCCTGTAAATCAGAGGATCGCACTTATTATGGATGACATATTTTACGGAAGGAAGTTCCGGCTGAAAACTCCGGATGATCAGAAGAAATTTTTCAGACCCAACTTGTAGCAGATACCTTTATTGCCATACTATAAAGTTATATCATCTCTGTTAACAGATCCGGGAGAAAATGCCGGAAGGCAGACAGCTATATATTCTGCACCTCCCTCCCCGGGGGAGCTGTATTTGACCCACTCACCGGATTTGACAATGATCGCCTGGCCACCTTTTATTTCATAATTCTCTTCAACAGTTTCAACCCGTAGCATCCCTTTTAAAACAATAGTATATTCATCAAATTCAGGTCTCTGCCCCGGCTCCCTCCATCCGGAAGGGCTGCTCATATGAGCTATACTTAAATCATTGTCACCGGAATTTATCAACCCGATGAATTCTTTTATAACTTTGCCCCCGGTTCCGGCAGCATTTATCAGCGAAGGAGCATCTATTTTCTCAGCCATAAAAATCTCCTTGCATACGGGAAAGATCTTACCGAATGCAATTATATTTTAGAAAAACAATTTTTTCATGTCAACATAGGAAAATGCTACGCAATTCAGTATGGAAATTGATCTGTTTTTAGAAATGCTCTTTAATACTTTTCTCGAGGATTCTTGATGATTTAAATTCAGATATCTGCATATAATGCAGGGCCGCATCGATAAATACCTGCTCAGGGATCATTCCTATCATTTCGACATCGGTGATTTTCAATGAGTATCTCCCGGCCATTATTTTTATAAGCTCTATTACCTTGAAAGGAGATGTTACACTGTGATTCGAAATAGAAATCGTCATCTCCCCGAGTCCTGACTCAGGAGCTTTTCCTGCATGTGATTTTACATGGCTCAATCCGCCTGAACTGTATTGTATCTCCCTGCACACTTTTTTAACAAGATCGATCTGAATTGTATCAAAGTGAACCTTGAAACTTACGAGAGGATGTCTTGCACCGATGATCGTTGCACCGAAATCGGAATTAAATTTATCCGGCCCCAGGTCCGGCCTCCATCGGGAATCTTTCAGCCTTGATTCCAGCCCTTCATATTCACAATCTCTTATATGATCGATATCTTTCCTGATCGGGAATCTTGATGATTCTGCGAACAGATAGACAGGAATGCTAAATCTCTTCGCCACCTCTTCAGCAAATTTCACTGAGAGATCCACACTTTCTTCAATTGTGGCATCTTTGATAGGGACAAAAGGGAAAACATCGAGAGCTCCTATCCTCGGGTATTCACCCTTATGCGCCCTCATATCAATATCTTTTAAAGCCCTCTCATATAATAGATAACCACCATTGAAAATAGCATCTACAGACCCGGTGAATGCGAATACTGTCCGGTTTCTGGTGCTGTCCATTGATATATCGAGTAATACAAGCCCCTTGATCGACCTGAGTCCTTCAGCTATATCATCTATAAGTTCTTTATTCTTCCCCTCACAAAAGTTCGGAATAACAGATATGATCTTTTCCATTTTATACTCCTGTTAATAATTCTTTCATTTAAAAAATCCCGAGAAATACACCGGCTGCAATTGCCGAGCCGATAACTCCCGCAACATTCGGCCCCATGGCATGTTGGAGAAGATAATTATTCTCATCATATTCCCTGCCTACATTATGGACTACCCTCGCCGAATCCGGAACAGCAGAAACACCAGCCGCCCCGATAAGAGGATTGATCTTATTCTTCAGGAACAGGTTCATTAGTTTTGCAAAAAGGAGCCCGCACGTTGTTGCAATTGCAAAGGATATAACTCCCAACACAAATATTGTTATCGAAGTTTTATTCAGGAAAACCTGTGCTGTAGTTGAAGCACCAACAGCAATGCCGAGAATTATAGTGGCAATATCTATCAGAGAGCTTGAAGCGGTTTTGGCAAGCCTCCCGGTAACCCCTGATTCCTTTAAAAGATTCCCGAAGAATAACATTCCGAGAAGTGGAATAGCACCGGGGGCAACTAAAGTGGTCAGGATAAAACCTGCTATTGGAAAAATTATTTTTTCTATCCTTTTAACTTTTCTGGAAGGCTTCATCCTTATCAATCTCTCTTTCCTGGTAGTAAGCAGTTTCATGATCGGAGGCTGTATTAATGGGACCATCGCCATATAAGAATAAGCTGCAATAGCAATTGGCCCGATAAGTTCCGGTGCAAGTTTTGAGGAAAGAAAGATAGCCGTCGGGCCGTCAGCTCCACCGATTATTCCAATTGAGGCAGCTTTAGCCGGGGAAAATCCAAGCATAAGTGCACCGAGAAAAGTAAGAAATATTCCTGTCTGTGCAGCAGCCCCCAGAAGAATACTTTTCGGATTTGATAATAATGCTGAAAAATCGGTCATAGCACCTATTCCAAGAAATATGAGAGGTGGAAGGAGTCCATATCTTACACCATAATAGAGAAGGCCCATAACACTTCCGCCTGAAGTATTGAATGTATACTCCGTTGTGACAGGATCGATCATATATACTGAAATATTATTAAAAAGCTGAAGAGGGAGCGGTATATTCCCGAGGATAATTCCGAACCCGATAGGGACAAGCAGCAAAGGTTCATAGTCCTTTTTAATGGAGATATAAATGAAAAAAATTCCGACCAGGATCATAATTATATTTTTGTAGGATAAATTAGCAAATCCCGTACCTGAGAGGATCTCTGTCAAAGTTCCGGGAAAATTAACATAAGCGGTTTTTAAAGGATCAGAACCGGGGGACCGGTGAGTCAATTCTGCAACAATAAACTTTTTAGAAATTTGTTTTACCCTGATGAGCCCTAAGAGATCACCATTGCTATCCAGCAATTCCCCTTTCTTCTTCCCCGCAACAAAAGACCCGGACTCAATAGTAAGGATAATAGTACTGCCATTCTCCATAAGTTCCGCTTTCACCTTTACAGATGAAAAAAGTGCCGTTCCGGACGAGAAAATCATAATAGTCAACAACAGGATTATTTTTGCTCTTTTCATTTTAAAGTGTGGTCATTGCAGGACGCTTCAGTTCGACAAGAAGTTCCTCCTCCGAAACATTGTCATTCTCATTGACATGGACTCTGCCCACTATTCCGTCATATGGGGCTTTTATCTCATTTTCCATCTTCATTGCCTCAATAGTAAGGACATGTTCTCCTGCTTTTATCCTCTCACCCTCTTTTACTTTAAGACTAATTATCACTCCCGGCATAGGTGCCATTATTCCATCACCTGAGATCGATTCTTTCTTCTCCGGAATTTTCAGCCCTCCTGCAGCACTTCCTCCCTGCCTCAGAACAGGTGATATTTTTTCACCCGCAGGCATTTTCCCATTCATTCCGAATTCCTTAATATTCACCTCATAGATATTTCCGTCAATAGAGATCTTTGCCAAATCATCATTGATCTCTAAAACTATGGCACTATAATCGGTCTCACCAATATTCAGAACATATTTTTTCATTTTTATTTGCCTTTTATTTAAAAGTAAATCTCCCTTTATCAAAAAGTGACCTCATCTTAAGTTCAATATCAAGGACAGTCACAATAACCGCAAGATGTTCTTTACTTATTTCTACAGGTGATGAGATCTTACGAACTCTATTCCGGTCTCCCTCTTTTTTCTTAAAGAATGCGAATATCCGTGGAAAGATGGAAAATAGATTGATCATGAGAAATGTAAGGATCAGCCCTGCAAATACAACGCTTACACCTATTATTGTCACCTCTATTCCCTGAGCAATATTAAATTTATCCATTTTCTATAAGGGTATATTCCCGTGTTTTTTTTCAGGATTACTATCAACTTTTTTTGAAAGCATCTTTAAGGACTTGATCAATTTGATCCTTGTATTTGCAGGGACAATAATATCATCGATATATCCTTTTTCCGCTGCTTTATAAGGATTTGCAAACATCTCTCTGTATTTACCTTTTAATTTGTCGAGTTTTTCCCCGGGATCGATCCCATCTTCTTCTTCGAGTTCTTTTTTATATACTATTTCAGCCGCTCCATCAGGCCCCATTACAGCAATTTCAGCAGTTGGCCAGGCGAGAACAATATCACCACGAAGATGTTTCGAACTCATAACACAATAGGCTCCACCATATGCTTTTCTCAGGATTATAGTGATCTTCGGAACTGTAGCTTCAGCGAAAGCATATAATAATTTCGCTCCATTCCTTATTATTCCTCCATATTCCTGTTTAGTCCCCGGCATAAAACCAGGTACATCTTCAAATATAATGAGGGGAATATTGAAAGAATCACAAAACCGTACAAATCTGGCTGCTTTCACGGATGCATTATTGTCAATGACCCCTGATAAATGTTCTGGTTGATTTGCTACAATTCCAACAGAACTTCCATTCAATCTTGCAAATCCTGTCACAATATTCTTTGCAAAATTTTCCTGTGTCTCAAAAAATCTGCTATTGTCAGTCACCCTCCGTATCACATCTCTGACATCATATGCCTTATTCGGGTTGTCAGGGATTATATAATTAAGTTCATCATCTGCCCGGTCAACAGGATCGCCGGTTTCTAAAACAGGCGGATCCTCCCTGAAGCTTTGAGGCAAATATGATAACAGTTCTTTTACTCCTTCCATCAGGGCAGGTTCATCATCATAAACCAGGTGTGTAACTCCGCTTATGGAAGCGTGGACAGAAGCTCCGCCTAATTGTTCAATGGTAACATCTTCAGCTGTAACTTTTTTTACCACTTTCGGCCCGGTGAGGAACATGTAGGACTTTTTATTTGTCATCATAACAAAATCTGTAATCGCCGGGGAATAAACCGCACCGCCTGCACATGGCCCGAGTATCAGAGATATCTGAGGAACTACACCCGAATACAAAACATTTTTCAGAAAAATATCTGTATAACCTGCAAGTGCATCGACTCCCTCCTGGATCCTTGCTCCGCCTGAATCATTCAAGCCGATCACCGGTGCCCCCGTATTCGCAGCCATATCCATTATTTTGCATATTTTTTCCGAGTAAGCTTTGGATAATGATCCTCCGAATATTGTGAAGTCCTGCGAAAAAATAAATACCAGACGCCCGTTCACAGTGCCATATCCTGTGATCACACCATCTGTATAAGGTTTCGATCTCTCCATTCCAAAATCTGTACACCTGTGAGTTTTAAAAATATCGAACTCTTCAAAACTGCCTTCATCCAGGAGCATCCCAACTCTCTCCCGTGCAGTATATCTTCCCTTATCATGCTGCTTATTTATTTTGTTTTCACCACCACCCGATCTCGCTTCATCTTTTCTTGTTGCAAGGTTAAGCAGCTTTTTATCGATATCCATTATTCCTCCGTAATGAACACGTATATTTATCACAATAAGAGGGTGGAATCAACGATTTTAAGTTAAAAAATAAATTATTTTTTATGCCGTAAAAGCAGTGTTCAAAATCCCGGAAAAAATGTACCGCTTAAGACCGGCCATGAGGTTTATAAAGACAGTATTTTCTTCAGTTCTATAATATCCTGAATGGTATAAACCGGAGTATAACCGGAATCATTTTCCAAATGGTCTGGATTGTACCAGCAAGTATCGATCTTATATGAACAGCCCCCGGCAATATCAGACGAGAGTGAATCACCTATCAACAAAACCTCCTCTTTCTCCGGAAATCCCATCCTTCTGAAAGATTCATCAAAGATAGCATTGCCGGGTTTCGCTGCTCCTATCTCTTCAGAAATAAACACATCAATAAAGTACTTTGTGATCTCTGATCCTGAAAGCCTCTCCCGCTGGACATCCTTAAGGCCGTTTGTGATCAGATACATTTTAATATTTTTTTTTGATAACAATTCGAGAAGAGGAATTACTCCGGGGAGAAGATACCTCCCCTGTGAAAGATTTTTCAGATAAGCGATCCCGAACCTGCCCGGATCTGCATCTATGCCAAGGGTATAAAGAAGCCTGCGGAACCTTTCGGTTTTTAATTCAACCTGGGTGATAAGTCCCGATTCATAATCAAGCCAGATCTGTTTATTGATTCTTCCATATTCCTGAAGGTAAGAAGGTGAATATTCAACATCAAAATCTTGAAATGTTTTCCGGATCGCAGCACTTTCGGCCTTATCATAATCAAAAAGTGTACCATCCAGGTCAAAAAGACAATAGGAATATCTCATAAACAGATAGTATATCAGTATTCTTGTTCATTCAATATTTTTCGGAGAATAACCCGGCCACTCCAAAGTTGAAGGATTGACCGGATTATTTCCGGAATAGAAGATCTATTCGGTTAAAGCTTCTTCAAGGGCTTTGATCATCTTTGGCATTACAACATTCAGAAGAAGGCCCAATTGTGTTTTCTCACCGTCAATAAGCATACCCCATCTGTATTCTCCGAATAACATAACAATAACCATCTTATTGCCATCAAGGCTCAGAGTATAATAACGCCCCATTTGAGGAAAACCTGCCGAATCCAATGCCTCGATCATAAAGTCAGATAGTTTGTTGAACAGAGCTGAAGCAGCTGGCTGAGGATTAAATCCTGCAATCGACTGGCCGTCAGCAGCCATAAAGATATCTGTAGCAAGAAGTCCCTCTCCGAGTTGACTCTTCGGGATCTCAACACACGCATTTAATTTTTCTATATCCATAATTTTCTCCTTTAAATTATTTTCTTCTATTGAACCATTTAATTCATCATTCTCACCGTTCATTTCTTCATCACCTGATCTTATCGAATCCATCATCAATGCAACAAACGGAACATCAATTGATTTGGGAACCATTTCCCCGTTCTTTACAAATGAAAATTTACCTTTATTCATTGATATAATATGTTTTGCCGCTTCAAGGCCCTCAAATTCTTTATAGGTCGAATGAATAACTTCACCCTTCTCAAAATATAAGAATCCGATCTCCTCATTGTTGTTAATTTTCACGGTTGTCGATTTTTTTTCAAGATTTATCATTTGCAGAAGAGAAGTGAGATCAATTGATTCAATAACTCCCGAAACACCCTCTTCTGCAAAATAGTCGTAGATCTTATCTTTAAACCAGTCAAAATTGAACGGCTTAAGGATTACATCAAGTCCACCAAGTTCACGGACATTTTTCAATAATTCCTCGGTTCCATATGCAGTCATCGCAATAAAACCACCCTTGAATTTTCTTTTCTTCAAATAAACAAAAAGATCCAGTCCACTTTTTTTCGGCATCCTGATATCCGATACTATAAGATCATATTTTTTTTTCTTTTGAAGCCTTTTCGCTTCATCGACAGAAAAACAAATATCAGTTGTAAACTTATCCTTAAATTCATCCAGGCCATCCTTGAGCCCTTCCAGAAAAAATTCCTCATCATCAACTAATAATAATTTTTTTATCATATTAAGTCCTGATATTCTAATTGCATTATTCGTGCCAATAAATTAAATTTCAAAAAACACCTGTGGCAGAAGAGATTTACTAAAATTATATTATTGGCGGTCCGTTTTGACCCGTTCAGTTTGGGCCTGCAGTCCGATTTGGACCGTTTTTCATATAACATATTTGCTTAAATTCATCCAATCTGATAATTAATAAATATGATCCGTAAAAAAAAACTGGATAAGCCGGCTGATAAGGAAATAACTCCTTTCAACACTGAGGATTTTTATCGCAGCCCGGCTATAGTAAAAATATTCGATAATTTACCCATCGGGGTTATTATTTATAACAAGATCTCAAATAAGTCCCTTTATTCTAACAATTTTTTTCACAAAAATTCTTTGGATGAAAATGAGATATTCAGGATAATAACTAAATATATCATAGATTCACAGGGAGATCTTGAATATACTAATGTAGGCAGGGATATATCGGTAAAAAGCAAAGGACGCAGGTTTTCACTGGGATTTTCCTTTTATTCAATAGATAATGATACTTATTTTATCATCCTTAGTGAGATAGCTTCCAGAACAGTTTTTTCAAATAACAAAGATGCAAACATTTTCTTTGATAAATTATCAGAACTTATTGCCGAGATCGCACATGAGATAGGAAATCCTCTTGCAGGAATAAATATGAGCCTCCAGGTTCTCCTGACTAATATCAACAAATGGCCAAAGGATAAATCTATTGATTATATTTCCAGGACCATTCAGGAGATTGACAGGCTCTCAGACTTCCTGCAAAGCATTCGTGAAGTATCCAGAGAGACCGAGCTTAAAATGAGATGGTTGAATCTGCACGATCTTGTTGAAAAGCTTTTCAAGCAGAATTCTGATCTGATAAAGGAAAAAAAGATTCTGACAGAGAATAAAATCGATAAGGATATGGAAGTATATATTGATAAGAACGGATTCTATCAGATAATTCTCAACCTTCTGAATAATTCACTCCATGTTCTGAAACAGAATCAGAAGATATCAGTCTACATTGAAGAAATTGATCAACTTTATATCAAGCTTATCTTTAAAAATAATGGACCTCCTATCGACATCAAGATCATAGATAAAATATTCTCACCATTCTTCACAACAAAAGAGAAGGGCGAGGGTCTCGGCCTGGCAATATCTCTTAAACTGATGACCAGAATGGGAGGAACGATCAAGGTGGAAACACCTGAGAACAAAATTGGAGCAAAGTTTATTATATATGTAAGAAACAAAATTAAATCTAATGATTGAAAAACAAAAAATTATGGTCCCGATCCTCATTGCCGAGGATGACAGCCTCCTCTCCGACAGCATAACAGAATTTCTTGAGGATAAAAATTTCAAAGTTTACAATGCTGACAATTGTACCGATGCAATACAGATTCTTGATAAATTTACTATTAATATTGCACTCATTGACAGGAAACTCAAAAATTCTGAAGGTATTGAGATACTCGATCATATTATTCGTCAGAGCCTCAAAACAAAGATGATCCTGATGACCGCATACGGACAGGACCATACTATTAAAGAAAATATAAGAAAGGGAACATTCGATTTTCTTGAAAAACCTTTCAAGCTGGAAACATTGCTTAAAAGGGTGGAGAATGCAGTACGGATGTACGAACTTGAATATTCCGATGAAGCTGCGGAAGTATACGGGAGATCAACTTCCATTATCATTGGAGACAGTAACGAAATAAATACTGTAAGAAAGATGATCTCAATGGCAGCATCAACTAACAGTCCGGCATTGATACAGGGAGAGACCGGGACCGGGAAAGAATTGATCGCAAGGAATATTCACCTTGAAAGTGACAGAAGCAGAAAGCAATTCATAAGTGTAAATTGTGCTTCCATACCGGAAACATTATTCGAATCAGAATTCTTCGGATATGAGAAAGGTGCTTTTACAGGTGCAATAAACGGGAAACCTGGATTGTTTGAAATAGCAAATTTCGGAGTCCTGCATCTTGATGAGATAGGTGAAATGCCTGTAGAATTTCAGGCAAAACTCCTGAGGGCCCTTGAGAGCGGGACATTCATTAAGCTCGGAGGGACAAAGGAGATAAGTGTGGATGTAAGAATTATTGCATCTACAAATAAAAATTTGAAAGAAGAAATATCAAAGAAAAGATTCAGAGAAGATCTGTACTTCAGGATAGCTGTTTTCAATATTTTCGTCCCTCCCCTCAGGGAGAGGAAGGAAGATATCCCGCTTATCGCGGAATACTTATGGAGAGACCTGACAGTCAGAATGGGAAGAAACAATTTTACTCCTGACATTGATTTTAATGCTCTTAAAGAGAGGGAATGGAGAGGAAATATCAGGGAACTCAAAAATCACCTCGAGAATAGTATAATATATTCAGAGTTTGATGCCCCTGTTTTTACATATCCGTCCGGAACAAAACATGGGATGGAACCGAGAGGAGAGGCGGCCGGCCTCCTGATCGACGATATTGTGAAAGCACATGTCATCAAAATATTGAATAGTACAGGCAATAACAAAACAAAGACCGCAGAAATGGTCGGGATTGGACTTTCCACTTTAAAAAGAAAGCTGAAAAAGTGGAAATGGGACGGCCCTGATGATGGATAGATCGGGAATCAGGCCGGACAATAATCGTCCGGCCCGAATGCAATATAAAATTTTATTCGTATATTTCGTAAAGTGTATCCTTCAATATGAATTGAATATTTTTCCCCAATGCAAGAAATTGTGCTGAAGAGGGAGTTCTTTTTAACAGAGTAAAATATTCTTCCCCGCCAAACATAATTTTTTTTCTTGAGGAATATTTTTTCAGATGGATATCGGAATCGATCCAGATATTCCCGTTATAATAAACAGCTCTTCCCTGGATATTTTTCATCTGCCGGCCAATTACCACTTTGTCCCCTTTTCCTGATAAAAAGTTCAATCTCTTTTTGCCCTGGCGGATCTCCGTATAATTCTCTGCCATATTCAGGTTCTGGACCTCTTTACTGGCCCTTACACTATGCTTTCCGGTTTTGTCTTTCAACGATGCTGACTCTTCAGCACCGTACCTGGAAAAACCTTCAACATCAGCAGCGGATGGAGCAAGGACCTGCTGGACTCTCTCAATTTCCCTTCTTCGCACCAGTTTTTTCTCATCCTCAACTATCAGATAACTTGTATAAGGTGTAATGATTCCGTATTTTTTTGCAAGTACTACAACCTCATCAATTATCTCCTTCTTTTCCCCATTGAGTCTTATCTGATCAAGAAGGAATCCTATTCGTCTGGAAGCCCAGAGCAATGGAATGAAATCATCTTTATCAGAAACAGAAGAGAATTCACACACGGCACTGAAAGTTTTAGACCTGCCTGCAATCCTTCCTTTGAGAGTTATTGTTGTATTTCCTGATCCTGAATATCTCCCCAGAATAGAGATGGATGAACCTCTGAAAAGATCGGGAAGATCACGTGGATATTTTTTACTTACTCTTATCCCCGGTCCGAAGTTCATTTTCAGGTTTGTTAATACCGGTGACTCGATCTTTCTGAAGAATGCGGATATTTTCACTTCAATATCCTCTTTCTCCGAAATATATGATCTGTAAGCCTTTGTGAGAGAAGTGATCTTATCAAGCAGATGAGTGTTCAGATCACTGCCTATCCCGAAAGTAAAGATCCTTGTCCCGTCAACATTTTGATCCCTGATCATTCCAATGATCTTATCCTCGTTTGTTTCACCGATCGTCGGTTTTCCATCGGTTATAAAAACTATTATATAGGGACGGTTTTTATTTTTTTTCATTTTCAACGCCCCGGCCAACGCTTCTTCAACATTAGTCCCGCCGATGGCCCTCAGATCATCGATGAACCTTTTAGCTTTATCCCTGGCACCGGAATTTGCCGATTTCAGATAATTGAACAAAGCTTCAGCCTCTGTAGAAAATTTAATGATCTCAAACCGGTCGCCTCTTCTCAGATTGTTTATACAGAATTTAAGCGCTCCCTTTGCCTTTTTAAGTTTTTTACCGGACATACTCCCTGAAATATCGAGGACAAAACAGACATCTTTAGAAATGACAGATGTTCTTTTTCCGAACCCCGGGGTCATATTAAGGAGGAAATAGCCATCCTCACCCCTCTTCTTATAACTCCTTAACGAGAGGCCTACTTCATCAGGAGTGGAGTCGAAATAAAGTTTAAAATCGGTATCCGGCTTCACATTTATCTCTTCATAAACTACATTTGCTCTCCTGCTGCTTTTCCTGATTATATCGACCTTATGGGTCGGGCAATAAATATTTCTCATCTCCATTGATGAATAGATCCTGGCAATTATCCTTACATTTTTCAACGGTTTTGAAGAAAACTTTTCAGTATTCAGAGGATATATATATTCTGTTGTTGAATTATCTTTGTTTAGAATTTCAGTATAGGATATTTTGACCCGTTTTTCAGAAAAAGGTTCAATGGGATAAATTCTGGCTTTGAAGACCTTCCTCCCGCTATACTCCAAAAGTGCCGGATCTCTCATCCTCCGTACGATATCTTCATAAATCCTTCTTGCCTTTCCGGCATCAAGCAATTCAGCTTCTGTCTCTTTTCCATTGATAAACATTGAGAATTTTTTTATAACCCCTCTTGCAGGGACTGGAAACAGGTAGTACCCCTCCATCCTGTATCTTGTCGGGTTAAAGAAAACCTGATCAATAGTTGTTGTTGCAACCATATCTTCTATCTTCACATCCACATTGTGATATTTTACTTCCAATGGAAACGGGTTGAAATGAGGCCGGGGGTGTGGCAGAGGCCTCGGGTCTCTGGGCACTACGATAAAACCGTCCCCATGTATAAATATTCCGGAAATCAGCATAAACAGGGCTTGCAGAAACACCCCTTTTTTTATCAGATTTTTCATTTTTGCCTCCTTTTATCAGGCTGTGAGGGGAATTGGAATAATTCCCCTCCTAAAAAAGATCTTATTTTTTGTCGAATTTGTATTTCTTTTTCTCAGCCTGTTTTTTCAACGCTTCGATTATTGCGTCATCGAGAGTTTTATCTTTGGACATTTCAATCCTTTTACTCTTTACATATTTCTCTCTCTCTTTTTTCAGACTCTGGATCTTCTTCTGGATCTCCGATCTCTCTATGCTTTTCTTTTTAATAAAATCTTTTTTTTCATCTGTACTCATCTTCTTCATTTCTGCCGGGAGTTCATCTTCCGCAATTTCCTCAACTTTAACCTTACCTTCTTTGTCAGCATCAACAAGATCCCATGAAGTATTCGTATACTGCTTTGAAGCCTTGACAGCCGATCTCTGCACCATTACAGACGGGCTCATACTTCCGGCATTCAAGTCCTGTTTCTCCTGACGTTTCTTCATCTCAGCCCCTTTTTTCCCATATGAGATATAAGTTTTATTCAACGCTTTACCCAGCCTGATTATCTCCTTATCCTGCGGAGCACTGATATGAACTATTTTCCTGTTCTGGTCAATGTTCATATAGGAACCATCTGCAACATCCGCACCATCCTTCCATTTAGAATTTATCCCTGTCTGAAACGGGCCGCAGAAGATCGTATTCACAATGATCCCTTTTGATATAGCACTCTTACAGGAGTTTTTATAGTCAACACTCCCCTGAGTGAAAGGTTCATTGCCTGCTATAAATATCACCTTATATTCTTTATTACTTTTATTCCAGGTAAGTTCCCTGACAGCCTTATCAATGACCATACCGCAAAATTCACTTCCACCATTTGTTCTCAATTTAAACAACTCTTCTGAGATCCTGTCAAGATCGGATGTCAATGGTACCAGCATCCTGATATATCCTTCAGAGGCAGGTATAGAACTTTTCCCGTATTCATAAAGAGCAACCTCCAGCATAGGGGCCCTGTTTCCTCTTTTTGCGGTTGCCATTTCATTAACTATTTTCCACAACTGCATCTTTGCCTGTTCTATAAGGCCGCTCATACTTCCACTTGTGTCGAGCAGAATAGCCAGTTGGACAACCGGATCTTTCTTCTTTGAAAACACACTTGATGACATTACCATTGTTAATACAACTAATAAGATAATTAATTTTTTTGATCTCATTTTTTTCTCCTTAATTTTAGTTTCAGATCATAGGTCGGATATCCCGTTGAAATTCCCCGGTTATTTTTTATTAAGTACTTCAAGGATCCCTTCAGGGGTAAATCCCAGAATTATCCTGAAGCGGACAGGTGAAACTCCGGGGAGTGCAAATTTCCACAATCTGATTGCTGCAATTAGTACCCGGATTTTTTTTTCATTTCCTGAAAGCAAACATAATTTTGAAACATTCCCTTCTCCATCTGTAGTAACTTCCAGGGTAAATTTCTCTTCACTCAGGTTATTCTTCAATCCGGGAATACCCCCGGGTTGAATTTTTTTCAGCACAACAGGAGGATATTTCTCGAATGGAAGTGAGCTGCGGAATCTCTCCTGCCGGGTATACTCATCACCATCTCTTCTAAAACAATTAATATTTTCACTCTTCCCTTCTCTTTTTTCTTCATCTTTTGAAAGTTTTTCGACCAGCCCCTTTCCCCCTTTACGCTGTCTGAGGGCCACTCTCTTCATTTTCTGATCTTTATCTGAAAACTCTGTTTCCCCTACCCTGGCAGACACAACCATAGGAGACTGGACCGGTTCGTTCCTGGACTGCGATATTCCCTGTATATTACCGGGCTCAGCCATCCTGCTTATATTTCTTCCGGCAGGTTCTTCTCTTTCCGGACGGGACTCTTCAACAAAGTCTAACTGCTTACTCTTATTTTTCTCTGACCGGGTTTTCTTTGGGGCAGGGGCTTTATCAAGCTTTTTTTCCGAAATTTTCAATGAAACAGGAGAAATTGTCCTTTTCTTATCCTTTTTTATTTCAGGCAAACTTTCTTTTTTCACCGGAAGGTTTTTACTTATTTCAGAGATGTGGCTCACTTCATTCTTAACACTTACATTTACTTTATAAAAAATCACAAAAGATACCAAAACAATAAAAACTGATGCGGCAATTGCCCGGGGAGAAAATATCCGGGAAGAAGTATGGATAGAACTCTTATTTAATTCAGAAGCTGTCAGGTAGGTTTCATAACATATATTACAGGAAGCAATATGATCCTGGACACTCTCCCTGATCTCATTTTCAAGGGCACCATCAATTAAAGCGGAAATATCTTCCAGGGATGGACAGCTCTCCTGATTCCCGTGAGAAAGTCCCCCGCTCAACCTTTTGAGGAGTTTCTCTTCATTTTTGTCCATTATTGTTCCCTCCTTATCATATGTCGGACATTTCCTGTAAATTCTCCAAAAACAAAATCTTCCAGGCTGACCCCTGCATCTGTCAGAATAATTCTGCACTTTTTCAGGAGACGTTCGATCCGGTTATAGACACCTTTATGTGATATCCCCAGCATAATAGCAATTTCATCCGTACTCAATGGCTTCCTGTCAGATTCCTCAGGGAATTTCATCCTCAGTAATAGACGTTCCTCACCGCTCAGGAAAGATAGCATTTCAGAAAGTACTATATTAATTTTATCTTCGCTGTCACTTTTCAGAGCCTTTATCTCCGGAGTATTTGTTTTATCCGGAACTATATATTCTCCCCTTTCCCCGGAATATATCCCCTCCTTCACAGGAGTTCCCTCAGCATCAGGTATTTTCCCCTTCCTGATAACAACAAGCTTCCCGTCAGTCGCATCCATCTCTGAAGTTTTTTCAGAAGTTCTTTCCCGTCCTGCCCGTGCTCTGATCATATCGATGGCAGTTCTGGCAATTATTGTGGTCAGATAAGTGGTGATCTTCGATCTCCCTTCAAATCGCCTCAGGATACCGAAATCATTTTCAGAAAGCTTGTCCAGAACCGTGTTGAACAATCTGTCAGCTTCATTCTCAACATCAAAAGAACTTTTCAAAAAACGCCCTGATTTGATCTTAACGGTCTTCAGACATTGCCTGTTAATAAATTTTATATTCTTATTGATGATATCCCTTAACCGGGATTGCTGATCTGCGATATTCAAAGTTTTTTTCATTATAGGTTTCTGCTAATACAGTACATCCCCTGAGAATAAATTTCTGTGGATCACCTTATAGGATTGTAAATAATATCGGGAATTTATTCAATCCTAATCCCCCCGGCCTGCTTCGCAGTCCACCCCCCCTTAACAAGGGAGGCAACATTATAAATCCAGCTTTCCCCCTTCCTCAAGGGGGATTAAAGGGGGATCATATACCTATTAGTTAAGTCCCCTTTCAGGGGCAAGGTTAATTCGCGTCAGCGAAGAGAGGGCAGCCTGGGCCGGTTAGGGGGATCAGATAAAATTCTTAAACTTTTTTAAGTATATGTCCCATCTTGTCCTTCTTGACCTTCATATAGAATTTGCTCTCATCATGAAGATCGACCTCTATAGGTACCCTTTCTGTTATCTCAAGTCCATATCCTTTTAGTGCAATATATTTTGTGGGATTATTAGTCATTAATCTTAGTTTTTTCAATCCTAATTTTCTGAGTATCTGGGCACCGATCCCATAGTCCCTCATATCTTCCGGAAGTCCGAGTTCAATGTTCGCTTCTACCGTATCAAGTCCGTTTTCCTGTAATTTGTACGCTCTTATCTTATTTACCAATCCGATACCGCGCCCTTCCTGATTGAGTAGATAAAGGAGAACTCCCGAACCCTCCTTATCTATCATTCTCATTGCATTGTCCAGTTGACTCCCGCAGTCACATTTTAAAGAGCTGAAGGTATCTCCGGTAAGACATTGTGAATGTACCCTCACAAGAGTTGGTTTTTCAGGATCAAGTTCTCCTTTGATCAATGCGATATGAGTTTCATTGTGAAGGATATCGACATAGGCTTTTATTTTGAACATCCCCCATCTTGTCGGAAGGTTTGCCTCAGCTTTCTCCTCTATTATGGATTCTTCCTTTATCCTGTATCTGATTATCTCTTCGACAGTAATGATCGGAATCCCGAATTCCTTTGAGAACTCCAGAAGATCGGGCATTCTTGCCATCTCCCCGTCATCTTTCATGATCTCACAGATCACACCGGAGGGATAAAGGCCGGCTATCCTTGCCAGATCAAGAGATGCTTCGGTCTGGCCTGCACGGTTCAGGACTCCTCCTTTTTTTGCCCTTAACGGGAAAATATGGCCGGGCTTATTAAGATCATTGGGGCCTGTTTTTTCATTTATCAAACACTTGATTGTTGCAGACCTGTCAGCTGCAGATATTCCTGTGGTAGTACCGGCCTTGGCATCAACAGAAATTGTAAAAGGTGTCTCATATTTTGAAGTATTCTGATCAACCATCAAGGGGAGATCGAGTTCATCGCTTCTCTTCTTTGTCAATGAAACACAGACCAACCCGCGGGCATGCTTAGCCATGAAATTAACCGATTCAGGTGTGATCTTTTCCGAGGCGATCATCAGATCCCCCTCATTCTCTCTCCCTTCATCATCAACAATTATTACCATTTTACCGGACGTTACGATCTCTACAGCTTCCGGAACAGAAATCAGATTTGTATTTTCCATTTTCCCCTCTTATTGAATAATTATCCCCGGACAGGCATTAAAACAGACTGATTCAGGGTCTTTGATTATATAAATATTTCCCTACTAAATCAAGTTCAATATTAACTCTCTTTCCTATTGAGAGTGTTTTCAGATTTGTTTTTTTAAATGTGAAAGGAAGTATTTCAGAGGAAAAAGTGGATGAGCCGATGTCATTAACGGTAAGGCTTACCCCGTTGATGGTAATAGATCCTTTCTCTATTATGTACCTCCTCCATTCAGGAGTGGTAAAACCGAAAACGAACCGGATACTCCCTTTCATTTTTGCAATAGACCTTACTCTGGCGACTCCGTCAATATGGCCGCTAACGAGATGTCCACTAACCAGATCGTTAAGTGTGAGAGGCAATTCTATGTTCATAAGATCACCCTTCATCTGATCAGCAAGATTGGTTCTTTTAAGGGTCTCCCTGCTGACATTGAATGAATATTCATTCCCGGCAATCTTCACTATGGTAAGGCAGGAACCGTTGACCGCGACAGAATCACCATTTGCGACCTCTCTTGAAAATAGTGTTGTAAGTTTAAGAACAGGATCACCACTCTTATTAAGAGAGTGGAATTTCCCTGTTCCGGATACCAGTCCGGTAAACATCAGATCATCCCCCTGATTATATATCCTTCATCTAATTCTATTATACTTCTGTTTGTCAGCTTCACCGGATCAGTAATAGGAACCCCTTCTGAAAAAATTTCAACCGAATTATTTCCTCCGAGAAACTTATCTGCAGTAAAAAGGGCGATCTCATCACAAAGCCTGGATTCGAGGAAAGAACTGATCAAAGCTCCTCCGCCCTCAACAAGTATTGATGCGATACCCTTCTCCCCCAGAATACAAAGTACATCATTAAGATCCAATCCTCCGAGGCTTGAGTTAATAAAAAAGTGATTTTCACATTTCTTCCCTGAATTTTTTTGTTCTTTACCTGAAAAAATATAAAGAGGCCACTCTTCTCCCATATTAAAAATTTTCATTTTAGTACTTAACCGATTTCCTGAATCAAGAATAACCCTTACAAACTTTTTCCCCTCCCATCCATCTTCCCTGATAGTCAGCATGGGATCGTCATCCTTAACAGTTGCCAAACCGACCATTATTGCAGAAAACTCTCCTCTGAGGCTATGAGAAACAGATCTTAATGATTCTCCTGTTACCCATTGTGAATTCCGGTTTTTATCACTGAGTTTTCCGTCAATTGTAACTCCCGCATTTATTGTCACCCAGGGTCTCCCCGTTGAAATATATTTCAGATAATGCCGGTTACAAAAAAATGCCTCTTCTTTAAGAAGGCCTGTTTCAACTTTTATCCCTTCCTTTTCCAGTATTTTAATCCCTTTGCCATTCACTCTGGTATTCGGATCTGCAAAGGGTATTACAACTCTGCTTACCCCTTTTTCAATTATTATATCTGTACATGGCGGAGTATGGCCGGTATGTGAACAGGGTTCAAGTGAAACATAGAGAGTAGTCCCTTTAACATTTATTTTTTCAAGCGCAGATCTTTCAGCATGTACTTCTCCAAACTTCCTGTGATATCCGGTCGAAAGGACCTTCCCGTCCTTAACTACAACAGCTCCAACCATAGGGTTCGGTTCGGTCAATCCCAGGCCTCTATCCCCCAATTCAAGCGCCAGATGCATGAATAGGACATCCTTACTGGAAAATTCATTTTCATTCATCCGAAAGCTTCTCCGTTATTAATCCTCTACAAAAGATCTGACAAATTCCTCTGTAGAAAATTCTTCAATATCCGACTCCTTTTCACCGGTACCTACGAAAAGAACCGGGATCCCGGTCTCCTCTATTATTCTGAGGACAGCCCCTCCCTTTGCGGTTCCGTCAAGTTTCGTAAGTACAATTCCGGTTAATCCTGAAAATTCACCGAATTTTATTGCCTGGTCAAAAGTGTTCTGCCCCATGGTTGCATCAATTACGAGCAGAGTTTCAGAAGGGCCGGAAGGGATGAACTTTTTAATGATCTTTGTTATCTTCTCCAGTTCACGCATCAGGTTTTCTTTAGTTTGAACTCTGCCGGCTGTATCGATAATAACAGCAGTGTAATCCTTGTTCATGAGTGAATTCATCCCGTTGAAAACAACCGAACCCGGATCGGAACCAAAATCTCCTCCGACAACGGGGATACCCAGTTTTTCTCCCCACATCATCAACTGAGAACTTCCCGCAGCTCTGAAAGTATCGGAAGCACAAAGGAGCACTTTCTCACCCGCCTTCTTCATCTTATATGCAAGCTTGGCAGCTGTTGTAGTCTTTCCACTTCCATTCACTCCCACAAAAAGGAATACCTTTTTTTTATCTCTTTTTTTATCGGGAGAAATTTTCAGTTTCAAATTTGACAGGGGAAGCATGGAATCTCCTGTTTCCACTTCTTTATAGACACCCTCGATAACATTAGTGATCTCATTCCTGAGAACGGTGAGGAACTCATCTTTAGTAAAAGGTGTTTTCAGGGAGATCTTACCCTTTTGAATAATCCTTTCGGTAATTGTCACCGGTATATCTGAAAGGATCAATTGTTCTTCGAGATCATCGAACAACTCTTCCCTCTCTTTCTTTGATGAGAATACTACCTCAATGTTTTCCTTTGCGGAAAAACGAAAAAGGTTCCTCAATTTCATATTTTTATTATATATCCATTTGATCTTTTAAACAATGAAGGCTCGCATGTGCAAAAAAGTCACCGAATGTATAAATTTTACACACCAAATCCGGGGAGATCATATATCGGCTTTCTATAATGCGATCTGATTCTGGCACAATTATTGCTATAATAGTTGCTACGGGGGATTCATGGGAAAAAACAGAGGTTTTTCTGTAATAGAACTATTAGTTACTATTATTATTTTTGCTGTGACTATGTCTGTCGTGCTGGGATTGGGTGGCGGCAAGATGAGCAGGACGGGACTGAAGAGCAGCGCAAATGATGTAATAGGAATGATATACAAGATCAGAATGAGAGCCGCCAAAGAAAATAGAGCTATTGCTCTCACTTTCACTGACAATGGATATAAAGAGCATTTTTCTGAATCCGGTGTATGGTCACCGCTGCTGACTTCATCTTCTGATCCTGATGATACTCTTACAACCGGAACATCTTTTTCGTCTTATTCTACAATTGCTTTTAATTCACGGGGAATTCTTATCGATCCTAATACATTCATGATAAAAGCAAATATAACATTGACTCTCCAATCCGATAAGGGTGAGGGGATAAAGATCAAAGTACTCTCCTACGGAGGAGTTAAATCTAAAAACTCCTGGAGAAACTGGTCCGAATACGGAGGATTCTAATGAAAAAAATTAAAACCCTTATTAAGAACATATCCGGTCAGAGCGGATCGACCTTCATCGAAACCCTGATCGCCATGACAATATTTGCGTATGTGCTTTCCGGAGTTCTCACAATGACCACGATCCAGATGAAAACCAACTTCAATCAGATCAATCATACTAAAGCCGTAAAACTGGCCGAGGAAGCACTTGAAAGGAAAATGAGAGAAAACTTCGATACCCTGACAGATGAAACACATGCATTTGAAACTATTGAAAATTTCTCTCAATATTCAAGAACTATTAGCATTACAACCATAGATCCTGACAACAAGGAAATTAATGTAAGCGTTACCTGGCAGGAGAGGGAGCGCTCAGGATTACAGCCTATAACATTGAGATTCAGAAGGACCAGATAATGAAATATAAAAAAGGCATAAGCGGTTTTACACTTATTGAGGCAATTACATCATCTGTAATTCTCCTTTTTATTGTTATAACGATCTATACAATGATAATTGAGACCGAATCGACCCATGTTTCAGAGGAAAATAAAGTAGATATGAACCAGGCGGCCCGGGCTATAGATATCATCCTGTGTGAAAATATCAGGAATGCAGGTTCTGTCCTTACACTTCTGAGAACACCCCCATTCCTTCATGCAACACCTCCATTCACCGGTATATACCCCCTTAACAATGATGATTTTCCGGACGGGATCATCCTTACATCGGGAGATCAGACGGCGGTTACGAAAGTTACAGGCGGCGGTTTTACCCCCGGTGATACACTGCTTAATCTTGAGGACAGTGTAACCAATCTGGATGGTACCGGAGCATTATGGGGGAAAAATGATGTCGGGATAATTGTAAAAACCAGCGGATATTATGTTTTTAAAATCACAGGTGATGTCTCAATGGGAGACACTACCCTCACTATAAGGACAACTCCGGTATATTATTCAGGATTGCTCAACGTTCCCGGAAAATATACAGACAATTCACTGACACACCTCGGTTCATTGGGGAACACAGGGACATATTCAGACGGGAGTCCGATAATAAGACTGAATTATTTTAATATTTTCACTGTAAAGAGCGAGGATGACGGATCAAAAACCCTCACCTTGACAACGGATACAGAAGGGGTCGCAGATATTCTTGCTGACGGCAATGAAACAACGACCAGAGCCGTACCTATCATTCCGAACATTGCAGATCTCCAGTTCGAATATATTACAAAAGATGATCCTGCGGAGTTCTGGGCCTCTACCTCTACTTCAGGAACAAGCCATCCCGATCCATGCGCAACCCCGGGGAGCACAGATTGTACCGATTTTATTCAGAACTTTACTAACAGAAATATTTCATCCATAAGGGTCTATGCCCTTATGAGAACAGAAGACAAGCATAAAAGGGAAAATATTGATGAAGGAGCTGTAGGACAGGCATTCAATAAACCCAGAATGGGTGATGTAGCCGCTGCAATCCTGGCGGCAGGAAGATTCCATTATACCTACCTCACTTATGAGGTCTTCATACGAAACTACGATATTGTATATTAGGAGATTTAAAATGAACATTATAAAACAAAAAGAGAAAGGCTCTGTTCTTATATTAGTGCTTTTCGCAGTAATAATTCTCTCACTTATAGGCGTTATGGGTCTGAACCGGAGCAAGACCGAGATCAGTATCACCAGGAATTTTTTTGCTGACAAAGACTCTTTCTTCACAGCAGAGACCGGGATCAGTTTAGGTACAGATCAGTTGAGATACTCAATCGATCCTGCAACTGAAATTTTCGGACCTGTCACAGACGGGACAAGAACTTTCAGAAGCGGCCCTCTATATGACAGTTACGGGTACAAAATAACAGACCCGCAATATGTAACTCCATTTCTCACTTTCGATCCTCCACCCCCGATAGGAATCTCAGTTGAGACCAGCGGATCTATGGGCGTGATGGTAACTCCCTGGGAGGTAATATCTTCCTCTTCAGTGAAAGTTCCCGGTGGGGGAAACGATGCAAGAAAAGAGATAGTTTCAATAATTGTAATGCTTAATTCCGAATATTAGGAGGAACAAATGAATAAAAAAATATTAATCTTATTATTGATCACATTTATTTTTATGATATCTTCACAACTCAACGGATGGTTTGACGAATCGCTGTTCAACAGCGGTAGTTCAACATATTCGGTCATGAAACCGAATATATTGATCATGATGGATAACTCGGGATCTATGAACAACCTGATCTATCATCCAGATTATGATCAGAATTTCACATATTCCGGTGTGGGTGGTGACCTGATCAATGACAATTTACCCACAAAATATGAATATGACATAGTATATCTGAAAAAAGGGACATATTACGACCCATTTGCAGGCAATTACAGGTATTACTCTGTTTCCCAAGACTATCTGGTAAGAAGGGGTACAAGTTACCCCATGTACGTAGCAACAGAATCTTCTACATTTGATGGTGTTTATGAAGTAACTATCGGCACAACAACAATAAATCTTTTTGCAGAGGAAGACAGTGGAAATAGCGTGAGGATCAGCGGAAATTTCCTTAACTTTATCCTTTATGCATCTACAACCGAACAATTTGATGAGTGGAACCACTTTTCAAAATACGGGACCTGGGATACAGATGACAGCACAGATATTGATGGTAATTACGGGATGAACCGTAAGGTGAGGATGAGGGTTGCACGTGAGGTCATGAAGGGTGCTGTTGATGAAATGTTTGATGATTATGATGCCGATCCCAATCCCGACAAGGAGTACCCGAGGTTCGGTATATCCAGATTTAATTCCTCTGAAGGGGGAACCGTAATTCAGAGTTGTGATGCAAATGCGAATAGAAATGCGACAAAAGTATTGATAACCGGAATCGAGGGAACCACATGGACACCACTTTCAGAAGCATACGCAGAAGTGTATGCATATTTCAGGAACGGCGGTGAATGTTCGATCTCTGATGATAAATATTTCCTCCCATTTGATAATTCCGGTGCCCAGCAGATATCAGCAAGTACTCCGATATCGAACTGGTGCCAATTGAACTTTATTATCGTGGTTACTGATGGTGAACCTACCCAGGATAATCAATTAAGGGACCTGGGCGAAGAAACGATCTTTCATGTTGAATCAGATAATTCAGTACTATGGGGCGATACTGATGTAGTTCCCCCGAATGATGATGATAAACTGGACCTGGCAAGCTCAGGAACCAACTATCTTGATGACCTTGCTCATTATGCATTCAATAATGACATCTGGCCGGATGACATGGATACAATAAAGGATGACAGCAGATTCGATTCTCATATGAAGAACAAACAATTTATTTATACATATACAATAGGATTTGCAATAGATAATACTCTCTTGAAAGATACTGCAACCAATGGCGGTGGAGAATATTACACTGCCCGGGACTATGAGGAGCTTGCAGGAGCTTTAAGATCCGCCTTTGCAAGTATTGATGAGAAAGTGAGAGCTTATGCTTCTTTTGCAGCACCGAAATATTCACTTACTTATGGTGACAGGAGCGGTTATGTGGCAACATTCGTTCCCAAAGCAACACAGAGTATATGGGAAGGGCACCTCAAATCTTACAAATTGGACGATCAAGGTGATTTCCCCAACCTCGAAAATCCCGGTAGCGCTTTGGAGTGGGATGCAGGTGTTGTTTTAAACGAAAGATCTACTGCCAGGGTCATTTATACTGTAAAAGGTGGTACTCTGGTCAGTTTTGACTCAACACACATTGATGCTGTCGATCTCGGATTCGCTTCAGGAGATACGGTAGTGGATGATGCAAACAGGGATAAAGTGATCGACTTCGTTATAGGAAATAATGGTTATGGATGGATACTGGGTGATATATTCCACTTCACACCAACAGTTGTCGGCGCTCCTCTTAAATGGAAAGCAAGTTTTGACACATCCTACCAGCTGTTCTTTGACGAACTTACTGAATGGGTTACCATCGATGATGAGGAGGTCCTGATATCAAAGAGGCCTGAGGTAGTGTATGTTGGTGCAAATGACGGGATGCTCCATTGTTTCCTGGTCGAGACAGGAGAAGAGTTGTGGGCCTTTATCCCGCCATCATTCCTCACAAGACTGAGAGATATGGTCCCTGAAGTCCCGAATACAGACGGGTCCACAACAGGAACTCACCAGTATTTCATAGACGGTAAAGCAATTGCGAAAGATATAAAAGTTGCCAGTGCCGGCCAATGGACAGACTGGAAAACGGTTATTATTTTCGGTTACGGTATCGGCGGGGAGAATTATTGTGCTCTCGATATAACTGACCCGACCTCCATGTCATTTCTCTGGGAATTTAATGACCCTTCATATTCAGGCTTTTCCGAAGGGAAACCGATCCTTGCAAGACTTCAGAATGACGGGACCGGAGCACAATTTCCTGCAGTAATATTATCAGGAGGTTATGATATTGATGAGGAACCTGCAACAGCGCCTAACCTCAAAGGAAAAGGGTTCTTTGTCCTTAACGCATATTCAGGTGACATCGTTAAAAAGTTTGTTTACGCTGCCAGTGATACAGAGAGTAAGGTCGGAAGCACATATATCCATACAAATAATGATTTTATATATTGTTTTGCAGCTACTCCGGCCGCATTGGATTATGATAACAACGGCCTTACCGACTACATGTATATGACCGAATCCGGGGACTATACAGGTTCATCAGGCCATGGAGGCAGGATATGGAAGATTAACCTGAATGGTGATCCTGCCGGATGGGATGCTGTAAATATATACCAGGCAGAAGACGGACAGACTATGTGGCTCCCACCGACACTGGGATATGATTATGATTACAATCTGTGGTTATTCACCGGCACAGGACACAGGCCTCAACCCAATAACGTCAACAACATTACAGGCAGATTTATCGGTATTATGGACAATTCTCTCTCCTCAACATTAAACAACGGAAACCTGACAGATGTCAACAGCATCTGGACCGGAACCCAGGATCCGATAACTTCCGGGTTCTGGTTCGAATATACCGAAGGTTCCGGTGAAACAATTTTTGAACCCTACCCTATCTTTATAAACAGTACAATTTATTTCAACACATATGTCCCTACTACCACATCAACAAAGGTTATTGACCCATGTGTTCAGGAGGGGAACCAGAGTATTTACAGCTTTAAAGTAAGGGCCGGTGGAGGAGAGATCACCATAGAAGATCCGATAGTAGAAGCCGGGAAGATCCAGGGTTCCGGCCTCTTATCAGGTGGAAAATACAAGATCTATAAAGGTTCGGGAGTTGTTGGCAGTACAGATGTTATCGATCAGGAAACAATTGATGTAGAATCTGTTTTCGGTTCCATGACATGGGAAGAGAAGAAGAGGTAGAATTGAGATCATTGAAATACACTCTCCTTTTTCTGATATCGCTGTCGCTGATCTTCTGCGGCAGCGATGTAGTTGAAAAGAGCCTTAAAGTAAAAAGCAGTATCAAGCAGGTTTCCTTATCAGAGATCAAAACTCCCGAAAGCCCGGAAAAAGTCTTGGAGATCACCGGTGTTGAATTCAGCTCAACTATAAATATCGATAATGATATAGTAGCTCTTCCTGTATTATCCGACAAAGAAGCAGTGAAAAATTTCAAATACAGATGGTTTGTAAATGACCGGGAAATACAAGGTGAGACAGGTTTAACACTCTCGAGGGATTACCTGAATGAGAATGACTGGGTGTTTTGCCTCGTCAGCATTCAAAAAGAAGGGGAATCCTACCCCGAATTCAAGAGCAAGCTTATCAAAGTGCAAGGGACACTCCCATTGGTCAACCTGACCATGATAGAAAAATTCAATTCTCCAGGTGTATTCAGATATAAGATAAATGCCAAAATGCCGGAAACAGATAATGACGAGCAGGATACCGGGGAAGAAGAGGCTGATACTTCCGGAGCTGTAAAATTTGAACTAATATCTCCTTTGGAAAAAGGGATCGAGCTAAACTCTCTGACCGGTGAGATCGTTTGGAATATAACTGATCAATTAATAGAGGAGCTTGGGGATAAGGTCACAATAAAATTCAGTGTGATCTCTCCCTCAGGAAGGAAGGTGAACGCTTCTATCTCGCTGGTATTAAAGGATGGAGAAGCTGAAACCGTTGAAACTGATAACGGCTCTTCTATGGGAACTGAAATAGAATAACTAAAATTAAAGGGGGAGGATTTTCTCCCCCTTTTTTATCAATTCCAGATCTTGCTCTTTGCCGATTCTTTCACTTTTTCAAGAAGTACTTCTACCCCTTTGTTCAACTGCCTGTCAATACCTTTGATCTCTTCACCGGGCAGATTCTCAACAGGAACATCGGGGGGACATCCATTCAACTCCATATTTGTCATAGTTCCGTCATTGACATACCATCCCCTGAAAGGAAGCCTCAGCCATGTCCCGTCGATCAATGCAGTCCCGCCTGTGGAGATTACAGCGCCAAAAGTCTGCTTGCCTACCAGAGTTCCGCGTTTCAGGGTTCTGATAGACCATGGGAATATCTCCGCATTGGAATATGACATCTGGTTAATCAGAACAACTATCGGTTTTGTATATGCAAAAATAGATCTACGGCCATGAGGATATCCCTTCCCTCCATCCCTCGGGATAGTGACCGCATGCTGCTTTGTTGTAAGGATCTGAAGGAGGTAATCTGTTATCCAGCCGCCTCCGTTATATCTTACATCAATTACCAGCCCTTCTTTTCCATAGGCAATTGAATGAAGTTCCCTTTCAAATTTTTCAAGATTAGGCCATCCCATGGATTGAATATGAAGATATGCAAGTTTTCCGCCTGATAATTCATCCACCTTCTTCTGATTCCGTTCTATCCATGAATTATAAATAAAGTTCCGGTTACTGCTTACAGGAGTGATCTCAACATCAAGTTTTTCTTCTCCCCTCAGGATCTGGAGCATTACAGGTTCCCCTGCTTTATCCTCCATGAACATATAAAAATTAGATGCGGGTCCGGCTTTCTCTCCATTAACAGAGGTGATAATATCACCGGCAGATAAACGGCTGTTCTTATGAAAAGCAGGAGATCCCTTCAGCACATTACTTATTCTGAATCCGGGCCCTTCATAATTGTTTTCAAATAAAACTCCGATATCTCCTGTTTTGATATTTTTTCTTCCCTCTTCCATTCTTGAAGTTATCCTTAGATGTGAACCGTTCAATTCTCCTAGGATCATCGTGAATATATAATCAAATTCATGCCTGTTAAGGTCTTTGTTGATCCAGGCCCTGTATTTTTTGTAAATTCCATCCCAATCGACCCCGTGATATCCGGGATCATAAAAATTATCCCTCATGGATCTCCATGCCTCTTCAAATTTCTGAATATTCTCCGCCCCCATATCTATGGTCAGCTTTGCACTGAATGGAATAGGTTTCGGGGAAGTTTTCTTAATGTTCATTGTATTCAGCATCCCTGATTTAATGAAATAAAGGTCATCTCCTTTCTTAGCAAAATGTAGAGCCCTCAGTCCTTTACCTTTCCTGATCAGTGTTTTCCGGTCCTTCCCGTCCCATCCGATCTTATACAATCCTGTCCCTTCATCATTGCCTGCACTGAAAGCTACAATCTTACTATCCGGAGATATGGCAATCTCAAATTCATCTCCAAGCAATTTTGTCAGATGGGTCATACGGAGATGGATCTCATCAAAATCTACAGGCAGTATTCCTGCACTCTTTTCCGTATCGGTTTCAGGTTTCTTTTTGTCTGATTTCTTTTTCTTCTTTTTCTCTTCAAGCTTTTTCCATTCATCCGGAGTCATTTCGAACCACTCTTTTCTTAAAGCAAGCTTCCATATATCCATATTATTATTACTTCTTCTTGATATGAAATAGAGAAATTTCCCGTCAGGAGACCATACCGGGGAATAATCATCATCAGGATGCCTGGAAATATTGTAAGCTTTGCCTGCAGTCAGATCATAGATATATACATCTGAAGTAAAGTTGTTGTCATAGTGTGAATAACTCAGATAATTCCCGTCAGGTGACCAGGACATATCATTCATATTCCAGCTTTCAAGCAGATATTTTCCCTTCTCTTCTCCGATCGTTTTCAGGACCAGTTTCCCGTTCCCTTCGACATAAACGATCTTTTTATTATCAGGAGAAAGTACACCCATCGTCTCTTCAACTTCACTATTTGTGAGTGGTTTCAGTATATATTCATATGAATGATAAATATCCCTGTTTCCGTTTGGATAGACTAAAAAAATATCTCTGTTTCCATTTTTATCCGAGTCAAACATGATACCCCTGCTGTCACTGGTCCAGGAAATATTAGCTTCCCTGTAAGGTGAGTCTGAAATATTCTTAGCCCTTTTCCACCCTTTTTTTATTACAAATATTTCACCTCTTATTACAAACGCATAATATTGTCCGTCAGGTGAAACCTTCATCTCTGTCGCCTCTGATGAATATGATTTTTTTACAATATAATCATTCTTATGTTCCGTTGCTGCAAAAATGTTCAGCGGATAAGCATCATTATTAACATCTTTTCTATAGAGTTTATTCAGATATTCATATATGACAAAGCTCCCGTCTGAAGAGACCGCCGGATACCTGATCTGATCTCCTTTATGAAATGTGACCTGGGTCTTGTTACTTCCATTCTCATCCATCTTCCACAGGTTGAATGTTTCATCTGAATCAGAAACATAATAGATCGCTTTATTCTTAAAAACCGGCCACTTGTCATTCCCCGTATGATCAGTTAATTTACTATATCTGTCCTTTTCCCTGTTATAAACCCATACGTCATTATTTGCAGGCCCTCTGTATCTTTGCCTGAAATCAGGAATTCTGTTTATATTGAAAGCAATAAATTTATCATCTGCGGATATCGATCCGTTCTTTCCCATCTGATCCATAAGGAGCTTCGGCATTCCTCCCCTGACAGGAATCGAGAATATACCTGAATTACCATAATAAAAATGGAGATCTCTTCTTGAATGGAATATCACACCTGATCCGTCCCCGGCCCATCCGGTCACTTCGTCATGAGAAGACCTGTAGGTAAGTTGTCGGGCAGGCCCTCCTTCAGCAGGTATTACAAAAACATCATAATTCCCGTTTCTGTCAGAAGAAAAAGCTACAAATTTCCCGTCAGGTGAGAATTTTGGCCTTGTATCATTACCGAAATGGTCTGTAAGTCTTTCAGCTTTCCCGCCCGAGACTAAAGCTTTCCATATATCTCCTTTGTAAGCAAAAACAACATAATTGGAGTCGGGAGAAATATCAGGATATCTCATAAGCGATATATCATTCCCTGCTGTAAGTATAAATGACAATAATAAGATCTGAATAATAATAAATAGTTTTTTCATTCCATCACCTCTAAAAGTTTAATGAAAAAATATATCACAATAAGTTTATTTTTAAAATTTTTTTAGTGAGGAATATTATTTGATCAGAGATTTTTTATATCTTTAAATAAATTAACGATCTCTGCTCTGTTCTTAACATTGAGCTTTTTATAGATACTATATATATGATTCTTAACTGTCCCGTAAGATATGAACAGCTTATCCTCTATCTCACGGCTTGTTTTCCCCTGAATGATCAAAGTAACGATCTCTTTTTCCCTCTTCGAGATCCCTTTCCTCCCGAACAATTTCTCCATTTCAGTTTCATCTCTGATCTTTTTCTCAAGCCTTTTAAGCCTTGATATGTGAAAACATACAAACATTGTCGCCAATAAAGCAAGAAGGAACATCCTGAACCACCATGTCTGCCAGAATGGCGGAGTGATCTTAAAACGGACAGAAGTCCCCTCAGTATTCCAGTCCCCGAAACAATTTGATCCGGTAACATTCAGCATATATTCACCCGGACTCAAACTGCCGAATGAGATAGAATGCCTGTTTCCAATATCCACCCATTGTTCACTAAGTCCGGACAATCTGTATTTGTATTTATTTTTTTTAGGGTTAAGGAATGTCATTGCTGAAAAATCAAAAGTGATCATCTTTTCATCGTGATCAAAAACAAGGCCCTCCTCGCTCTTAATCGGAATTGTTACAACATTTTCATCTTTGATCTTCCTTATCGATGTTATTTCGATTTGAGGAATGTTTGAAAACTTTCGAACCATTTCAGGATTAAACGAAACAATACCATTGTTTCCGGTAAAAAACATTTCTCCTTTTTTGTTAACGGCTCCTGAATTAAAAGTGAAGAAATCAATCAATAGTCCGTCAAATTTATTGAAATTTGTAAATGAGCTATCAGCCCTGTTCAGTCTGGAGACACCATTTTTGGTACTGAACCAGATATTGCCGGATTTGTCTTCGAAAACATCCCAAACCGTATCAGAAGGGAGCCCGTTTTTCCTGTAATAGGTTTTGAATTTTTCCGTATCAGGATCGAACATTTTCAAACCACCTTCATTCGATCCCATCCATAGTTTCCCGTCTCCGGATTCAATTATAGGATAGATAAATTTTTTCCTTGGATTTCCATCAGATATTTCCTCAAACCTGTTAAAACTATCTTTAACAGGATCATACCTGTTTAACCCGCCGCCATAGGTGCCGATCCATATCCTCCCTTTATTGTCCTTCATTACAGATGTAATGAGATCTGCACTTATAGAGCTGTTATCTTCAGTGTTATTGAAATAATGGATAAATTTTTCACTTTTAAGGTCAAACCTGTTTAGCCCCTCCATTGTCCCTATAAAAAATTTCCCCGGTTCATACTCAAGACATGAAACAACATAGTTATTACAAATACTTTCAGGATCATTCGGATCGTTCACAAAGGATCTAATGCTCATGTCTTTCTGATCCAGAATGATCAGCCCCTTTGACGTACTGATATATATGAACCGGCCTCCGGAGCCCTGAATATTCAGAATAGCATTTCTTTTGAGAGATATATTATTCTTAATTAGATCATCTAATTTTTCTACAGATCCCGACTCTCTATCGAGAATTAGAATGCCATGTTTTACCGTTCCAAGCCATAATTTGCCATCGTGATTCTCATAAACTGATATAAATAAGTAAGTGAGCTTTTCACAGGAGAGAATATCCCTCATATCATAATTCTTAAAACCTGCCCTGTTACCACTGAAAACATTAAGGCCGTTCATTGTTCCCACCCAGAATGTATTTGACCGGTCAATATATAACTGAAGTACCAGAGAAGAACTAAGATCTATTCCATGATGCCCTGTACCTGTATATTTATTATAGTTTTTTCTATCTTTTTCAATTGAATAGAGTCCCTCCCATGATCCGATCCACAAGCTTCCGTAACTATCTTCTGCTATACTGAAAACTCTGGTATTTTTTAGTTCTTCGACCCATGGATAATCCGGAGAGATCAAGGTTTTTGTCTTCGGATCAACAATAAAAACCCCATCAAATGTCCCGGCCCATAAATCTCCATACCTGTCCTCGAATATTGTACATATTGCATTTTTATTCACTGACAGCTTAATATCACTCTCGCCGGAAAATCGGTCAAAGGTTTTTAATTCTTTATTAAACTTGAAAAGGCCGTCCCGTGTCCCCACCCATAAAGATCCTGAACTGTCTTCAAAAATTTTCTGGATCCTGTTTCTGAAATTTATTTTCCCCCCGGGAAAAGGTTTATAATTCTCAAATTCATTACTGGTTTTATCAAATTTAAACAAACCTTCTCCCCAGGTTCCGATCCAGATATCTCCCAGGTTGTCTACGAATATTGATAAGATAATATTTGCTTTTGTATCCAAATTCCCCGGTATCGGATAATATCTTTTGAAGTCCCCCGTCTCCCTTTGATAACAACTAATTCCGCCCCCACTCGTTCCAACCCACAAAGTGCCATCTGTTTCCATGGCAAGACAGGATATCCTATTATATGAAATACTTGCCGGATCCTCCGGATCATTTTTGAAGATTTTGAAACTATATCCATCATATCTGTTTAATCCGGACTCGGTTCCGAACCACATATAACCTTTTTTATCCTGTATGATCGATGTTATTGTTTTATCTGAGATCCCCGATTCCACTGAGATCTGCTGAATTAAAAATTCTCTGTGATTCGATTCTAATATTACCGGGATCAGAAGGAGAACAAACATTAAAAAGAATATCTCTACTTTGAAAATATTTTTCATCACAATTATTTATACGAAAAAAGAGGCCGCCCCCGGAGGAGCGGCCCATATTTTAACACCTAAACAAAATAAATATTAGAAATTTACTCTTACTCCAAACTGGAAGATTCCTGGATTGAGAACCCTTTCAATATTTCCCTGAGTTGGTCCCATTCTGGGATTCACTT
>JAOZUQ010000065.1 GCA_029938635.1 Candidatus Aminicenantota bacterium
CAGATATATCAATACTTTACAACTCTTCATCTACAAAAAATGGGGTGATGGCAAAGGCTTATACATTGAAAAAATCAAATTTTTCCCTCCCTGCGAAAGATGCTGCGGGTCTCTCCCCGGATTAGGCAAGATTTAATCGAATTTGTATTGATTTAAATACATTATTGTATTATATATTTTTAATGCGATTTATTCTGAATGTACCCAACGCACTGAGCATTTTAAGGATGATGCTTATACCACCGATCTTCATTCTGATCCTGCATTCCACACCAAAGAATTATTGCTGGCTTATCGTTGTATATTTTTTTTCAATACTCTTCGATTTTCTTGACGGATATATCGCGAGAAGATTTTCGATGGAAACGGCATTTGGGAGAATACTCGACCCGGTTGCCGACAAACTGTTAATGTTCTTCATCCTTATAGCATTGATAATCAAAACAGATTTCCCCCTGTGGATTGTTATCCCGATCTTTCTGAGAGATTTCCTGATACTCCTTGCAAGTTTTTTTATTTACAGGAGAAGCAGGGAGATCAAACCCTCCATCACGATCGGGAAAATTGCATTCGGCAGTTTAAGTTTCCTTATTTTTCTCTATATAGTCGGAATGAATTCAGGCTCTGATCTGGACCTGTTGAAGAAATTTGTATCAGTATTTACATTGAATTTTCTTTTGTGGTCATGGATCGAATATTTATTTGTATATCTGAGGGAAACATGACAAAGAAGAACGAGATACTGATAATTGAAGATGAAGGTGATATCAGCACTCTGCTGAAAGAATTTCTCGAAAAACACAATTTCAATATCACCCTTGCAGAAGAGGGGAAGGTAGCTGTCGAATTATTGAAAAGAAAGAATTTTGATCTCCTCATTGTTGATATGCTTCTCCCCGGAGAGCATGGTTTAGATATCATAAAAATGAAGGGGCATAATTTTATAACCCCGATCATAATTGTTTCTGGTATTTATGATGAGAATGAAGTTCTTCACAGGATGAAGGATTCAAATGTAAAATACTTCATTAAAAAACCTTTCAATCTTAACGACCTTCTTGAAAAGGTCAATTCAGCAATTGATGCAGATCAGATATAACTCTTTCAATTCATTCCTGAAAAGAAAATTCCCGGGGTATAAAGTAAGAAAGATACCTATTAACGCAGGATTCTCCTGTCCGAATAAGAATGGTGATATCTCTGATGAAGGGTGTATCTTTTGTGACAGGTACGGTTCAGGCCCTATCAAAACCTTCACACAATCGATCCGGCAACAGATTGAAATGTTCACATCTGCCAACAAGGGTAAAAAATTCATTGCATACTACCAGGCACACTCCAATACTTATGCTTCTCCTGAAGAACTTGAAGAAAAATACAATATAATTTTCGAATATAATAACATTGTCGGGCTGTTCATCGGTACAAGGCCTGATTCGATTGAAGTGGATGTCTATCCGGTGCTTGAAAAAATAAGCAGGAAAACATATCTGTCTGTCGAACTCGGCCTTCAGTCAATTCATGAAAAGAGCCTCGATCTGTTAAATAGAAACCACTCATATGAAGTATTCCTTGAGACCTTTGAAAAACTGAGATCTTCCGGTATCGATGTGATCGTTCATCTGATAATCGGGATCCCCGGAGAAACAAAGAAAGATATGCAGAAAACAATACAGGAGATGAACAGGATCAAACCGGCCGGAGTAAAATTTCATCTTCTACATGTTCTTAAAGATACTAAACTTTTCGATATGTATAAGAATGGTGAAATTAAATTAATGGAAAAAAAAGAATATATCAAGGCGATAGTTGACCTGATCGGAGAGCTTGATAAGGATATTGTTGTTCACAGATTGACCGGGGACAGAGATATTGAGATCTTCCATGCTCCTGAATGGGCACTTGATAGTAAGAGGGTGATCTCTGCAATACAAAAAAAAATGGATGACCTTAACCTCAATCAGGGACAAAAATCAAGAATAGCCAGCAATTCGTGAGAACATTTTGTCAATCGGTCCAAATATCGTATAATTAGCAATTAATTCAGAATTTTATCTCATGGAGGAATAATAGATGGCTGAAAAAAAGAAAAAAGATGTAGCGCCACTAATTCTTAAGAACGGAATCATAGTTGCAGGACACCCAAGAAGCGGAACTTCACTCGCATGTCAACTTGTCGAGAGTGCAGGTGTCTCATTCCCGTCAGATCTCGGAGCAGACATTTACAATAAAGAAGGTTATTTTGAAATGGCAAATGCAAAAGAACTTGAAAAATCGCTTATTGATGAAGCGATGACAGATAAAAACATTGGTGAGCTCAACAAGGTTGTTAAAACACTTAATGCAACAACAGGACTCACAGGACTTAAGATCGTGCATATCCCTGCAATTTTCTTCTATAGCCATATTGCGAAGAATATGAGAGTGGTCTTCATATACAGGAACCCTTCAGATGTAAAATCAAGTATGTTCAGAAGAGGAATATCACAATTCAAACTAAGTTGGTTCGAAAATAACAATGCACTCGTTGCAGCCCATGAAAATATTCCTAAAAGTATAGTAATAAGTTATGAATCTATAATCGAAGGACGTGATAGCGTAATGAACGGTTTCAAAAAACTCGGTCTCAATGTGAATCTGGATGTAATGAAAAAGGGGCACAGGACACAGGAAAACAGTGGGATTATACTTACCGAAGACGAACTCAGGCTCTATAAATATCTGAAAAAGCTTGAGAAAAAAAGCTGTGGTTAAGAGAGAGCTAAATGGCTGACAATGAAAAACTAACAATAATCGATGAAGAAGCTCAGGATCTTTTTACCAATCTTATATCATTTAATATAAATCCGGAAGAGGTTTGTATGGGGCTGGGAATAAGAGATGTTAAAGAACCCAATACTGTCAAGGTGCATTCTTACCTTCACATGACGATCCCCCATTTTCTCCGTTATGCAGAAGCGGTTAATAAACAGGTTGAACTGCTGATAGAAAAAGGGGTTATTTCAAGAGAACCCGAACAATAAAAAGGTTCTTAACTTTACCCTGCTCGGAGTTCATGTTCAGGAATAACCAGCACTTTTGAATATTTGTTCTTCATTTTTCCGGTGGAATAATCAAGTTCAGATCCCAGTGTTGAGTGTGGAATAAGGTAAACAACTATCATCATCACAGTCGCCGTAAACACCCACCATTTGCTTTTCCTCTTTAGGAAAAAAGCTGCCAGCCAGAAGACAAATGCAAAGAGGGTCTTATTATCCGTTAGATCAATACCGAATGGTATCCCCGTCCAGAAATCACCAAAAGCATATTTCTGAACGATAGGTCCCAAAATCATCCCTCCGATGAAAACTATACCAAGTGTCCAGTTGACCATCCAGAGGTAATTCCCATTTTTTCTGAGAACTTCAAGCCCTGTTCTGATAGCAAAAAGAAAACTCAGTATCATAAAAATGATATGGGCAAAAAGAAATGCACCAGGGACACTATCCTTAAATCTGGCAATAATTGTTTTTCCATTATTCAGAATTAATTGCTCATCACCATGGGTCAGACAGACCGAATATTCGATCTTTCCCGCACTGGGCTGTCCCGGTAATTCCGCGATCAGGATATCTCCTTCTCTTTTCATTTCAAGCTCGGCCCACTCATCACCACTTTTATATCTTCTGTATTTTACAGAGCCGGACACTCCTTCATCAGCAATTGTTACTTTAACAGGAAGCAATTCAAAGGACGTATGACTCCTGAGCATTTTAAAGCTGATTTTTTTACCGCTTATCAACTCGGATCCCTTAATCGGATATGTAGGGCCGGTCATCCTCTGGTAAAAAACAACTGCTACCGTAAGAAAAAATGCCAGTACCCATAACAGAACGGAAATATATTTTTTATTCATTCTCTACTCCTATTGTTTAGTGATTATAATTTTAACGATTATTCCTTGTCAAGTTTTATTACCTGATCTTTGAAAAGTTAATTATTAATTTTTTTGCCCGATCATTGACATAATCTTTTTATTTAATAAAATATAGGGAATAAGATGGGAAATTTTGGAAATTACCTCAGGGAGAGGAGGAATGCAAAGGGTATAACAGCAGAATATATTGCCCTCCATTCTACTCTTAACGAAAACATACTCAATGCTCTTGAGAATGAAAATCATGAATTTTTTAAAAGCTCTTTTTACTTCTCAAACTTCCTGAACAATTATCTGGAGTTTCTCGAAATAGACAGGGAAAGGTTTTACATCGAATTCTCAGAAGAGCTGGATTCTCTAAAACATAATGAAGATAAGCAGGTTCTCAAGTCTATGACCGGATTAAGATATTCAAAGTTCCGCAACAGAAAATTAATCATAAATGGGATTCTTCTTGGAGTTCTAATGGCAGTATTGTTCTATCTTCTGTTTATCAATAAAGTGATTTGATGGAACCACTCATTTCAAAAGACCCCATTGTTGAAAAAATAGTCAACGGAGATCCCGGTGATGAAATCATTGAACTCCTGCTTGACAAGAATCTTCCCCTTAAAGATGAAGAATATCTGGAATCCCTGGTATTTTTAATCCCTAAAAAAAAATTCAGTGACAGAGCCGGTGAAAAATTCATGGATATCCCTACCTTTGTCAAACTCGGGTATATCAGGAAAAAAGAGGCAAACCATAATGTTGCCAGGTTTATCCTGACAAATGCACTTCATACGGATGATAGTGAGATCCTGATAGCAGCTGTAAACAATCAGGCACTCCCCGTTGATATACTTATGATGATCGCTGAACAGGGCTCTTTCCAGATCCTTACAACTCTTCTTGAGAACCAGATAAAAATGATCGCCTACCCTGAAATAATGGCGGCCATTGAAAAGAACAGTTCTGCAGATTCATTTATAAAAGGAAAGATCACTGAAATAAGAGATTATTACCTCAAAGTAGAAGAGGCCATACCTATTTCAAAAGAGGAGATTCTTGAAGATCTCCAGGACATCGCTGATAGCTCAGAAATAAAGGAGATCCTGGAAGAAGTTGAGACCGATGACCTGATCGAAAGTGTAACTGTTGAGCAAAAGGCCCTTTCATCCCTGGAAAAGATAAATCAAATGAAGCTTCCGGATAAAGTAAAACTGGCTCTGGAGGGAACTAAAACAGAAAGGATGATCTTACTTCGTGACCCGAGCAAAATCGTCGTCAAATCGGTCCTTAGCAGCCCGAAGATCTCAGAAGATGAAATTGCTATCTTTCTTAAGATCAAGAGCATCGATAAAGAATTTATTGACAAGATCGCCAAGAGCAAAGAATGGACTAAGAAGTATTCAATTGTTCAGGGACTTGTACATAATCCAAAGGCGCCCGTCACTGAAACGATGCGTCTTGTAAGGAACCTGCACCAAAGGGACCTTATAATTCTTTCAAGAGACAGGAATACTAACCCTGTTATAATGAAATTCGCAAAAAATCTGCTCAATCAGAGACGGGGCGTCAAATAGATCTAAGCAAGATCTTTAAACAACTCCGTCATAAAGTCCCAGATCAATCCAACTGTTCCAATATGTATCTTTTCATCAGGACAGTGGGGATATTTCAATGTCGGTCCTATTGAGATCATATCCATTCCCGGATACTTATCTCCGATGATACCGCATTCGAGTCCGGCATGGATCACTTCAACAACAGGTTTTTTATTGTACATTCTCTCGTAAAGTTTCACGCTCCTGTCAAGCAGGGGAGAGTCCATGTTCGGTTCCCATGGAGGATATCCGTCACTGCTTTTCCCTTCTCCTCCGGCAAGCCTTGCAACAGCTTCAATACTGTTTGTAAGTGCATCAAGCCTTGAAACAAGTGAACTCCTCTGGCTTGTCAGTATCATCACTTTCCCATCTTCAAACTTTATATTAGCAAGGTTATTGGATGTTTCAACGAGATCATCAATATCTGGGGACATTGCAGAAACTCCATGAGGAATAGCTAAAACAAAGTCACATATTTTCTTTATTCCGGCTGAACTAACTGCCTTTGAAGCTGATGATCCATCTCCAGAGATAAGTTTTATCTCAAGATCCGGGTCGGTTGATGAATGTTCAAACTTGATGGTTTGTTCATTATCACCTACAACTTCTTTTATCTTTTCAAGATCATCACCTTTAATCAGGAGCACAGCTTCCGCATCTCTCGGGATAGCATTATGTGCAGACCCGCCTTTTATATCAGAAAGGAAAATTTCAAATCCCTGGTTAACAATCGAGTTAATTGTTCTTGCTATAACTTTAATTGCATTGGCTTTTCCCAGAGCTATATCTATTCCGGAGTGGCCTCCCTTCATTCCGCCTGCCATAAGTTTGAACTCACTAAAGCCCGATGGAATATTTTCAAGATCAACCGGAAGGTCTAAATTAGTGTTTATCCCGCCCGCACACCCGACAGTAAAAACACCTTCATCTTCCGAATCAACATTTACCAAGAACTTCCCTTCGATAAACCCCGGCTCTAGAGCATTTGCGCCTGTTAATCCTGTCTCTTCATCAACAGTAAAAAGAAGCTCTAATGGTGCATGTACAAGATCCTTATCGAGTGATGCCGCCATTGCCATTGCAATTGCGATCCCATTATCTGCACCAAGCGTTGTCCTGTCGGCAGTCAGCCAATCCCCATCATAAACGAATTTAATTGGATCTTTAGTAAAATCGTGATCAGAATCCGGAGTTTTTTCACAAACCATATCCAGATGCCCCTGAATCACAATAATCGGAGAGTTCTCCTTCCCGGCTGACGCGGGAACCTTTACAACAAGATTTTGGACACTGTCTGTCTTATACTCAAAACCGTTCTCTTTTGACCACTCTATAAGATAATTAACTATCTTATCTTCCTGCTTGGAACACCTTGGAATCTTACTTATTTCTCCAAACCACCTCAGTATTTCTTTTGTTTTTTCGTGAGTTATATTTTCCATTATTTCTCCTATGTTGAAAAATCAATATAAGTAAAATACGGTCAATTGTCAAGAATTGTTTTGATTATTCCCCGGATACCTGTACTACTATCCTCCGGTTGTGTGGTTTGTTGTCAAATTCCAGAAAAATTATCTGCTGCCATGTCCCCAGTACAGGTTCAGCATCAATTACCGGTATTGTCAGGGAAGGGCCTAAAAGAGATGCCCGCAAGTGAGAGTGACCATTCCCGTCGTGCCAGGTTTCATTATGGAGATAAGTTATATTCTCAGGGATAAGCCTTTCCATCAGTTCCGGGAAATCCCTGGCGAGTCCAGACTCAAATTCAATAGTAGTAACTGCGCCGGTAGCTCCCGGGACAAAAACAAGGATGCTCCCGGCCGAAACTCCGGAATTTTTTAATATAGACCTTACATCACCGGTGATATCTACAATCTCATTTTTCCCTCCGGTATTTATATTTACATAGTCTGAGAAGATCATTAAACTATTATATTATCCGTTTTTCCAAATTGCAAAATATTTCAAGGAGTGCTAAACTATCTCAAATGATTTTGGAAGATATACAAAGCCCCGTAAAAAAAATGTTGGATAACACTACCTCTATCCTTTCCACTACCTTAAATAGTGATGTTAACCTGATCAATCAGATCAAGGCAGTAGTACCTGTATCCAAGGGGAAAAAGATAAGGTCTACCCTTTTATTCCTCCTCAGCGGCGCCAACAATAATTATTCGGACAGCCTCCTCGATATTGCATCTTCTATCGAGTTGTTTCATTTGTCCAGCCTTATCCATGACGATATTCTCGACAGTGCTGAACAGCGGAGAGGAGAAAAAACTCTTAACAATTCCATGGGGAATCTGATTTCCGTGCTTGGAGGAGATTTTCTGTTCGTCCATTCTCTCAATATCATGAACAGTATTAAAAATCCCAGGCTAATGGATATACTCCTCGATTCCACAAGGATAATGGTAGAAGGGCAATTGCAGGAGATCGAGAATAACTTTAATTATGATGTCAGCCTGGAAACTTACCTTGAAGTAATATCAAAAAAAACCTCTTCCCTGTTCGGTGCTGTTACCCGGATGGCTGCTATAATCAGTGGCGAAGAGACTGTAATAGAGAACGAGTTCTACGAGTTCGGTATAAATTTTGGGAACATCTTCCAGATCAGTGATGACCTTCTTGATATTTTCTCAACCAATTCGGGAAAAGACAGATTCAGGGACCTGCAGGAAGGGAAGATAACACTTCCGTTCATCCTCCTTCAAAATTCCTCAGGAAAAGAAGATGTCAAAAAATATTTCTCCTTCGAACACAGCGAAAAACTTCTGGATCTTTTTGAGAAATATAACATAAAAGAAAAATCACAGGAGAAAGTTGATGAGTACTATAAAAAGTGCCAGATTTTTCTTGAAAGGTTCCCACCCTCGCCATACAAAGAATCATTGACAAAAATATTAGATTTCATCAGGTTCAGGGAATATTGACAGATTTTTTTATTCTTGCCGGTGGATTTGGAAAACGGGCAGAACCCCTTACAAACAGCCTTCCCAAGCCTTTATTCCCTCTGGATGGTATACCACTTCTTTCCATCATAGCACAACAGTTGACAGGTTTTGGACTTGAGCATGGATTTATTAACGTTCACCACCTGGCGCCTCTGATTACGAATTTTCCTCTTCCCGGCCTTGATATAACCTACCTTGAAGAGAAAGAATTGTCCGGCAACAGAATACTCTCCACAATAACTATTAATAAAGATAAATATATGCTGGTTATTAATGGTGACACTTTCCTTGATATCCCATACTACAAACTTTTTAGGGAAATGGAAAAAAATAATTCTGATGGTGTTATTCTTGTAAGAAAAAAGGACGGCCCCTACTCTTCAATTATTACACGTGGTAATAATTTTTTAAGAAGGGATAAAAATCCGAAAGTTACTGATCTCATGTATGCAGGGATCTCGATTTTCCGGAATAGTTTTTTAAAAGAGCTTAGCCGGGAAAACCTTTTCGATTCTCTTGAAGCTTCAGGAAAATCCATCCGGATTCTGGATTACAGTGGATTATGGCTTGATCTCGGATCACCTGAAAATTATTTTCAGTCAGAAAGGGCTTTTGTAAAAAATTCCGGCAAAGGTAAAAAGAATTCCCTTTCAGAAAATGTGATCATCGAGGATGGTGCAAAAGTGAAAAATTCAATAATCTGGGGCAATACCAAAATAGGTGGTGATACAGTCATAAAGGACTCTATCGTTACCGGAGACATGAATATTATGAGTGGTACCGTTATAAAAAAGATCATTACTAAAGATGGAATCTTTGACCTTAAGATCTGAGCAGAAAAAGTTAAAAAATATTCAAACTTTCACCAATTGACCGAACTGCGCTTGACCGGCATCGTCATACATCTGCACCCGCCTCCCCCTCTTGACAGTTCTCCTCCATGAATCGTGATGACACATTTGTCATGATCGTTCAAATTAACTTTCCCTTTGATTATATCTGTAGCTTTAAGCACTTCAAATCCTCTGGAATTCATCTCCTCGATTGTATAGCTGTTTCTCCCGTACCCGATAACTTTTCCTTCCCCAATGGCAAAAAAGTTTGCTCCGCTATGCCATTGTTCTCTTTCCTGTATCCAGCTGTCTTTTTTTCCTCCGCAAAATACCGGATCCAGATCAAGTCCGAGTTTTTTTAATATCTCCAGAATATTCTTCTCTTCTCTGATCGAAACGACCTTTCCGTTATCCAGACTTATCCGTACAGTTTGATATTTATTCGGGCTTAGAATAGCCGGCTCATATATCATACATTTATCTTTATCCAGTATGGTGAAAACCATATCGAGATGGATAAAAGATTCAGGCTCCAGTGGGAGTTCCTGTACAATGATCTCCATCTTTTTCTTGTGCTCATTCATTTTTTCTACTATATAATCCACTCCCTCAGGAGAGGTCCTTGACCCTATCCCTATTAAAAGAATATCTTCTTTTATCACAAGAATATCGCCGCCCTCGATCGAAAGAGAATCACTAAGCCCATTGCTGTTCAGCGGATTCATTGTTTTTGTTTTAAAAACAGGATGAAAATCAAATATTGTTTCCATTATAAGTGATTCCCTCCCTCTGACCTTATTTTTCATCCGGCCAATGAGAATTGACTGGTCAATAGAAACAGATGCATCCCTTACAAAGAAAAAATTATGAAGAGGTTTCAGAGAATACCTGGCTTTGCTCAGGAATTTTGTAAATGAATCCGGAATTTTCTCTGTCCCTTCTATCAGAGATTCAGATAAAAGATCATTATCCATTCCAAGAAGCTCATCACGGATATCATTAACATCCTCATTCTCACAAACTTTTTCTACAAGTGTCTCCTTTACTTTTTCATTTAAAACAATATCCCGGAGCAGATCTCTGATCTGATAAGTGACAATCATCTTATTAAGGACATCCCTCATCTGAGCATATTCTTTTGATACAACAGAAAGGTTGAGGATGTCACTATAAAGGGCTCTTTCAACATTCCCCGGGGTCATATTTTCAACTTCTCTCCCCGGTGTATGTAATATTACACCCTCCAATTCCCCTATTTCAGAATTAACATTTACTTTACATTCTTTCTGCATATTTTCACCCCTCACTAAGCCTGAATTATAACCCCGGAACCTTCCGGTTTAAAGAGAAAACTTTATTTCCTTATTATTGATCCCTCGAAATGAAATTGAATTCTCAGAATTGGTTTTACTTTAAGGAAAAGAAACCTTAGAACAGACAAAGAGAAATCCCTGTAGTCCAGCAGGCAATTCCCCTCAATAACAAACTTATCTTCCTTAATTGCAAAAGTGAAGGGGATTTTTAATTCCTTTGCAATACCATACATTTTAAAATTCCAGGTCATAATTCTTTTGCCGTCGATTTTCATCTCAGAAACCATTTCAAACCGGGCTTCCGGATGGATCTGATGCTCCATCCATTTCAACATTTTTTTCCTTCTTTTTTGATCCCATTTTGAGATCGGAAATATTGAAACTGAAATCCGCGTTAGTAACAATATCCCGGGTCTCATCATATCTGAAATCAGTTTCATATAATTTCAACTTACCTGTAAATTTGTGAAGAGAAGAGACATTGATCTTTACTCTGATAAAGGAAACATCTTTGTTTACCGAAAAAACTGATTCATCCGGGGAAAGTAAAAATGGTAAGCAAAGAAAAATGATAATGGAAAAAGAGAGAATAAAAAAACCGGGAGTATTATTTTTTACAACATTATTTTCATTCACCTTTCGATTATAAACATGAGTCTTAAAAATTTCAACAGACCGCAAAAGGGGCCCGACACCTTTTCATATGTAGAATCTCTTGTATGGGGACGGTCTTTTAAAATTTTAATTTTTTGAATCTATATCCATTGTAGGGACAGTCTTTTGAAGTATTGATTTGTCATGCGATATGGAGTTCAGCATAACTTTGTAACAATTTCAGAACAAAAACATCTGAGCCTTGAATCGCGTGATTAAAGAATTAACACTTTATTTTCAACTGAATAGAAGAAAGGAAGATCTTAAAAAATTAAAATTTTAAAAGACCGTCCCCAAGTTTCTGTAGTTCGGATAAGTTACCAATATGTAACCTTTCCAATCGGTGGATCAGAGCTCAGATAGCTTTTTAAGTTTTTCGACGGCTTTGGTACTGAGGGGGCTGAACATTGATTCAAGTGTTTTAAACTCTTTTACTGCATCTTTTTTCCTGTTCATTCTGAGGTAAGTAATCCCCCGGAAGTAGAGTGCTTCATCATAATATGAGGGATCCATCTTATTTATTATTATGTTGAAACAATCAAGAGCATCCTTGCTATCACTGTTAAGGAGAGCCAGAACTCCTCTGAAAAAACAGATCTGGGAATTATCTTTTCCCATGGTGCGAATGAGATCATAAGCTTTCCCATAATCCCCGTTCTGGTAAATCTCCATTGCCTCATAAAAAAGTGATGGTGTTTGCTCCCCGCGATTCTCTCCCCTGACATATAATGGCGGGGGAAAATTAGAAACTTTAAAGAGCTGTTTACTCCTGTTATTCAAATCTATAACAAATAATGAAGAAAATACTATTAAGATCATTGATGCAAGGACAAGTGATGGTTTGAAAATAAATGAAAAACTCCATTTTTTGCCTGTAACAATATGTGATTTCTTGTTATAAAGATTTTCGGAAATTTTCAATGATGAAAAACAATTATCACAGAGGAAGTAATGCTCTTCGAATAGTTCGCTCTTCTCTTCCGGAATTGTTCCGTCAAGATAGCTGTCTATCAGAGATTCAAATTCTTTATGATTCATATTTCCTCTATTATTTAAATATATCTTCCGACCTTAATATCTCACTTTTTATTTTTTTTAATGCCCTCTCTTTCCGGACACTTACATAATGCTTCGTCCTTTTTAGTAATACGGATATTTCACTGAGAGTGTTCTCTCTGATATAAAATTCCTTCAATATAGTCCTGTCGACATCTTTAAGTTTCTCAATATATTTATTGATAAGCAGGATCATTCTGTCATTTTGTAAGTTGTCCTCTCCGGAAAAATTTATAAAAGGATTGTGTTCATTCTCTGCTTTTTTTGCAATATTTTCAGCCTTCTTCTTCTTATAGAAATAGTTATAAACAACATTTCTTGCAATGCCGAAAATAAAGGGGGCAATAAACTCATCTCCCGAAATCTTATCCTTTTTTACTGCTGTAAAAAAAGAGACAAAAACCTCCTGAACCAGGTCATCATAGTTGTCCACACCCTTAATTCTTGAGCGAAAATAGGTGAAAAGCCTGGAGTTGTATTTGTGAATTATTTTTGTATCGGCAGACGAGTCATCTGTTTTTAATGATTGTATTAAACTCTCGCTTTCCTTCATCTCCCGGTCCTGGGTGAAATATAAATAATTTTAATGAATAAAGATTTAATAATCAAGAACTTGAATCTTTTTTCTTATG
>JAOZUQ010000066.1 GCA_029938635.1 Candidatus Aminicenantota bacterium
CATGTTGCGCAGATCTGTTAGCTTTGCCGTTTTCATAGAATTTTTCAAGTTCGGAACGGTTCTTTTCCGATCCCGGGTCCTTCACAAAACATTCCGGATAAGAATCTCCGATAGCAATATGGAGTGTTCCTCCAACTTTCTCAACGAATAACGGATGTTTCAGAGCAGTCTTTAATCCGCTGTTCATTCCCAGTGCCACTTCACCAAGCCTGTGGGATCCTTCATCTGTTTCAATGATCTTTCTAAATGTTTCATGCTCTTTCTCAGCTTTATATTCAGTTATTATACCTTTCTCAAATTTCAGATAAATTCCCTGGATAGTGACTCCATTGTAATATACCGGCAGGTCTACAAAGATCTCTCCCTCAACGGTATTAGCGTCAGGGCTTGTAAAGACCTCACCATCCGGGAAGTTTCTCATTCCTGTGCATTTGATGATATTTCTGTTTGCAATGTCCATTCTCAGTTCAAGTATCCTTCCTGAATCCGGCTCTTCAGTTTCTATTCTGATCTTTTTTGTTTTATCAAGCACTTTGTATATCGGTTCTTCCACCTCTTCCAGGAATGCCGGATCTGTTATCGAAGCACCGACAACAATGCTTGTATATTCTTCAAGGGACATGTCCTCCATATCTGCAAATGCTTTAGTCGGGAATAAAGTAAGAACCCAATTCTTAGAGAGACGGGTTTTCCTGAATGGGAGATCTACTCTGGAAAGGGCTGCTGAAGTTTTTTCAGGAAGACCTGCAAAAAAATCCGGTGATTCTGATCCGAGGATCTCAATATATTTTGTCATTAATTCATATCTGATCATGTGCCAGACGGGAGTTTTTTCTATCTGCTCCACTGTCCCATGCTTTGTTATCGATGCTCCCCAGACCTGGCCTCTATTGTTATCAGGGGCAACTATATTGACATCCGCAATGGCGCCGGTCTTGAAAACCTTATCCTGTAATATGGATATCAAAGGCCATGTGATAGGCTCACCCTTTATCATAACAACATCTTCAGGTTTTATCCCTCCGAGAGAGTGATCAAGAATGAAGTCAGCCCATTTTTCAAGATCTTTTTTTTCAATTTTTGTTTTCATTTCAACTCCTGTCTTTTTTGTAATATAAATAGATCATTGCTCCCGGGATCAGAAGAAGCATGTCCCTTATAAGGAGAAAATAAGTACTGCCGTTCTCACCTGGAATTGTAGAAAAACATCCACAGTCAAAGTTTATGCCTCTGTTAAGATTTATTGTGATCGCCAGTATGAATATGAGCAGAAGTGAATTCAGGATATATGCCGATCCTCTTACAAATATCCCTGCTATAAGAAAAGAGCCTCCTATCAATTCAATCCACGGAAGAAATAGAGCAGGGGTGTATATAAAAATATCCGGAAGCAATTTGTAATTGTGTAGAATTGCTGCGAATGCTTCAGGATGAGATATCTTGTCAATAGAGGCAAAAATAAAAACTGAACCGAGAATGATCCGGCATGAGAGGATAACGGTTTTGTGTTTTAATAAATTTCCCAGATTAAACATTTTTCAGTAAATATTTTCTCCGGCAATTTCATAACCCGATCCGATCCATTCTTCCATCCCGCCTTTGAACACAAAAATATCCTTTATCCCCTTTCCTGAAAGTTTTATTGCAAGCATGTGTGAGTCTTCACATGTGGGGCCTGAGCAGTATACTATCACATTGGTACCGAGTTTTAAAAACTCACCCCTCTCTTTGAATAAAGTATCAAATTCATTAATACTGAAACTGCTGGCGCCGGGTATATGGCCGGACTTGAACTCCTCCACTGATCTGGCATCCAGAACTATCGTCCCCTCTTTCTCGAGATAATATCTTACTATCTCAATATCTATAAAATCAACATTATATTCCTGATCAACAAGTTCAACCTTTTCATAATTTTGAAATATATGAATTCTGTTTCCTGAGGCCTGGTTAAAGATCAAAGCGGCAACAACAGCTGTTGTCAGAATTGATAATACTTCAATCATTGTTTTCTTCATTTTCCCTCAAGCTGAAATAATACTTTTTTTTTATCCTGTTTTCAAATAATGTCGAAGATTTTGTACTACTTACTTTTTAGGGTAATCCGTAAACATGCATATCTCTCGGGTATTCGATGGAATAGTCATATCGGATCGAACTCTTTTTCCCCGACTCAACTTTGATCTTCCATTCGAACCTGTTAAGTTCATCAGATTTTGATGTTTTGGGTGAACACTCATCAAGTTTGATCTTAATATCTTCATGGGATGGTACGGGGATCTGATCAAGGACCTTTATCTCTTTTACTTTATCGGTAAAATTTTCAATGGTTATCTCAAATGAATAATTTATCTTTTTCCGGTCGCTCATGAATTTTTTATCCACTTCCTTTGAAACAAGCTTTCTTGTTACTTTAATACGGTCATCACTTCCTGCAAATATTTTTATTTTTTCTCCGGGAGCAGTGTGGCTTATCTTTACGGGGCCGAGGTATTCTTCATTTTCAAAAACCTGCCCTTTTCCGGGAAGGAGAAAGAATTCAGTGTTCTCCGATTCTGCTGTTCGAAAGACCCTTTCATCTTTTTTTGGTGCTGTGATGTGTTTCATGTCCTTTTTCAGCTCCAGGCTCCCAACTTTTACTTTATGATAAGAACCGTCACCCGGGACAGTTGCAGGTTCAGTGACCTTGAATGAAACAGAGGCGCCGGTTTTTACCAATTCGGTACTTTCCATATCCGCTTCTATTGATTCGGGGAATTCTTCTCTTACTATTTCTGAATATGATATTTCTGAATCCGGTATCTGGGCTCCGGAAGCAGCCATTGGAATAGCTCTGCTGTCTCTGGTCTCATCAAGTCCGCTGAATTTTTTCATTACAGGTGCAATGAACCATGGATCGAGTTCCGGGACCTCTGAAGTTCCCGAGGGGGTCAGTGTGGAAAGGATCATTGAAATATCTTTCCACTCTTCTCCGGTTGTGTGCCTTATCATCGCCAGGTAATCGATAAAAATATTTTTTTCTCCGATCCTGATGTCATATTCGGGATTCCAGGATGCGCCGGATATATGGTAAGTTACATCAACATTCATATTGCAGTCTTTTTTTGTACCGGCGTTCATTTCGATCGTAAATTTTTCCCGTGGTTTAGAATTATTAGCCAGGGAGAGTTCTTCATCAAGTTTTTTGATCTCTTTTTCTATTTCATTGGCTTCTTTCTCTTTTTTTCTTATCTCGGCAAGGGCACTCTCACCCTCCCTGTAAAGAAAGTCAAGAAGGGTGTTATGACCCTCTATTGTAATTTCACCTTTTGCAAAACCGGAAGCAAATATTCTGGTTGCTTTCCACAGGCCATCTATATGTTTTTGCTTTTTATCCAATATCTCTGCCTGGTCTGTCACTTTTTTTTTCTTTTCACCTAGTTTTTCTATCTTTTCGGTTAATTCCCTGATTATTCCGTCCGGGATATCTTTGAAAAAAGTTCTCCTTACATCTATACCATAGATAGTGACAGTCTCTGAGCCGGTTGCTCTCACTCTTACTGATTCCGGGTCCAGCTCAGCCGGAAGGCCTGAAATTGATAGTGTTTGTTTCCCTTTCTGCACGGATATTTTACCACTCCTCCTGATTCTTGCTTTATTGAGAAAAACTGTCACTTCATTTACTCTGGTATTTATCTCTTTCATATTGATCTCCCTATAGTATTTTAGTAAAACACAGTTTTTATTACAATCTTTCCGGGTTTACATTAAATCTACACAATGGGATAATCTGAGCATGAAAGAAGAAGAATGCAGGGTTGCCGCCAATACTAATATTCAGGGAAGATACTATCTGATGAAGATAGAATCCGAATACATATCGGAAAAGAGTGATCCCGGGAATTTTGTAATGATCGCTGTTTCCGGAAGTAACGATCCTCTACTGAAAAGGCCTTTCGGAATATTTAAAATAGATTCCCCGTATTTTTATATTTATTACGAAGTTGTAGGAAGGGGAAGCAAGCTTATGGCATCAAAAAAGGAGGGAGACCGGGTAATGGTGGTGGGCCCTCTTGGGAATGCTTTTCCGAAGTATGAAAATGAGAATATGCTCTTTGTAGGCGGAGGGAGAGGTATAGCTCCACTCTATTTTGCAATTGAAAAATATTCGGGGTCAAATAATATTTCCCTGATTTACGGGGGCAGATCAAAAGATGACCTCCTTTTTACCGAAGAGCTTAAACAGTTTCCTCTTAATGAAGCGGCATTTTATACAGACGATGGCTCCGGATTCAAAAAGGGATTAGTTACCACTGATATAAAGGAGATAATAGAAAGGAACGGGATAAATGTTACCTTCTCCTGCGGGCCGGATAAAATGTTTGAATCTCTGAATGAAGAGATCGGGAGCCTCGGTATCAGGAATTTTGTATCTCTGGAAGCTTTTATGGGGTGCGGTTTCGGTATTTGTTACAGTTGTGTTGTAAAGGGCAGTGACGGAAAATACAAGAAAGTGTGTTCAGACGGCCCCGTATTCCGGATGGAGGAGATCAAATGGCAGACCTGACTGCAGATCTTGGATTTATAAAGCTGAAAAATCCTGTCATTCCTGCTTCAGGCACTTTCGGATACGGAGGTGAATTCCTTCAATTCTTCGATCTTGATCTTCTTGGAGCATTTGTCATGAAGGGGGTGTACACTGACGAGCGGGGGGGGAATGAACCTCCGAGAATATGGGAAACACCTTCGGGCCTCCTTAACTCTATAGGTCTCGCCGGTCCTGGAGCCGAAGGCCTAAAAAAAATAATTAAAGATGTTGCTTCTAAGACCTCCACCCCGATAATAGTAAATGTATGTGGCGGGACTGATGAGGAATATCTTGAGGTTGCCCGGGTCCTGGACGTGATGAAAGAAGTTGCAATGCTCGAACTTAATATATCCTGCCCGAATGTACGGGCCGGAGGGAGTTGCCCTGCGCAGAACTCTTCGGATACAAAGCGGGTGGTTAAGCTTGTAAAGGAGAATACAAAAAAACCACTTATTGTGAAACTGTCTCCCAATGTTTCCAATATTTCCTCCATTGCCTGTTCTGCAGAGGAAGCAGGGGCAGATGCAATATCAGTTGTTAATACTTTCCTCGGCCTTGCTCTTGATATTGAGAAGAGGAAACCGGTATTTAAGAATTTTTTTGCCGGATTGTCTGGCCCTGCTATAAAACCTCTTGCACTAAAGATAGTCTGGGAAGTGGCAAATGCAGTGAGTATACCTGTAATCGGGATAGGGGGGATAATGACCGGAAGGGATGTCCTCGAGTTCATACTTGCGGGAGCATCAGCCGTTCAGACAGGTACGGTTAACATAGTAGAACCGACAGGGTCTGTCAGGATAATCAATGAGACCCGTGAATTAATGGATAAACTTAAAATTAATAAACTCGAGGAGATAAGAGGATGTCTCGAAATATGAGAGAAAGAATTATAGTAGCTTTGGATTTTGACAGGTTTGAGGTAGCCGAGTCTCTGGTGGAGACACTAAAGGATGCAATTTTTTATAAGGTGGGGCTGCAGGCATTTATGAAGTACGGGCCGAAGATCCTCAAGCTTCTTAAAGAGAAGAAAAAAAGTGTCTTCCTTGACCTGAAGTTCAATGATATACCCAATACGGTTTTCTGGGCAGTGAAGTCATCAATGATATATGATCCGAGGTTCGTCTCGATTCATCTGAGCGGTGGCCGCGAAATGATAAAAAAAGCGGTCCTTGCAGCACAGGATTCTGCAGAGATGAAGATCCTCGGAGTTTCTGTCCTTACATCTTTTTCCGACAAAGATCTTGCAGAGACCGGTGTTGAAATGACAACAGATGATGCAGTAGTTAAATTATGTTCCCTGGGTGTCGAATCAGGACTTGACTCGTTTGTCTGTTCGCCAATGGAGTTAAAACCTTTAAGGGCGAAATTCAGGGGACAAATCAGATTGGTTACTCCGGGGATAAGGCCTGCATGGGCAGCAAAAGGAGATCAGAAGAGGGTATTTACTCCACGAATGGCGATAGAAGCCGGGGCTGATTATCTTGTTATAGGCCGCCCCATAACAGCAAGTAAAGACCCGAACGGGGCCTTTACTGTTATCCTGAACGAGATTACCGGACTATAATAACTGCCGGATTTTCCACGATCATATATTTTTTTGCAACTTTCTTAACATCAGCAGCTTTTATCTTTTTCAATTTGTCAAAAAACCTGGAATCAAAATTCATATCGTTGTTGAAATAGAGAGAGTGTGAAAAATAATATGCCCTGTTTATACTTGAAAGTCTTCTGAACTTCATCCTTCCCAGATACATACTTACAAGCCTCTCCAGATCGTTGTCTGTAAGGCCTTTAACAGCACCGGATTTGAAAAATCCCGGGACATCAGGCAGAAGTTTGTCAACATTTTCCGGGCGGGTACCCAGGTTAATATAGAAGAGGGCTTTGTCCCCTTTCAGTTTTATCCCTGCGCTCATCCTGTAGGCCATTCCCCGTTTTTCCCTTACATCAAATACTATCCTGTCAGAGAGATATAGTGATAGAACTTTAAGTGCAGCCATATCTGCAGCATCAACTTTTTTTGTATATCCCCAGAATAGGTATGACCTCTTCCCCTTTCCGTCCTTCTCGATCTTTACAGGTTTATCTCTCATTCGGAAGCCCATATCCCATGGTTGAGGTTTGTCCCCTTTTTTCCCGGTAAAGAAACCGGTAAAAAGTTTATCGACAGATTTTGTATCTTCCGGTGAAGAGACAGCAATTATGACATTATCAGGACTGAAATATTTTTCAGAAAATTTCAAAAGGTTATCATAGGTTATCTCAGCCTGCCCGGATTTGTATTTAAAGGGTTCAACAATTTCAGAAGCATACTCTTTATCAAATATTTTTTTTGCCATATTTCCCATCATCATTGGTGACTTCATCCTTTTTATTTCAGAATATGCTTTTTTGAATTCAGCCTCAGAAGGTTTAAAACCTGATAGTTCTGAATTAAGGATTCCGATCACGGCAGGGATATCATCAGCAAGTCCTTCCACTCTGATATATCCGAAATCAGGATGCATATAGATATCATCCATCGGGAAGAAAGGGTTATCATTAACTTTGTAAGTAAGTCCGAAAGGAGCAGTTTTCTTCATCATTTCGTCAGATTTAAGTCTGTTGCCGAAACATTGGTGAAGTATTTTCGCCATATCTTTCCCGAATTCTGATTCCATCACTGCTTTATGTTTGAACATATAGTGTATTGCAAGTAAATTTGATCCTCCATTGTTTATGACAATAAGAGACTTTCCGGCTGCAGCATTGTGAAACAATTGAGTTCTTGCCTGATTGCTTTCAGACCCTTTTTTGCTTTCCGGTGCCGGTGACTGGATAAGTGTTATCGGTGATGAAGAGATGTTTATATTCTTAAGGTTTTTTGAGGCGGAGAGGAGTTCTGACCCGCCGTAAAGTGTCAGAACAGGTTCAATTCCATAAACGGCAAAATTATACGCATTAAAAATACCGAACATATGCGGCTTCTCTATATTTTTAAGAAAGCTTGTCTTTGTTTTGAGTATCTCTGAATTAAGTCCTGATTCAGTAATATTCAGTTTAAGGTTGTTAACGAAGGATCTGATCTCAGTTGAGATATTATCCGTGTCCATCTCTTTTTTCAGAGTTGTTTTCACCTCGATGAAATTTTTGAAAGGAGAATCGTGCAGGCTCATTTTTACACTTTTCAGATCACCTGGAAATTTAGAATTCATTATTTTAAACATTTTCTTTGATTCATCTTTAAGGATCAGTCCGATAAGTTTGGAATAGGAAGGTGTGATCTCCTGCTCAATTCTGAAAAGATCGTGAACTATTTTCACTTTCCCGTTATAGGACCTGTGCCATGTACCGGTCAGTGAATCGGATTTTATATCTTTGTTGAACCCTGTTTTCCATTCACTGCTATCAGGCCTCTTCACATTGGAGGAAGCGTGAACTCCGTAGACCCTGTTTATCATCTCAAGCATTTCTGCTGTCTCAAAGTCTCCGACGACACTTAATATCATATTGTTAGGGACATAGTTATTTTTGAAAAAAGCGTATACATCATCTCTTTTCATGGATTCAATGGTGGAATATGTACCCAGTGTGGGAAGCGAGAGGGCATGGCCTCTGTATATTATCGAGATCAGGTTCCTGTCTAATTGCTCATGGGGTTCTGCCAGGCTTTTTGAAATTTCTTCAAGGACTATCCCTTTCTCCTTCTTGAACTTTTCTTCCAAAAGGGTCGAATTGAAGAGCATATCAGCCTGAAGGATCATCCCCTTTTCAAAGTTCTCTCTGGGAGTGACCATCATATAGTTTGTAAAGTAGCTGGATGTGTTTGCGTTGTTGTATCCTCCGATCCTGTCGGTCTCGTCATATAACTCCTTCTGTGTCCTGGATGTAGTACCGTTGAACAGAAGATGCTCAAGCATATGGCTCATTCCGCTTGAAGCAAATGATTCATATGCAGATCCTACCTTGACAACCATGTTTGCCCCGGTCATCGGCAGTCCGGGATTTCTTATGAGTAGTACTTCCATTCCGTTGTCCAGGCGGTGGATCGAAACTCCGGTTGGAAGAGATGCCGCTTCTGTAGGAATGTAAATAATGGTTAAAATAAACAATATAGCAAAAATAGATACTAAAGAGTTTTTCATTTTTCTCTCCTGAATAAAAAGTTATTCTACATTAAACGTTAAGCAAAAACAATTTTTAACAATATTATACGGATTTCAATTGTTTTTGTTTTTTCCGGTTAAAAGGCTTATGCTTCTCTTTTCTTAAGTATAAATGTAGAAACCACTGCCGCAAATCCGGTAACAAAAAAAGTAAGCAGCCGTGAAGTTATAACTTTGTCCATTCCGGTGAGGCTCCAGATGATGGTGAACAATAGCCCGGTGACAAGAGTCACCAATACTGCTTTACCATGAAATCTGCGCCAAAAGAGGGTCAGCAGGATGATCACCGAGAATGTCCCTCCCACCCCGGCCCATACCCAGCTGACAAGGGAAAAAATCAGTTTTGACGGGGAGACGTAGGCGAGGAGCAGGGCGATAACTGCCAATAAGGCGGTTACGATCCTGGATCTTTTCAGGGCACTCTTTTCTCCCTCTTTCCTGAATTTTGCTATAGGCTTAAGTAAATTCTCTGACAGTTCGGTAGCTGATAGAATCAACAGCGAATCCGCAGTTGAAATCATGGCTGCAATAGCGCCGGTTATCAGAACAGCTGCAATAGCCGGAGGAAATATCTTCAATAAAACCGCCGGCATTACATACTCCTGGTCCGGCAGGGTGCCGGGGCCGAAAATAGCGATGCCGATCCAACCTATAGAGAGAGCGCCGATATAGGCGATAACCGTCCAGGCAATTCCTATATTCCTGGCCTTTCTGGCCTGTTGTGAATCTTTTATGGCCATGAATCTCATGCTAAGCTGGGGCTGACCCCCCAGATAACCGAAAAACCAGGAAAATCCAGCCAATATAACTACTCCGGCTCCAAAACCGGAGGCAGCACCGGTTAAGGAAGTGTAATTGGTGCCGGCTTTGGCCAGGGCTGCAGGAACAGAGTGAGCAAACAGGGTGGTGTGACTGGAAATGTACCAGATACCGACCAATGGCCCGACAATCAAAGTTGTTATCATAACGATCGCCTGAATGACATCGGTATAAACGACACTGCGGAAACCTCCGTAAATGGTGTAGGGAATGATAATAATTGCGGTGATCAGCATACCTAATTTAGGATTGATGCCGAACATGGTATGCAGGGTTTTTCCTCCGCCCAGGAACTGGGCACCCACATAAAAGAAAAAAAAGAAAACAATGGTCATACTACCGACAATTCTGATCCATTTGGACATTTCACTGTGTTTCTTGGCAATGTATTCGGTATAGGTGTTGACATCGTATTTTTCTGCCTCACTACGCAGCCGCCAGGCCAGAGCTGCCCAGGCAGTGATAATTCCTGCCACGCAACCGATAGCTGTCCAGATCTCAGTAAGGCCGGTGGCATAAGCAGCACCAGGAAGTCCCAGAAGAGCCCATGATGATTCACCGGTAGCCCGCTCAGACAGGGCAGCAACCCAGCCCGGAAGATCCCTGCCGGCGATAGCATAATCAGAGCCGGTTTTGACTTTTCTTCCCTGATACAATCCCCATAGAATCAATAGTGTCATATACCCGAACATGACTAACAGTATCTGTGTTTGGTGCTCCATTACTATCTCCAAATGTTTGAACTTGATTTTATTGCATGCTTAAAATTTTGCGATCCAAAATGCATATAAGATTGTATGTGAATAAAATCGGATTTTCAATACTGGCAGGGAATCCTGACTTATACTACTCTAATTCGGATAATAATCTTTCGAGCTGCTTCCTGCTCTGTGTATTGAGCCTTGAATAATACTTATTTTTAAGTATTAGAAGGTACTTTGCAGCATCGGCTTTTTGTCCTGAATCAATTAAAGTTATTGAGAGGTTGAAGTAAACCTGGATAAAATCCGGTTTGTGTTTGATAGCCAATCCCCAATACCTGATTGCTTCTTCCCGGTTTCCGATAAATCTGTAAGCGGCACCGAGTCCGTTAAGTGCAGATGGTAGTTTTCTGTCAAGTTCGAGAGCTTTTTTAAAATATATCAATGCATTCCCGTGAAGTCCGGGATCTTTCCTTTTTAAGTACATCTGCAGATAGAGGGTCCCCATATTGTTATATAGAATGGGACTGGAGTTATCAATTTCTTCGGATCTTCTGTACGCTTCAAGTGCTCTTCCCATAAGTCCTTTTTTAAATAGTGAAATACCGATATAGTTCCAGGCTTCACCTCTGTCCGGGTCTTTCGACAGGATATTGCGAAGAATCTTTTCACCTTCATTAAGCTGATTATTATCCACCAGAAGTATCCCCTTCCGGAGTAGCAATTCCGTATTTGTCGGGCTTTTTCTTAATCCCTCCTCAATTGTTTCGATCCCATCCCTGATCCTGCCGGTTTTATGAAATAATTTTGCAAGGCTGATATAAGTGCTTATATTATCCGGCTTAAGTATCCTGACCTCAGTTAAAAGTTTCAGAGCTTGCCGGTAATTCCCCCTTTTTTCATGTCTCCTTGCTTCTGTCAATTTTAGTTGTATTGGAAGCAGCACTTTCAGGTCATCTTCTCTGGTAAAATTGGATTTTTTTTCCTGGACAACTCCTGTAAGATAGCCGAATGTTTTTAGTTTCTTTAAAGCTATTGGGTCTATTTTCTTTTTTGAAAGCTCTTTATCTGCTCCTGTAAGACTGGAGATTAATGGGGTAAGAGTACTGAAAAGTTCGGATATGGTCACTCTGGAAATTATATTTCTCTTCTCTTTGAAATCATTTTTAAGGTCATAAAGTTCTTTGATCGGGAGGTTGATAAATTTTCTATTCCCCGATATGAATCCATCTATCGGGGCCCAGCCTTTGCTGTAATATGCCGATTTAGCTTCAAAATATATCGTCTCCTCTTTCTTGTTATCACCTTTTATCACTGGGAGAAGAGATTTCCCCTGAATATGCTCCGGGATATCCACTCCCGTCAGTTCGCATATGGTCGGGAAAATGTCTACATGTGATACATTTGTATTTATGGTAGTGTTTTTTAGAGAGGGGTCATAAATTATGAGTGGAATATGAATAGTTTCGTTATATGCAAAATATCCATGCTCCGGTTCCCCGTGGTCGCCGAGGGCCTCCCCATGATCGCCTGTTAATACTATTGCAGTATTTTTCATCAATCCTGAATTCTTAATATATTTAAAAAGGTTTCCGAGTTGTGAGTCGGTATATGCCACTTCTCCTGAATAAGGGTCTGATTTGAATTTGCTCCTGAATGGTTCTGGCGGAGAGTAGGGTGCATGCGGGTCCCAGATGTGGATCCAGAGGAACCACGGGCCAACTTTTTTATTAAGCCATTTTATAGATGGGCCGACAATCTCTTCTGCAATGAGCTCATTGCTCTTGTCCGGTCCGTAGTAAGAGTCAAACCCCTGGTCAAGTTTAAAATATTTATTAAGAACAAAGGATGCCGTGAATGCAGCTGTCACATATCCATATTGTTTTAAATGTTCAGCAAGAGTAAGGAATTTATCGTCAAGTCGAAATCTGTTGTTATCACTGATTCCGTGGTAAAGAGGAGTTGTGCCGGTAAGTATATTTGCATGGGATGGTAATGTCAGAGGAGTGTGTGCAAATGCTCTGTTGAAAACAACGCTTTTTTTTGCCAGCTTGTCTATATTCGGTGTTTTTACGAAACTGTTTTCATAAATACTCACTCTGTCATATCTCAGAGTGTCAATTGTGATAAGGAGAACATTCTTCCTTTTTTGACCGGGACTAAGAGAAGTTAAAATAATCAGAAAAAAAACAATTATTACTATTTTTTGTTTCATTTTTTTACCATTTTTATTGAGTATACACTATTCTGGCAGTGAAATTAACTCTGTTGTTCTTAACACTTTAAAAAATTACGACTTATTCGGCTTTTTATTGTGAGGTGCTGTTTTTTGATATTGAATACATGATCATTTTGAATAATAAAAGTATCAAAAAATATATATATTTTAAGTGCTTTGATCTTGTACGGTCATTCATATTATCGAAGCAATGGTTCAATTATTTATGTTTTAATGCTTTAATCCCGTATAGTAATTCATCTATTTGAAGACATAGTTCAATTATTTGGATAAAAATTGTTTTTAGCCTGTGTTTTCGTGATATATAGGCATTATACGGACTTGGTATCATTTTTGCTAATTAAAGCTCATAAACTTAAAGGAGGTTTATATGAAAAAGCTATTCACATTGCTCGTAGCAATAACAGTCCTTACCGGGCTGTTTT
>JAOZUQ010000107.1 GCA_029938635.1 Candidatus Aminicenantota bacterium
AATGACCTTTGATTTTTCTTTTGCAGCGATGTCCACCCCTTTATGAAAAAATTTATGTTTTGTTTCCTTATCTACTCTTTCTCCAAATACCCATGTGAGGTATCCCCTGGTAGGCCAAATATTGGGGACATTTTTGATAAGTTTGATCGGAGTGACTTTTTTAATCTGCTTCTTTTTACCGTCAAGGTTATATTTTACGATAACTGTGAATTTTACAGGCTTTGGTTTGTTGTTGATCAGGTAAGGTTCGTAAACCCATTGCTTCAGAGCTTTAACCGCAGCATTGCTTAATATAGGATTCCCAGATATCACATGGGTTTTCACAACCCTGCCGTATATATCACAAACTGCCTCTACCTTGACTATTCCGGTGATCTTCCTTCTTAAGGCCTCTTTCGGATATACCGGCTTTACTTTTTTGATAAGAATGGGATTTTTAACGGATACGATCTTTTTCACCGGTGATTCTTTTCTCAGGACAGATTCGCCCATTGCCCTGCTCAATGAGAGGAAGAATGGTTTACCCCTGGAATCTTCGAATCCGAATACAGATGACTTTTTTTCGGGCAGAATTATATCGGATTTTAATAATACCTTTTTATTCTGTCGGTTGCTTACCATAACAATGAAATTATCAGGCAGCTCCTTCATCATTATTTCGATCATGAATTCATGGCCGTTCAGAATGAGTAGTTGAAATTCTTTCTTCTTCTCACCCCTTCTCCATCCCCACTTTGCCTCAGACATAAGGTTTATTCCTGACAGATTGAATATCTTTTTAATCTCTGCACTTTCATTCATTTCGCTGCCTTCAATATGAATTTTCCCCACAAATAGCGGTTTTAAAAAATAGGTGGATACAACTGATTCTCCCTTTACCTCTTCACCTTTCAATCCTTCATAAAAGTTAAGCTTGACCAGGATGTCGCTTTTATCATTGACCGGACCGGCTATCACTCCCATGATGAACAGAATTAACACAATAAAAAATAAGGTCAGTTTTTTCATTTAACCCTCCGAATATTTTTGTACCCAGATCACAACTCTATTTTTATTTCCCGAATTATAGAAATATTTTTTTGCTTCTTTACCATCGATCTCGACAGAATTTATCATTATTTTATTATTACCGTTTATGGAATTCCCGTTATACTCTTTTTCCAAAAAGAAAAATGAGAATGAGACGATAATTATAAGAAACAGTCCCGCCAGAGTAATTGCAAAACTCCATCTGAAAGGATTTATTTTGTAGGGTTTCTTATGATCCTCCATATCTTTGATACTCTTCATTACGTTTCCGGATATATCGATATCCCGGGTGAGGTTTGAAACAGATCTCATCTCATCTGCAATAGACTGCTCTTCCATATTCAATTTCTTTTCATCCATTTTTTCTCTCCGTATCTTCTATATATTTCTTAAGTTTATTTCTTGCATTAAAAATATGAACTCTGACAGTTTTAGGGGAACAACTCAATATCTCACCGATCTCATTTGTTGAGAGGTTCTGATCATATCTCATGAGCAGGATCGCCCTCTCCCTCGGTTTCAGCTTTTTCATATGAGGTGAAAATATTTCAGAATCGCTGACAAGTTTGTACTTCTTCACTTCTTCGTTAAGGCCCTGATCAACTTTAAAATTAAAATATTTAAAAAAGGATTTCCTTTTTCTTATATGATCGATACTGCAATTATAGGCGATTCTCATGATCCAGCTTTTAAAATTGAGGTCGGAATTAAAATTTGACAACTTCAAATAAGCTCTGACGAAGCTCTCCTGAGCAATGTCTTTCGCATCATCGATGCTGGATGTTATGGACATGGCAAGGGCGATCACCATTGACTGGTATTTTTTCACCATCAATTCGTATACCTCTGTTTCACCATTCAGGCACCTCTCTATCAGATGTTTATCTTCCATTAATTTTGTTTCACCTTTCAAACGGTTGAGGATCAAAGAACATTTATAAAAATAGCCGAAGAAGCATTTTTATTATACCAAATCCCACATCCTGAATCCCATACCCTTTTAGCAAAAAGTATCTGGCCATTAGTTTTAAATCCGAAATTCTAATATTCGAAATCCGAAACAAATCCAAAATCCAAAAATGAAAATTCCAAACAAAGGATTCATTATTGCTCTTGTTTCGAGCATTTGTGCTTGGGTCATTCGGTATTGTTTCGTGCTTCGGGTTTCGTGCTTCGAATTTAAGTATTGACTACTGTCCCCCTTTTGGGACATAAATCAGGATAAAGAGTTGGTATTAAAATTGCTTCTGATTTAAATGACATTGACATTAATAAAGTTTAAAATATATTAAAAGAGTAAAAGGAGAATAAGATGAAAAAAATATTTTACATGGCAATTCTTGCTATTATATTGTTGCTTCCTGCATGTTCATTCCACTTCCCGTCAGATTGGGATAGTGAATACAGTTACGGAGATTACAGTATTGTGCTTAAAGTAAATCCTGATGATGCACATGTCCTGCTGAACGGAAAGTTCATTGGAGAGGCATATGAATTTTCTACACGGGCATCGGCACTTAAAATTCGTTCTAAAAGAAATGAACTTGTTATAAAGAAACAGGGCTATATTGAAGAGGAGATTGACCTCGATAAATATAATATGAGAAGAATAACTATAACAATGGATCTGGAACCGGACATGGTATCCGTAAAGAAAACTGTTACAAAAGGTGAAGTTGCCCCACCGTCACCTCCGCCGAAGGAAGAAAAAGAGTATAAGGTAGTGAAAGAGATGAAGGTTCCGAAGGGAGAAGTGAAATCATCTACACCCGGAGTATTTTCGAAAGTTGTATTAGAGGTAGGCCCTTCAGATTCTTCAATTTATGTTGACGGGAAATTCTGGGGAGTTGCTCCTGAGAATGGAATCATCAATAATTTTAATCTCCAGAAAGGTAAACACAGGATAGAAGTGTTAAAACCGGGTTATAAATCAGTTTTAAAACTAATAAATGTGACCGGACAAAAGGAAATTAAGGTCACAATTAAACTGGATAAAAAATAAAGTCCTATTAAGCTCAGGTAACGGGTCAGAGGTTAAAAAAAATAACTGTGATTCTCCAATCAGCCTCTGATCCGTTACCATATTTCATCAACAATCATAAGCATACAGCTTTAAGCTAAATTCTTCAAATCCGAAATCCGAATATCGAAATCCGAAACAAATCCCAAATCAGAATGTTCAAAATTCAAAACAAAAGATATCTCCATGTTCTTGTTTGGGACATTTGTGCTTTGGTCATTTGTATTTGTTTCGTGCTTCGGGTTTCGTGCTTCGGATTTCAATTACCCATCGCCAAGTTCATTATCCCTTTTTTTTGTTTTGAACATTTGTGCTTTGGTCATTTGTATTTGTTTCGTGCTTCGGGTTTCGTGCTTCGGATTTCAATTACCCATCGCCAAGTTCATTATCCCTTTTTTTTGTTTTGAACATTTGTGCTTTGGTAATTCAGAATAGGCTCTCGCCGTCATCCACTTCGCTCCCGCTCCGGATGTTCTCATCCGTCTCCGCTGCCTGGTACAGTCTCATTCATCACTCGACTGCCTTCGGC
>JAOZUQ010000108.1 GCA_029938635.1 Candidatus Aminicenantota bacterium
GCGGGTATTCTATTGATCCTATTATTGCAGATTATAGAAAATTCGGATTTAAGGGTGCTATCCCCAAGCCATATGTAATATCAGACCTGAGCAAATTGATGAACAAATTGATCTCAGGTTCCTGATTATTTCTTTTCCCTTGTCTCCGTTCTTATAGCTTTTATTCGTTTAGTCCGAATCCGGGTATCCAGGGAGCCCCTAATTCTGCGGCGCGTTTGATAAGTTTCTTGAAGTCTCCTTCCAATAAAACTTTTACCTTTCCCTTAACCGGGAGGAACATATCTCTGATCTGGTCAAGTCTTTTGAACTCAAAATCACGTACAGGCCTTAATACTGAACCGACCTTCTCCATCAGATCCCATAAATAACTTGTTATTCCCGGTTTTACTGGTTCACTTCTGTTCCATTTTGTTGAATCACGATTAAGTCTATCGGAAATGTCTTTCAGCTTGTTCTCCATAGTTGTAATATCTGCAAGGAAATTACCATAATCTTTTCTGGTCTCCGGAATAGCCTTCTTTATATATCTTATTCCCTCGTTCATTTTGCCCATTACTGATGAAAGTGAAGAAAATTCTTTGTTTAATTCTTTGAACTTATCAAAGAAAGTATAGATCCCTTTCATTTCTACATCGGTTAAAGTTTTCCCCGACAATGGTTTATAAGAGATTTCCTGCTTTCCCGGGAGAGGTATTTTCATTCCGTCTACCAGTTTGAAAGCTGATACATAATATTTCCCCGGCATTATCCCCCAACCCCTGCGCCTGTATCTCCATGAATAGGAGAATGGTCCGGTAGAACTCGGGACGCTCAATCTGATGGGTTGTTGAGAAGATTCTCTCATATCCCAGTTTACTCTGTGCAGCCCCTTTTTTGCAGGAACTTTAAGCCGTCTGGTCACTTTGCCTCTTGAATCTGTGATCTGAAAGATAAGTTCAGGATCTGTGGACCTGTTCTCTTTTTTTAAATTGTCCCAACCGATGAAAGGTACATCCTTCCCCGCTTTTGCTAACTTTTTTTCCCTCTTCTTCCTCAAATCTTTACCACTCTGAAGTGATTCTTTGAGGAAGTAAGTGATTGTGGCCCCGTATTTTGGATTAGCTCCTTGATAGAATGCGTGTCCCATTCCTCCACCGGACACTCTCATTTCATCAAAACTCCAGACATCCTTAACCGGAAAGAGTTTGAAGTCATTCTTAAGTTCTGTTTCATTTATCTTACGAAGGGGGGAGTAGTTATCCAGGACATAAAAACCTCTTCCGAATGTTCCTGCTATCAGGTCATTCTCTCTCTTCTGGATCTTTATATCCCTGACTGCAATTGTCGGCATTCCACCCTTCAGTTTCATCCAATTGTTCCCGCCTGTTAATGAACAATATACGCCGAATTCGGTTCCCAGGAAAAGGATGTTCTTGTCAACGTGGTCCTGTTCGATTGTCCAGAGGATGTGACGGTCCGGCAGGTTGGATGTTATTACTTTCCAACTTTTCCCTCTATCCATACTCTTCAATATATAAGGCTTGAAATTGCCCCTCTTGTGGTCATCGAACAGTGCATAAACAGTATTTTTTTCATGTTTTGAGGCCATCACTTCGTTGACAAATGTTCCATAAGGGACTCCGGGAAATTTATCGATCTTTCTCCAGTTTTTCCCTCCATCGTCAGTTACCTGGATCAGGCCGTCATCAGTTCCGACATAGATCAGCCCTTCCATAAGTTGTGATTCATCAATAGTAATAATGTTACTATAGTATGACATTGCATCATTGTCCCAGACAGCATCGATACTCCAGCTTCTTCCCATGAACTTCTCAGCAAGGCGGTTTATTCCTTTTGAGAGGTCTCCACTTATCGGAGTCCATGTATCGCCTCTGTTCTCACTTCTGTATACCCTCTGGGATGCAAAGTATAATCTTTTTGAATTATGCGGGCTTACTATCAGGGGAGCGTCCCAATTCCATCTGTCTGTTTCTTCACCCGGTTCTGTGATCGGTCTTATTGATACGCTGTCGCCATTTCTTTTATCATAACGGATCATATAACCGACCTGTGCTTCAGTATACATAATATTCGGATCTTCCGGATCGAACTGGCATGTGTAACCGTCACCGCCCATGGTTATTCTCCAGTCGCTGTTCCATATCCCATCCCTTTTGGTCGTCCTGGAAGGCCCTAAATGTGTACAATTGTCCTGGGTTCCGCCCAGCACATTATAAAATGGTTTCTCATTATCTACCGCGATTCTGTAATATTGGGTCACGGGCAGATTTGAAATAAATCTCCAGGTCTTTCCGCTGTCCCATGTTTCGTAAATTCCACCGTCACTACCACAGAGCAGATATCCCGGCTCCGTAGGGTGGAAAGCAAGAGCATGGTTATCTCCATGTTTTTTTTCTTCAGGTATCTTACCCCATTTTCCTCCACCGTCTGTGCTGACAAGGACGTTTATTTCCATGGAATAAATTTTATCGAATTGATGAGGAGATGCGAATAGTTCCTGATAGTAGTGGGGGCCGGTTCCCGGAGTAGTGTAGGATGTTTTTTTCTTCCAGTTCTGCCCTCCGTCTGACGAGCGGTAGAATGTGATCTTCCTGATAGCAGTCTCAACTGAAGCATAAACAACATCGGGCCTTTGAGGAGATATTGCCAGAGCGATCTGTCCGAGGATTTCTTTTGGAAGGCCCTTTACAATTTTTGACCAGTTCTCTCCTCCATCATATGTTTTGTAAATGGCAGAACCGGGCCCGCCGTTTATCAATGCGGACACATGACGTCTCCGTTGGTGAGCTGCTGCATAAAGTGTTTTTGGATCTCTCGGATCCATTACTATATCAGTTGCTCCTGTATCTTTATCTATTGTCAGGGATGCTTTCCATGTTTTCCCTCCATCGATACTTTTAAAAATTCCTCTCTCACCGCCGGCCGACCATAGAGGCCCCTCAGCTGCTACAAAGATTATATCTGAATTGGTATGGTCAATAATTATTTTATCTATATGTTCACTTTTCTTTAATCCCATATTGTTCCAGGATTGTCCTCCATCAATGCTTTTATAGACACCATCACCATATCCTACATGACGTCCGCTCACATTTTCTCCTGTCCCGACCCAGATGATATTTGAATTCTTCGGATCGATAGTGACACATCCGATTGAGTATGATGATTGTTCGTCAAAGATCGGTTTAAAAGTTGTACCTGAATTGGTTGTTTTCCAGACACCACCGGAGCCAACAGCCACATACCATGTTTTTGAATCCTTCGGATCGATAGCAATATCCGCTATTCTTCCGGACATGAAAGCGGGGCCAATGGACCGGAACTTCAATCCACTTAATGCTTTCTCAACTGGTGAAGATTTTGTCTCAACTTTTTTCGCATTCAGGCCTATAACCAGAATTGAAATAATTGTAATAAAAAAGAATATACGCTTCATGATAAATTCCTCCCTGGGACTTTATTGTTAATTATATGGAATAAAAAATTTATTTTCCAGATGTGCATGATCTCAATGTAAGTTATACGGAAAAGTAAGAAAATTGTTATAGTTATCAGGAGAAAGGAG
>JAOZUQ010000109.1 GCA_029938635.1 Candidatus Aminicenantota bacterium
CGCAGCCTAAAATTTCTCGACATTTAGCCACACTGAGTTTGTTGTATGGTCCGCGATCCTTTCAAGGTGGCGGATTATGTGAACATATTGAATAAGTATTTCCATGTTATCGGGAGAATTCTTTATTTTCTTTATCATTTCGTTATAAAGTATTGAGTTGAGTTCATCGACCTTATCATCTGTTCCAAGTACTTCCCGAGCTTTTTCAATGTTAACAGAGGATAGTGCATCTATACTCATTTTCACCATTGATTGCACTGAATTACATATATCATCGATATCAAAGCCCTCAACAATAACTGATGATGATAATATCCTGAGCACACTTTTGCTGATATTTTGAGCCAGGTCTCCGATCCTCTCAAGATCGTTATTTACTTTCAATATCATAACAAGCCGTCTCAGATCAATTGCAACCGGTTGGTGCAGTGCAAATATCTTCAAACATTCTTCTTCGATATCAATCTCTTTTTGATCTATTATCTCGTCATCTCTGATCACTTTTGCTGCCATTTCAATATTTCTGTTAACCAGAGATTTTATTGATAACTTTACGCTTTCCTCAACTTGAGCACTCAGATGAATAAGTTCACCGGTGAGTTTTTTTATTGCTTTTTCAAGGTGTAATGCCATTTTGGCTCCTTAACCGAACCTTCCGGTTATATATTCTTCAGTCTTCGTTTCCCCGGGTTTTGTGAACAGTCTTCCTGTCGGGGCAAACTCTATTAATTCTCCTTCATAAAAAAAAGCAGTATCATCAGAAACCCTTGCTGCCTGCTGCATATTATGTGTAACAATTAAAATTGTATATTTCCCGTTAAGTTCATCTATCAATTGCTCTATCCTTTCTGTTGCTCTCGGATCAAGGGCAGATGTCGGTTCGTCCATAAGGAGTATTTCCGGCTCCACTGCAAGTGCCCTTGCAAGGCACAATCTCTGTTGCTGCCCTCCCGACAGGCCGAGGGCGTTCTGATTCAGGCGGTCTTTTACCTCCTCCCACAATGCTGCTTTCTTAAGGCTCTCCTCGACAATCCCGTATAAGGCCCCCTTTTTTCTTGAGGTATATAGAGAGGGACCGAATGCAACATTATCGAATATAGTTTTCGGGAATGGATTCGGCTTCTGAAATACCATACCGACCCTTTTCCTTAGAAGCACCGGATCAACCAGTTGCCCATAGATCTCTTCATTGTTGAAAAATAATTTTCCCGATGTGTAACAGGAAGGGATCAGATCATTCATCCTGTTAACAGCTCTCAGAAATGTACTTTTGCCGCATCCTGACGGGCCGATTATGGCCGTAACACTTTTCTTCGGAATGTCCAGGTCAACCTTTTTTATTGCTTCGGTAGAACCATAGTAAACAGAAAATTTTTCTGATCTGATATGTGCTCTGTTTACTGCGGTATTCTTTTTTCTGTTATTTGAAGTGTTTATTGTTTTATTAGTAGTATTCCGTATCATCTCTCTATCCTCTCAGTTTTTTACTTATCCTTGCTCTCAATATAATTGCAGTCAGATTGAGCAGAAGGACGAGCAGGACAAGGGCAAATACCATTCCGAATTGCACATGCCTGATCGATTCCACAGATTCATGCTCAGTTACCAGATTATAAATATTCCATGATAGTGCAGGTGTTGGTTGGGAAAGTGTTTCAAATAGTTTTAACGGATTTCCTACACTCACAGCCGCAGTAAATATTATCGGTGCAGTTTCGCCTGCTGCACGTCCCATACTTATAACGATCCCGGTCAATATTCCCGGGAGTGCTGCCGGGAGTATCACTTTGAAAATTGTATAGATCTTCCCGGCACCCAAGCTTAATGCCGCTTCTTTGTATGTTAATGGTACAGATTTCAATGCTTCTTCCGATGCTCTGATTATTGTCGGGAGGACAAGCAATGCCAGGGTTAAAGATCCTGCAAGAACACTTTTTGAATTTGAGACTTTGATGGTCATTATAAAAAAGGCCAGCCCGAATAATCCAAATACAATGCTGGGAACTCCGGCAAGTGTACTTATGGAAATATTAATAAAATTAATGATTTTTCCGGGCTTTGCAAATTCTGTAAGATATATGGCCGTAATTATTCCAATAGGGATCGCAAATATCATTGTACCCAGAATAAGATATAAAGTCCCTAATAATTCAGGTCCTATTCCTCCGAACAAATGAGAGTCAAATGATTTATCAAAGAAAAAATTCCAGTAAAAAGTGATCTGCGGGAGCATCAGTTTGTCAAGATTATTTTCAAGATAAGGGAACATGTTCTCAAGTATTGTTCCTCTGAAGTTGTTGATCCTTGGTGTCAGGGTCAGTTTTCCCATGCTGCTTTTATCAGAATAATCCCATGTCTCGACAAAAAGGATCCGGTCCCTTATCTCCTTCGCTTTATCCCATCTTGAAGCTCCATATCTGTCTCTCATCATAACCGGAGATTCTTCTCCCGGGAATGGCCCCAACAATTCTTTGATATGATAAATTGTTTCTTCAAGTTCATCTTCATATTTATAGGCATCTGGGATATCATCTTTCTCAATTTGCTCTTCGAATTTTGAGATCAGGTCATAAATATATTTTCTGGCTTCTCCTGTTTTGAATTCCTCTTTCAGAAGATCTGTTTTTTTACCTCTGTTGAATTGCTCAAAATTGAATTTTCTAAACTCTATTGTACCTTTAAACAGGAATGCGCCTGTACCCTTAATAAATATCGGAGCAAGGATAATGATCAGTGATAACATTAACATTCCGATAGAAAAGAATCCCATGCCGCTGAAAGTTTTGTCTAGCAATTTTCTCGATCTCAGGTCCATTATTTACCCCATTTTTTTCTTGAACGCGACATTATCCATTCGCTTATAAGGTTTCCTGCAAATGAGAAGATCAGAAGAAATAGAGCCATGGCAAAAAGGACATGATATCTTGCCGATCCTGTTACATGATCCGCTTCTCCCATATCCCCGGCAATAGTGGCTGTTAATGTCCTTATGGGCTCCATTATGTTATATATGGGATCGGGAATCTGAGCGGCATTTCCCGAGGCCATCCAGACTACCATTGTTTCTCCAAGGGCACGCATTATTCCCAGAATGACAGCGGCAAAGATACCTGATTTTACAGCAGGGACAACTACTTTCAACAATGTTTCCGCTCTGGTAGCTCCGAGTGCATAGCTGCCTTCCCTGATCTCCCTCCCTGCAGCAAATAATACATCTTCCGCTACACTTACTATTGTAGGAAGAGCCATAATTGCAAGTATTATTGAGACATTGAAGGCATTTGTTCCACTCTCAATTTTAATTGCCGATAGAGTTTTAAACAATTTATACAAAATATGAAATGCAGGAACAATTAAAACCGAGTAGATAATAAAATCTGATATTTTTGAGCGCGATGAAATGAATTTGCCGGAAATAGCCTGACCCAGGATTATTATTATGACACCAAAAAGAGGCATTCCGATCATCCAGACTCCGATACCGAGGAGATGCCCGCCGCT
>JAOZUQ010000110.1 GCA_029938635.1 Candidatus Aminicenantota bacterium
TGCGATTTGGGAGGGTTTTTTATCGTTTGAAGGTTCTTTTTAATTTCTTGATATTTTTTTTTATATTTTTCTTTCCAAGCTCTGGATTGTTTAATTTCGCGTTTATATCTTTCAATTTCATTTTCTTTTTCTGATATAAATTCTTGTCGGTTGTAATCATAACGTTCATTATTTTTTTGGTTTTCATCCAACCTTTGTAAAGTTAAAAATAAAAAATTTTTTAACGATTCAATATCTTTTTCTATTATATCTTTAATGTAATCAATATCATCAGGATCGTCATACCACTCATAGGTCCAATCCCTATTGTCAACAACCCCTTCAAGCCAATATTGATTAAAAAAATGTCTGGCTATTGATATAATAAATTGAAGGTCTTTGTGTGCTCGCGCAAATCCTGGTTTTATTTTTAAAATAACTACACCATTTTTTGAATCATATGAAAGATTCTTGATAAAGGAATTCATTTTTTCATCAAAACATTTACGAACAAACCTCATCATTGAAACAAGTTCATTAACATCTGCATATCTACTCGATATTTTTATCCCGTGAACTGTTATTTTATCTGTACCACAAGAAACAGCACTATATTCTTTAGCACCCATTTAAACTCCTCGTTTTTAAATTCCCGCAAACTCTAATTCAATTATCTCTCTATCCGCCTGGACCAATCGCTTTTTCAGCATCGTAAGCCGGTTATTGGGTACCCGGTTCCTAATTGCTTTTTCAATAGTCGCAAAAGTTCCGATGGTGATACAGATTATTTTTGCCCGGGAAATTGCCGTATACAACCAACTGTTAGACAGGAAATAATTAAACTGAGAATGGACTGGTATAACAATTACTGGAGATTCGCTTCCTTGAAATTTGTGACAGGTAATGCAGTAGGCGTGGAGCAAGTTCTGTTCCCGCTTTAATATTTCGACTTCTCTTTCCGGGTCAGTAAATAAAACCGTGATCATTTTTTTCTCAACAGATTGGACAATGCCAATATCTCCGTTGACAATGGCTGTTTCATCCCCTTCAACAGTTGTTGCCTTGTTGTTCTTGGTATTGATAACCTTGTCACCAGGACGGAATTTATAATCCTGGTCAATACCATCTGCAAAAAAGTCATCAGTTGATATCGGATTTAATGTATCCCTGAGAGTCTCATTGATGCTGTCACAAGAAAGAATTCCCTTGCTGTTGACCGGGCTGATCACCTGGATGTCTTCCACTGGATCAAATCCGTATTTTTTTGGGACCACATCACATACAATCTTTTGGATGCCGGTCAATGCCTGTTCAGGCGTAAAACATTCAACATGGATTAAATTAACAGGGCTTTGGGCTTCCAAATCCAATTTGTTAAACGGGGTGTATAGTTGCCCATTCTTGATTTTGTGGCAGGCAGAAACAATTTCCCCTGAATTTCTGTGAATAATATCAAGTTCAGTGTGGGGGATAATACAAGATGCTAAAAGATCACGCAGCACTGCCCCAGCCCCAACAGACGGGAGCTGGTCCTGATCACCAATCAACAACAACTTTGTGCGGTTAATATCAATTGCCTCCAGCACTCGGGCCATTAAATCAACAGTGATCATTGAAATTTCATCAAGGATGATTAAATCTGCAGGAATCGGATTTCTTTTATTATAAGCAAATTCAAATTTTCCATTTTCAAAAATACAACGCAGCATGGAATGGATTGTGGAGGCATATTCTCCTGTGGCTTCCATCATCCTTTTTGCTGCCTTTCCGGTTGGCGCCGCCTGAATAATATTTAATTCTTCCGACTCAGCCCAATTAATTATCTCAAGTGTTGCAGTGGTTTTCCCTGTCCCGGGCCCACCCGTCAATATACTGATCCGATTTTCTTTTACCATCTCGATTGCCGCAAATTGTTGGTCTGTCAATTGAATATTATTCACACCATCACCTCCATGGCCGCAACCACACCGGCAATATATTCTTCATCATCTGCAGGACCGGCCAGGGCGAAAAAATCACCATCATTAACAAGGATTTCGTCACTGATTAAAGCGTGTACCCCATCGGCCAAATTAGGAACCTGAATCAATATCTGTATCTCATTGATAAATTTCTCAGTGCTGATCCAGGTTGAGCCCTCTTGCATATTCTGTTTAATACAGTGCATGGCCGCCGCTTTTTTCCGTTCTATGCTGTCCCGGGCATATCCTATATTAAGGGCTACTCGGTCAGCTAAAGGAAAGCCAATGCCGTGGAAGCTGGTTAATATGTATGGATTCCCTTTGATCGCTTCTGCAGCCTGAGATTTATAATCTCGGATAAGATCACCAGACAAGCTTTTCCGCATCCCGGGAACATCCAGGAGAGATTCAAGTTCAACCATTACCTTTTCATTGACTTCGTTATTTAATAAGGTGGCCTGGATTTCATGAGCCCGGGAAAATGTGATACCGGAAATTTCTTTTGATAATCGTTCCGGATCCGTCTTCATAATCTGTAAAGTCTGATCACCATATTTATCAACAATGGCGTTCCCAACGGTACTTCCTACCCATTTGCATATTCTGGTAATGTATTTAAAAATTCCATTAGCATCTATCGGTAGAATAGTTTCATAAATGGAAAATTTGAACTGTTCTCCGAATTTATGACTATCTTCATAATATCCAGTTAAAACATAATCCATATCAATCTGTGGATTAACCATATTTCCAAGACAAGAAAGTTTATTGCCTTGATGATCAGTAAACGCCCCAATTATAAAACCATTATCATTTTGGAATATAATCTTATTAAGCGCACATTCTATTATTTCAGATTCTTTAGACATGGCTTCCCCCTGACAAAGAAGAATCTTTCCAAAATTTATTTTTTAAGATACTGCAAAGATGAGATGTGGAAATATTGTATTCTTTCGCAAGAATGACTTGTTTCATTCCTTCATTTTTATATCTGCTTCTTATTTCTTTTACTTTTTTCTCTGTTAATTTTGTTGAGCACTTATTTCTATTATTTTTCGCAACTGTTACCCACCTACAATTACCAGGGGTGTACCCTTTGTTTCCTTTAATTCTATCAATAACCAACGTATCTTTATAGCCGTGAGACATGGCCCATTCCATAAATGAGATAAAGCTTGATTGCCATTCTTCACAAACCTTAACACCCTTATTATAATAATATTTAGCGTCTTTTCTGCCCGGGTTATTACATCTGCTTTTCATTTTCGACCAAATAATGTGTAGTCGATGATAAGACATTCCATGGGTTGTATTGAAATGGACTTTTTTTTTATTTTCCATATGCTTTTATCATCTCCTTTATTTCATAATTATGATGCTCAAGGTTTAGTGGGATTATGCTGTCTGA
>JAOZUQ010000111.1 GCA_029938635.1 Candidatus Aminicenantota bacterium
TTTCCCGAATATAAGCAAATATCATTAAGGGATGGGAAAATCCTTTCAGAAATCCACGTACCGGATGAATTTATAAATAAAACTTTAAAAGAGATAAATATTCGTGATAGATATGGAATTGAAGTTATTTTGATCAAGCAGGGTGGAAAGGATGAAGATAATGAAGAGAAAGAATTGATATTTCCTACGCCTGAATATGAATTTAATAAAGATGACTCAATTTTGATAATTGGTTCACATCTCAATGTAAAACAATTAATTAAGTAGCACTTTTTAATATCATTTCATACAAATCCTGTGAAATGATGAATTTAGAAGTTACTTCCATGATTTTATTGAAAAAAGCATAAATATACTAAATATTTCCAATTAAATGTTTAATGGGTCTTACTATTTTTTCTTGCCTTTCCATTTTTCATACAATATTATTATATACAACTTTTTAGAGAAAAATCTCACTTTTTAATGATGCCACTCGTGATAAAAATCAATTTTCTTTGAACAAACTGGATTTTCACTGTTATATATACTAAAAATAACAAATTCTGCAGTTCCACTCTTAAATATTGGTGGCTGGTTAAGATCTGAACTATAAATAACATCAATTATGTATGTTTTCTCCTGCCCTATCGGAATTCCTTGAAAAGGTGAAGTTGTGCAAGAAAAATATAGTCTACCAGCACTTTTTGAATTGGGTATGTACGCAACAAGGCGATAACGTGCCGGGCGATCAACTATAGAAATAGAAGCAGTTGGAGAAAAAGAATATTTTACTCGGAATGTAACTTTATCTGAGGTTGTAAAAATAGAATTTACCTCCTTTATTGTACAAAGTGGAATATGTTGCCTTTTTAAATTGTTAACAGGCAATAACGTGAATTTTTTCTTTACTGAAAACCCATCGCTATCTCCATGCACTGCATTGTCAGAAGTTTTTATTCTGATATAGAATGTACCAGTTACATAACCAGTTCCAATGAGCCAATTTTCACTTCCATCATTTATAGTTGTAATCTGCTCAATAAAATTTGCAGTATTAATCGAATTCTTAAAGATATTGATCTTCATATTGGTTGATGCAGGAATACCACTTGAATTCCAGGTAATATTATATGCATGTCCCTTATACCACGTATCTCCTGCATGTGGCGATGTTATAATAATACTCTGAGAAAATATCAAACCAAATAAGACAAAAAAAATAAAATTAATAAATACTAATTTTTTCATTTCCCTCTACCCCGTTTTTACTTCTATTACATATATAGAATGAATAAAAGGAAATCTCAAAAATAAATTTTATTTTTTTGATAATCAAATTATTGGTAAGCGAATTTAATCTCTCCAAAGAGAGTAAATTTGCTTACAAAATGTTTATATTTGACCGAAGAGAAGTGAGGTCCAAAATGTTGTATTACTAACTTTAAAAGTGGTACACTAAATCGGGGCAGGTCAATTTTATGAAAAAAAACATCTTATTAATCATCGGCTTAATTTTACTACTTTTATTTTCGGTTAAAGCACAAAACTATCAAAACACATGGCAATCTTTGGATACTCGCCCAATTCCCGCTTGGTTTCAAGATGCAAAATTCGGAATATTTATTCATTGGGGTGTTTATTCTGTCCCTTCTTGGCGCAAGGTAGAATCTGCACGATATGCCTCTTATGCAGAATGGTATTATGCCAGGGTGATGGATAATAAAAAAAATGGAGGATATGATTTCCATAAAAGGAATTATGGAGAGGATTTTGAATACCGGGATTTTGCTTCAATGTTTAAAGCAGAGTTGTTTAATCCTGATAAATGGGCTGAATTATTTAAAAGCGCCGGTGCAAAATATGTTGTACTAACTTCAAAACATCACGATGGTTTTTGTCTTTGGCCTACCGAAAATAAGCATAAAAAGGATTGGAACTCTGGAGAAACAGGATCCAGACGTGATCTTTTAGGAGACTTATCTGCATCAGTAAAAAAGTCAGGTTTGAAAATGGGCTTTTATTACTCCATTCCTGATTGGGAAAGTATTCCGCGAAAAAAAGATAAATCTGAATACTTTATCAGAGAAGAATTTGTTGAAAAATACGGCTTGGAACCTGAAGATTATAGAGATGAAATATTACTCCCCCAACTTAAAGAGTTGGTGGTAAAATATAAACCAAGCCTGATTTTTTCTGATGCAGGTGAATGGGTTTATGATGAAGAATTCTGGAAAACAAAAGAATTTTTAGCCTGGCTTTATAATGAATCGCCTTGTAAAAATGAAGTTGTTGTAAATGATAGATTTTTTAAAGGGATGCCCGGTAAACATGGTGATTATTATTCGAGCGAGTACAAAGATGCAGATAACGGTGAGTTTTCTAAACCTTGGGAAGAAAGCAGAGGAATAGGCGGTTCATACGGTTTTAACAGAGCTGAAAATGCAGAAGACTATTCCTCATCAAAAGAGTTAATTTTAGAATTGATTGACATTGTGAGCAGAGGCGGTAATTTACTGCTCAATGTCGGCCCGACTGCTGATGGACGTATCCCTGTTGTCATGCAGGAGAGGTTGTTAGATATTGGTAACTGGTTAGAAGTTAATAAGGAGGCTATTTACGAAACTAAAAAACATACTGTTTCTAACTTAAAAACTAAGGACCAAAGCTTATATTTTACATCAAAAAAAAATGAAATATTCTGTATTTTCACAAAATGGAATGATGATATAGAAATAGATTTATTAACAGAAAAAGATGTAAAAAATGTAAGCCTTTTAGGGTACAATGGAACAATTAAGTGGGAACTTACTAAAGCAAATAAGCAAAAAATTGAAATTCCTAAACTTACAATTGACGAAATTCCTTGCTTACACGCATGGTCGTTAAAAATAACATTGAAAAATTAAGGAACTGTAAAGTAAATAGTGACCTGCCCCCATTTATTGTACCACTTTTAGAGTTAGATTTTCACTCATTGGTCTTCATCCCTTCTTTGATCAATAAAAGGAATAGTAGAATTGGCAGACGCAACGGACTACGTAAAATCCCCGAATCGAGGGGGCAAAAACCAAACATAAGAAAATCAACTGATAGTCAAAAAGTGCAGGTATAGCGGGTTTATCCCGCTATATTGCACGTTTTAATTCACTTTTGATTAAGTGGATTAAACCAATTAAATGTATTAAATGCACTGAAACGAACCAAAACATGACACAAAATGTGACACACTTTTTGTAAATATATTTTGATATTTAACATAAAGGAAACTGGCAATAAAGAGGAATATTTAATCTGAGAATGGTATTATGTCAATGGGTGGGTCAAAGGGATATTT
>JAOZUQ010000025.1 GCA_029938635.1 Candidatus Aminicenantota bacterium
ATTTTCACTAAAATCAATATTTATCAGAAATTCTTTCTTTAACTCTATTTTGATGACCATTATATCTCTTAACATTAAAGAAATCAAATTAATCATTTCACCAAATGAATCAATAAAAACTGATCTACTCCTGCTCTGATCAGAAAGTGCAAGCAGAACCTCATCAATTTGCTTTTTTTTTAATAGTTTTTCAAGAATTGCAAGATAACGTGATCTTTTGTTCTGAAGGGAATAGAAATCTTCCTTAAGAACATTATCAATACTTGATCTGCTGATAGAAGCTAAAAGATCAGCTTTTTCAGTGTCATAACCCATTTTGATCAGGTGGTCATGTATCTCTTTTTTTGAAGGAGAATAAAAATTCAATATCTGGCACCTGGATCTGATCGTGGGAAGCAGTTGTGACTTATTCCTGGTCAGCAAAATAAATATTGTTGAATCAGATGGTTCCTCGAGGACTTTCAGGAAAGAGTTTGAAGAACTTTCATTCATTTTATTTGCATCAGACATAATAAAGATCTTTTTATCTGATACCATTGGCCTTTTATAATTTTCTTCAATAAGTTCAATGATCTGGTCTTTTTTGTAGAATTGGCCGTCAGGTACAAGGTAGATCACATCAGGAAATATTGTCTTATTTATATCAGCACAATGGTCACAGGAATCACAAAAATCATCTTTATTCCTTTCACAATTCACAGATTTAGCAAAGCCCAGAGCTAAATCTGACAAATTTGCACTTTGGGGACCTGAAAAAATCATACTATAGGGAATTCTTTCTTTATCCAGGTAGCTTTTTAAAATATGCTTTATTTTGTTATTCCCGACTATATCTGTAAAAGGCATCTGTTTTTTCTCACTTTTATTCTTAATTTATATTAACATAATTAAAGAGGAAATATAACATCTGTATTAATACTTTCAGGACTTAGTTGATAACAAATCCTTTACATCTATGATTGCTCAATTTGACTAAGATTAGAAAAGATAATAGAATTATTCTATGAAAAATCAGATAAAAAGTACTACAGTAATATGTATAAAACATAAAGATAAAGTTGTGATCGGGGCAGATGGCCAGGTATCTTTTGGCAATACCGTTCTAAAACACGGAGCAAAAAAAATAAGAAGGCTATACAATGGAAGTGTTCTTGCGGGATTTGCAGGTTCTACATCAGATGCTTTTTCTCTTTTTCAGAGATTTGAAGGGAAGCTTGAAGAATATAATGGAAATCTTTCACGGGCATCAATAGAGTTATCAAAAGAATGGAGAACCGATAAGATCCTTAGGCGACTGGAAGCAATGCTGATAGTTGCCGACAAGGAAAAGCTATTTATCCTTTCCGGTTCAGGAGATATTATCGAACCTGATGAGGATATACTTGCTATCGGATCAGGTGGCCCTTACGCTCAATCAGCTGCAATCGCATTAAAAAGATATTCTGAGCTTAGCGCAAAAGATATTGTGGAAAAATCACTTCAGATTGCTTCTGATCTGTGTATCTATACTAATTCTAAATTCACAATAGAGGAGTTATGATGTCCATTGAAAATGAAAAAAGTAAGATGAGCCTTACACCCAAGAAAATTGTTAAAAGTCTTGATATATACATAATCGGACAGAAAAATGCAAAAAAATCTGTTTCAATTGCACTAAGGAACAGATATAGAAGGAAACAATTGCCTCAGGATATCGCTGAAGATATTATACCTAAAAATATATTAATGATAGGCCCTACAGGTGTCGGGAAAACAGAGATCGCAAGACGCCTGTCAAAACTGACAAGTTCACCATTCATTAAAATAGAAGCATCCAAATTCACCGAAGTCGGTTATGTAGGAAGAGATGTGGAATCAATAATAAGGGATCTGGTAAGAATTTCAATTGATCTCGTAAAAGTTGAAAAAATGGCTCAGAATAAAGAAAAAGCAAGAAAAAATGCTGAAGAAAAAATACTCTCTATTCTGCTCCCTCCTCCAAAAAAAATAAAGGGCCCTGCATCTGAATTGAACATCGAAGCTGAGAACCAGGATCAAACAAGGGAAAAACTGAAAAAATTATTTGAAGACGGTAAACTTGATGAAAGAGTAGTTGAAATAACAGTTAAATCCGGTGGATCTACACCTTTCGAGATATTCTCATCTTCCGGAGTTGAAGAGATTGGAATTTCGATTGGCGAAATGATGCCTAATATGTTTGGTGGAGGAAAGTCCAAAAAGAGAAAGATGACCATAAAAGAGGCTTATGAATATTTTTTTAATGAGGAACAGAACAGGCTTCTGGATATGGATGAAGTATCAAAGATCGCAATTGATAGAACTGAGCAAATGGGTATAGTATTTCTGGATGAGATAGACAAGATAGCCGGACGTGAAGGAAGCGGTGGCGGCGGAGGCCCAATGGTCTCACGTGAAGGGGTTCAGAGAGATCTGTTACCAATAATCGAGGGCACTACAGTTAATACCAGACACGGAATGGTTAAAACTGACCATATTCTGTTCATTGGCGCGGGTGCATTCCATGTCACAAAACCTTCTGACCTTATCCCGGAACTTCAAGGTAGATTTCCGATCAGAGTCGAACTTGATTCACTTTCAAAAGATGATTTTGTCAAGATTCTTAATGAACCTAAAAATGCTCTCACTAAACAATATACTGCACTTATCGGGACTGAAGGAATTGAGATAGAATTTACCGATGATTCAATTCATGAGATTGCCCAGATCGCTGAAGACCTGAATTCTACTGCTGAGAATATAGGGGCAAGACGACTTCATACCATAATGGAGAAAGTGATGGAGGATATATCTTTCGAGGCCTCTGATGTTGGTGCCGGAAAGGTAAAAATTGACAAACAATATGTCATTGATAAAGTAAAGGATATTGCAGAAAATACAGATTTAAGCAAATATATTCTTTGATATTTTGTAAGAGGTATAAAATGAACACAAAAATCATATCAAAAATTTCGTTAATACTGCTTATTTTTTCTTTTATCATTCTGAACAGCTGTGGGAAAAGAGGTCCTCTTAAATTGGACCCTCAGGTCTTTCCTGCAAAAGTAAAAGATCTCAGTGTTGTACAAAGTGGAGATAATCTTAAGTTCCAATGGAAATTCCCTGAATTTTTAAAGGATAATAAGACCTTATTGGATATTTCCAGGATAAAAAAAATATATTTTTATTATTCTGAAAGGGATATATTCTCTTCCTCAGGTAAAAAAGTAAATACATCGGTTAATTTCATTAAAAGGGGCCGCTTATTGAAAAAAACTGAAATTCAGAAAATATTAATTAATAATGGAGAATACTATTTTATTTTTCCGGATATATCCGGAAAGTTTTTAAATAAAAAGATCTTCACAGCTCTATTTTATAATTATAATAAATTATCTTCAGCCCTTTCAGAAATAAAGGAGATAAAAATAATGTTGCCGGTTAAGCCTGTTCAGGATCTCTCCCTTATTAATGAGAATAAAGTTATTAAACTCAAATGGGCAAAGCCTGTTACAAATACTAAAAAGAAAAAATCTCCTGAGATCGCCGGATTCAACATCTTCAGGAAAATAGATGTTTCAGAGGGGGAAAAAGATATCTCTTTTGTGAAATTGAATAAAGATATAGTACTTAAAGAATATTTTGAAGATAAAGACACAGGGCAGAGTGGAAAATATAGTTATTATGTTTCTGCGATAGTTACTGATTCAAATATAAGCGAAAAATCGAATACTGTAACTGTTAGTATTAAAGATATCTACCCTCCTGAAATACCTCAGAATATCCTCATTTTTAAAAGTTCAAATGGCCTTATGCTAAGTTGGAAAAAAGTTAATGACAAAGACCTTTCACACTATAAGATTTACAGAAAATCAGGCACTGAAGCTGATTTCAAAGTGATTAATAATAAAATAGTTGAAAACAAATTTATGGATGACAAAGTTGATAAAGGAAAAATTTACACCTATTACATTACTTCAGTCGATAACAATGGTAATGAGAGTGATAATTCAAAAAGCTCATCCGAATCATTCTAGTGCCGAAAGTTGTAGTTATTAAATGCGATTCATATGAGCATTCAAAAGTTCTCGATTCTCTGAAAAGGGGCATCGATCTTCTCGGGGGAATTCCAGCCCTTTTTAAGCCCGGAGAGAAAATATTGATCAAACCAAATATCCTCGCCGGAGATAATCCCGACAAAAATGTAACCACCAATCCTGTTGTATTAGCAGGGTTAGCAGATCTTCTTCTGGGAAATGATTATTTATTATCTTATGGAGATTCACCCGGTTTCGGTAGTTTGAAGAGAGCCGCTGAGAGATCGGGCATTAAAAGAGTTTTTGATGAAAGAAGTATTGAGGCGAGTGATTTCGAATCGATCGAAAATGTCTCTTTTCAGAAGGGAGTTATACTTAAAAATATCCCTTTGGCAAAAGGTGTAACTTCTTCAGATGCAATTATTAGTGTCAGTAAGATGAAGGCTCACGGTTTTACCAGGATCACAGGAGCTGTAAAAAATCAATTCGGATGTTTACCTGGTTTAATAAAGGGTGAGTTCCATGTAAAGATGCCTGATATCATTGATTTTTCTAAAGTTCTTCATGATATAAACAGTCTGGTTAAACCAAGACTCTTCATTATGGATGGGATAATTGCAATGGAAGGAAACGGTCCCCGTGGAGGAAATAGTATAAAAATGAATATACTTCTTATCTCAACTGACCCGATAGCACTTGATATGGTATTTTGTAAGCTTATTGACCTTAATCCTGAATTTGTCCCGACATTGAGATCACCAATTGATGAAGATCAAATGATCTATTCATACGATGATATTGAAATAACCGGAGACAAAATAGACGATCTTATTAATTCTAAATTTAATGTTACACGCAAAAAGTTCGAAAGATTTGCATCTGCCGGAAGCTTCCCCACTTTCCTTAAGAACCTGATCTCACCAAAGCCTGTTATAGATTATAATACCTGTAAGAACTGCGGCAAATGTGTTCTTCAATGCCCTACTGATCCGAAATCTCTCAATTGGGAAGATGATGGAGATTTCCCCTACCCTGTCTATGATTATAAAAGCTGTATAAGATGCTATTGCTGCCAGGAAATGTGCCCGCACAACTCAATAACAATAAAAACACCCCTCCTCGGCAAACTTATCAGAAGGTAAGACCTTATCTCCTTTCCGACTTGTCCCTCACTTTAGTCTCTCCCAGAGGGAGAGAAGACTAAGGACCTCACAACTATCTGTTTTTCCCCTCTACCTTTGAGAGAAGCAAGATGAATTTGCCTTGGCGAAGAGAAAGCAGCCAGGGCTGAGTCAGTGGTAAGAGTAAGAGTGTATAGGATAGTCTGTGTTATGATTAAGATCAAACCAACTTACTGATTGTCTTGATAACCATTTCAATATCATTATAAATCTTATCATTAGCAAATCTGACGATCTTACACCCCAATTCTTTTAAATACAAATCTCTAGAAATATCCTTTTTCTTTTGATTTGATCCCAAATGAATTTTCCCATCAATCTCAATTATAAGTTTTTCAGAAGGGCAAAAAAAATCAACAATATATGTCCCTATCTGGTGTTGTCTTCTAAGCTTTAATCCCAGAAATCTTTTATTTCTTACTAATTCCCAGAATATTTGTTCTGCAGTAGTTTGCTTTTTTCTTAATTCCCTTACCAGTTCCAATAAAGAAGTATAATACCTGCCACCTCTATAATTGACTATTTCATCAAAAGCTACTATCTCCTCTATTATTTTCAAATTTTTTGAACTTTTCATTTTTTTCTAGCTTTAACCTCTTTCTGACTTGTCCCTCACTTTAGTCTCTCCCAGAGGGAGAGAAAACTAACCACTTCTCATCTCACCCCTCTACCTATGGGAGAGGGGCCGGGGGTGAGGGTACTATTGAAATAGTCAGGGGTTAGGGTACATCAGAAGATAATTATCTCGCCCTCATTGTTATGGTTACTTTTATCTCTTTTCCCGATCTTAAGAATGTAATTTCAACTTTCTGTCCGGGGATATATTTTTTTAGAGCAGAACTATATTCTTTCAGGTTTGAAACTTTATTATCCCCTATTGAAGTAACAATATCTCCTTTCATCAACACATGATCTTTCCCTATAGCTGATCTCATTGCCATTGCAACTTTTACTCCGCCTGCTGAGAATGTGAAATCGGGCATGATACCAATACTGGCCCTTATGTTTTTTCTGGGCTTCACCGCCGATTTTGAGATATTAATTCCGGCCTTCCCTGTAAAGGTCATCGGAAGTTCTCTCTCCGACAGATAAAGGAGCACCTCTTTCGAGATCTTTGCGATCTTAACAAGCCCTTCAGGATCGATCTTGTCAGGTGTATCAGACGGTTTATGATAGTCAAGATGCGGGCCTGAAAATATTTGTATCCCGGGTATCCCTTTCTTAATAAAACTCACCTGATCGCTTGCATCAAGGTCCTGAGCAATAAGGTCACTTTCAATTCCGGTCGTATATCCTATTCCCATAAACATGAATTTCCACTCTTTTGCAGAGCTTGTACCTATTATCATCGGTTTTTTACCATTAAGCCTTCCGACTGTATCAAGGTTTATAACAGCTATTATTTTATTGACCGGAAATTTTTTATAGTTGTTAACAAAATATTCAGAACCCATCAAATTATTCTCTTCGCCGGTAAATGCAACAAATAAAATATTTCTGTCAGGCGCAATTGATTTTCCGAGATTCTTTGCCAACTCAAGCATTACAGCCACGCCACTTGCATTATCATCTGCTCCAGGGTGGATTTTCCCCTCATTACCTTTTCTGACATCGGGCCAACCTCTCCCGAGATGATCATAATGGGCTGCGATCACAACTGTCTGCCCTGCCAGTTTTTCTTTCTTCCCGGGTATTAAACCGATAATATTCTTTAAGGTTGTCAATTTCCCGTCTGGACCTGACTTAACATCCCATTTCTGAAAATATTCCCCATTTGCAGCACCGGGTTTCAATCCATATTCTTTGAATCTGTCAACAATAAACTCTGCAGCCACATTTATCCCGGCAGTTCCTATCCCCCTACCCTCCAGCTGTTTATCCGACAATACTCTAACAATCTTTTCCATATGAGATGAAGAAAATAGTGATGCAAGTTTCCCAAGCGGCTCCCTTGAAGGAGTCAGGTGATCAAACGACTGATCTTTATCAAAAATTTTTATAAGGGGAGAGTTACTTGATTCCCACTGCCCTTTCAGATTTACGGAAGGTTCCTCTCCGCTGAAAGCAAGGTAACTATATTTCCCGTAATGCGGAAGCTTTCTCCCCAACCCTGATAGAGCTTTATTATTATCTGAACTAAGGAAAACAATAACCTTTGACCTGTTTTCAGGATTTTTTACAGCAAGGATAACACTGTTCTTTTTCCTGTCTATTTCTTTTTTTCCTATTACTGCTTTATCTGATCCGATAGAGCTGTTATATCCTTTTACCTCGCTCTCAATAACAGGCCTGAACTTATTATTCCATCCGAAAAGCCAAATATCCATATCACCAGGTAATTTCTGAATATCCTTATCAACAATGATACTGAAAACTTCTTTCCGTTTTGAAGCCCAGTTATCAGCAAGTTTTTTATAGTATTCTAAGATCCCTGTTCTGTCATCCGATGGCAATATGATCAGTATCTTATTTGATCCGAAAATCTTTGACAGTGATGGAGGTATTTCTTCATCGGAAAGTCTTCTGAAAACATCAAAGAAAGGGTCTAAATCGAGCCTTAGAGGATTCCGGGGGAAGGAATGAGTGAATGACTGGATTTTCCTGGAAACATCAACATAAATCATTCTCACATCTTTTTCACCTTCAAGATAAACAGCAGCTGAAATATTGAGATTATATGCATCTCCCAGCTGGGACTGGATGATATCAAAGTTAAGATCGTAAGAATTATCCTTCTTTTTAACTGATACTTTTCCCAGTTTCAGGTCCGGTGCCCCTTTTCTATAGATCCATTGTTTGAAAAAGGATGAAAGATCCTCTCCTGAAATCTTTTCGAATGAATTACGGATATCATTGAATTCGGCTTTATTAAATTTGTTGTTCTTATAGAAATCACGCATTGCCTCTTTAAATTTATTATCTCCAAATCTCTGTCTCAGCATATTGAACATCATCATGGATTTCCCATATCCTATTGCCGAAGACGAAGCATTATATCTGGCCCGAAACTCTGATACGGGAAATTCATTGCTATCATTAACATAATCCGTGTAACCCTGCAGAGTGCTTCTTCTATATTCGGTCCCCTGTTTTCTCTGCTCTTTTATAAGGTGATCTGCCATATAAACAGTAATCCCTTCACACCAGTTCCCTTTCTCATAATTAACAAAAACACTATTACCCCACCAATTATGTAGAAGCTCATGCGGATATGAGGAGTGGAGAATAAAAGGGAATCTTATAACCTTTGACCCGAGAAGTGTAAATGAAGGCATTCCATATCCTGTCTCCCAGAAATTTTCAATAAGTGCAAATTTCGAATACGGATATTGCCCGATCAGGTTGTTGTACATTTCAAGATATTGGCCGGTCGTATTCAGATATTTCATTGCAAGATTATCATCTTTGGTCCTCATATATGCAAAAATATTTACATTATGCGTCCTGATCTTATACTTATGAAAAGGTGCGGATATAAGATATACCTCATCCATAGGTTCAGGAGAGCTCCATTCGGAGATATGTTTTCCGTCACTATCTGAATCCTGTAAAAGTTTTCCCTGCGATATGGAACTCCATCCTTTCGGGGAGATCACCTTCTCATTAAAAGTAATAAGTTTATCGTTGAACCAGGGGACCCAGAAAGATGATCCGGAAAGATAAACACCCTTGTTTGATATAATTCCGGGGGTTTGGCTGAATCCTCTTGCATATTCAGCGCCCATCTGTTTAAGCTCATGATATATTTTTCCGGAATATGCCAATTCAATATTAAAACGGTCTTTTGCATTCTTCTTAAATATTATCTCATAGTGTTTTACAGGAATCTTGTCACTAACTTTAAATTCAGCTGTATTTATACCGAAGAATCTTGCTTTGATCTCCCCTTCAATCTCTCTTATTATTATATTTTCTAAAACAGGCTTTAAGGTCAGATTCCCATGCAGGAGAACATGAACACTCTCTTTGTTAAACGATGCCGGCAGTGTTATTTTATCAATAACATTTATCCTTTTCTGATCAGGAAATATCTCCGCTTTAATATCATGATTTATATATTCTGCAGGAAGAACAATTGATCCCGATATTACAATAAGTATCAAAATAACAATGCCTGAAATTTTCATAAGATCTCCTAAACGTTAATTTTTATCAATATTTTAACATGTTTTTCAGTTCCGGAATAGTATTATCCGGCATATCTCCTGACAAAGCCTGTTCAATATTATTTATGACCATTTTCCCCATCCCCGATCTCGCATTATACGTAGCACTACCTGTATGGGGTGTCATCAGTACATTTTCCAATTTGGTGAGTCTTTCATTTACTTCAGGCTCATTTTCGAATACGTCAAGCCCTGCTCCATAGAGATGGTTCTCTTCCAATACATCAGCCAATGCATTTTCATCCATTAAACCCCCTCTGGAAACATTAATAAATATCGTATCCTTTTTCATTTTTCTGAAAGTATCTTTGCTAAACATATGATGAACACTGCTGCTGTAAGGAATGTGCGGTGAAATAATATCAGATGTTTTTATAAGATCATCCATATCTCTGTATTCAAATCCATATTGTTTTTCGATCTCTTTTTTCCTTGTTCTCGAATTATAAATGATCTTCATACCAAATGCTTTAGCCCTTATTGCAGTTGCAAGCCCTATCTTCCCCAACCCTATTATCCCAATAGTAAGGCCGTTCAACTCTTTTCCCAGAAGCAGGTTCGCTCCCCATCCGCTGAACCTCCCCCCTCTCATATATTTGTCCGACTCCAATATTCTCCTTGATACACCTAAAATTAATGCCATAGTAAGATCAGCAGTTGCATTTGTCAGTATATCAGGAGTATTAGTTACAAATATTCCGGCTTTACCTGCATATTCAAAATTAATATTATTATATCCAACTGCATAATTGGCAATTATTCTCAGGTTTTTTAAAGAGTCAATTATCTCTTTGTTCACATTGTCAGATAAGAAAGGGATGAGTGCTACGGTATTGTAATGCTCTTTTACTATATCTTTCAGTGTTTTCCCCTCTTCCTCAACAATTATGAGATCATATTTTTTTTTCAGGATATCAATCTCATTACTTCCGAATTTTTTCGTTAATATTACTTTTTGATTCATTTTATACTCTCAAGGATATATTCAAATCCCCTGACAGATTCCTCCGCAATTTGTTTTCTGTTTAAACTGGTGATACCTGATTCTGATACAATATCAGATACAACTATATTTGCCGTCACCTCTTTTTTCATATACCAGCATAGTGGAAATATTTCCATTTCCACTACATCTACGTCCATTTCCTTCACACCTTCATACCAAAGGGGATCTTCCCGTTGAATAAGATCAATACTGATCCCATTTGCATTTCTCATGCCTGGAATATCAGAGTTTTTTAAATTAAGGAATTTTTTGTCAGTAAAATATTTAAAAATCGATCCGGGGAAAACCTTCTTCACATTCAGAACTTCAGGTTTATTCATATCCGGATTCAGGCTTCCTGCAGTACCAAGAAAATATATATTCTTTTCCCTTATCATTGAAATGAATTCCAATAATGTCAGGAGATTAGAATACCCGAGAAACCCATACAACACATCATAATCAGAATAACTATACATCACACTACCCAGAATGCTCCTTTTCTTAATTGAGCCCTCCTCAATTTTTTTCAAATATTCCCTTTGCGGGAAGAAAGGTAATAAAATAAGGTTCCCGGCAGTTTCAATTTTTTTAGGTTTGAAGAAATGTGAATTCATATTAAATTGTATATTACATGAATACGATAGTAAACAATAGTATTATTGACACATTATAATGATTGGAATAAAATCATTTTAATGAAGTTAAACGGAAAGAGCAGATCAGTCAAATATATTTTTTTAAATATCTTCGGAGCGGCATTACTTTCAGTTTTGTTATTTATTTATCTGTTCTCACCTTATAAAGTGATCGGAAATTCAATGTCCCCTATTATAAATAGTGGTGATAAATTGTTAATTTCCAATTCATTACTGACCGGGAAAATAGAACGTTTTGATATAATAGTAGTTCAGCCTCCCGATTCCGGAGGAAAAAAACTTATAAAGAGGGTTGTTGGACTCCCGGGTGAATCAATAGAGATCAAAAGCGGTAATGTACTTGTAAACAATTCACTTCTCATCGAATCCTTTTTAGAAAATAAAGGTGATGTGATCTTCAGATCCATTAATATGAAGAAGAGTCAAATCCCTCAGGATTGTTATTTTTTACTTGGTGATTATAGGGAAAAGAGTACTGACTCAAGAAATTTCGGCCCACTTCACAAAAATACTATCATCGGGAAAACCCTGGTCAGGTATTGGCCTTTTAAAAAGATGGGTTTGATAAAATGAAGAAGAATATCTCCTTTTCCATTATAACAACCTTTCTCCTCCTTATTTTATTCGGAACATTACTACTTATAATGCCTTTCTCCACTCATATAGGATATCTTTCTCCCGGAGATGCATTATTCACTTCTGTTTCAGCTGTCACAGTTACAGGATTGACAATTGTAAATACAGGAGAGCATTTCACTTTTGCCGGTCAATTGATAATCCTTCTCCTTATTCAATTGGGTGGACTCGGATTTATGACATTCTCAACTTTAACAATCCTGATATTGGGGAAATCAATTTCCATATCAAATAAGCTCATTCTTGAGAATGATTTCACTTATGGTACATATAAGAGCACAAAAGATCTTTTAAAAAAAATAATACTATTTACTCTGGGGTTTGAAATTCTGGGATCCTTACTACTTTTCTTTCAGTTTTCAGGACTTCAGCTCAAAGAGAGGCTTTTCTCATCTGTTTTTCATTCAATTTCAGCTTTCTGCAATGCAGGATTTTCAATTTTCAGTAACGGGTTTGAACCTTTCAGATCTAATACCGGGATCAATTTCACACTATCATTTCTAATCATTACAGGCGGGCTTGGATTCCTTGTTCTTAATGAAGTATATCTCTTTCTGAAAAAGAAAAAACCCTTTTCAAAGTTTACGATCCATTCAAAACTTGTTCTTATTGTAAGTACGGTTCTGATCATAACCGGAACTTTTATTATATTTGCAGAAGAGCTGATAAATAAAACGAACGATCTTCAGATGTCCGATAAACTATTAAGTTCTTTCTTTCAGTCAGTTTCAGCAAGAACTGCTGGTTTTAATACAATTGATCTTAATATCCTCTCATTTTCATCAATCTTTATTATATTATTGCTGATGTTTATAGGGGCATCTCCAGGATCTACCGGAGGTGGTATAAAAACCACATCCCTTGGACTGGTATTTGCATATTTCAGATCAAGATTTCAGGGGAAAGAAAAAGTTAATCTGTTCTACAGGACGATCCCTCAGAAAAATTATGAGAAAGCTTTTCTTATGATCATTATCTCTTTTTTATTAATTTCACTTTCTCTGATTCTTATCCTTTCGTTTGAAGATAAATTCAGTTTTTCTGAATTACTATTTGAAGTTGTTTCAGCTTTCGGAACGGTCGGATTGAGCCTCGGTATCACACCGGAATTATCTTTAACATCAAAAATTGTTATAATGGTAACAATGTTCACCGGGAGGATAGGCCCTTTGACTTTGTTACTGGCAATAAGCAGAAAGGAGTCAAAAGCAGTATATGATTATCCTGAAGAAAATATTATGACCGGTTAGGAGTTCAGAATGAAAAAAGTTGTTGTTATAGGACTGGGAAGTTTCGGAGTTAATCTTATAAGATCTTTATCAAAAAAAAAGATTGAACTCATAGCAGTAGATATAAATAAAGACAAAGTAAATGGAATAAAAGATCTTGTAACTCAGCCTGTCACGATGAATGCTACAAACAGGGACAATCTTAATTCCCTCGGGTTAAAAGATGTCGATTGTGTTATAGTGTCCTCCGGCCCCGACCTGGAATCCAGCATACTCATAGTACATTTATTAAGTGAAATCGGAGTATCGCGGATAATTGCAAAAGCCCTTACAGAAGATCACGAAAGGATCCTTACACTGGTAGGAGCAAATGAGGTTTTGTTTCCGGAGAGAGATGTGGCCATGAAGCTCGCTAATCAACTGATGTCCCCGAATCTGATGGATTATATCCCGCTTGAATCCGGTTTTGTAATTGAAGAGCTGGCACCACCTGATATTTTTGTAGGGAAAACCCTTGAACAGATCGCGATCAGGACAAAATTCAACATTAATGTTATCGGAATAAAGCAGATCATCCCTGACAGAGCTTCTGTAGAGAACGGAACTGTCTCAGATTCCGGACTTACTTTAAATCCGGGAGGGAACTTTCTAATAAAAGAGAGTGATATTCTTATCGTCCTTGGCACAAATAAAGATATCGAAAAACTTCACGACAAACTGAACAACACCTGAGAAGCAGATCTAGTATTTTATCTGACGGACTATGTCTATTACGGTTCCGTCGACCCATTTTATCGCAGCGATTACTTTATCCATTAATTGTGGTTTTTCAGGAGCTCCTCCACATATTTTCTCTGCTTCAGCCTTCAATTCCTCCAGGGTTCTCAATGGTAATTTGCTCCCGCTCAATTTCTTAATCAGGTCAGTTCTACTTGGATTAATAGCAATTCCCCTTTCAGTCACAATAACATCTATTAATTCCCCCGGCCCTGTTATTGTAGTTACTTTATCGACAATTACAGGAATTCTGTTCCTGAACAACGGCAGAGGCAGGATAACAGTTTTTCCGAAAAGACAATTCTGCCAACCTCCGATCCCGTGAAGTAATTTCCCGTCCGAGTGAGTTACAACATTTGCATTGAAATTCAGATCAACTTCAGTAGCACCAAGAACCACAACATCAAGCATAGAAGCGAAATTTCCTTTTCCATGATAATTATAGCTTGTGAACGGGCTGGTGTTCTGATGATTCGGATTATCCCTCATCGACCTGACACCATCAAGATCAAATGTCTGTCCATCAAGAATATAGTCAGTAAGTCCCTCCTCCAGCATGGAGGTAAGATATGTTGTCGATCCGCCCCTTATAAATCTAGCTTTTATATTATTCTCCCTCATTATATCTCCGAGGAATATTGTAAAAGCCAGAGAGGTACCACCTGCACCGGCCTGGAATGAAAAACCATCCTTTACAATTCCTGCCTCAAGAGCAAATTGAACTGCTAATTCGGCAATAAGGAGCCTGTCAGGACTTTTTGTAAGTTTAGTAGTTCCTGAAACTATTTTTTCCGGATCACCAATAGATTCAACTTCTACAACATGATCAACATTGTTCCCCTGTATCTGCCACGGGATACATGGAAAAGGTTCTATATTATCTGTCACAATAATTGTTTTATCAGCATATTGTGAATCTGCAAGTGCAAATCCGAGAAGTCCGCAGGCAGCTTTGCCTCGTACTCCATTGGCATTTCCGAACGGATCAGCAGCAGGTGCGGATATCACGGCAATATCGATATGAACTTCCCCGTCCTGAATTGCCTGGTATCTCCCCCCGTGAGATCTGAGGATCCCGATTCCCTTCATTTTTCCATTGGAAGCGAAATCGCCGAGAGGGCCGTTCATACTGCCCTCAATATGGTGTATTACACCACTTTCAAGATGTTTTATGATAGGAGCATGGATCGGGAATGAAGCACTCGGAAACCACCTGACATTTTTTATCCCGAGTTCGGCCACAGCATCAAACACCATATTTGCAACATAATCACCATTTCTCAAATGGTGGTGAGTAGATATTGTCATTCCATCACATAAACCGGATCTTTTAAGGGCCTCTTTTATTGATTCAACCCTTTTATCTCCGGAGTCAGGGAATTGGCTGCAGGAATTTATTTTCGGGGCAGCTTTGTTCCCTTCAGGGATATGCTTTCCTACACCTTTGTAAGGAAAATGTTCCTCTCTGTTTATTTCTATTAATACTTCTCTTCCAGCTGCATTCCTTATGAATTTATCTTTTTCATCCATTCTCTTCTCTCCAATTCTGATCGATCAGGGAATCATTAAGGGCTTGTTCTATCGTTTGCAAAGCTCTCTTTACAACAGGCGGATCGATCATTTTGCTTCCCAGAGAAACAACTCCCAAGCCCTCTTTTTCCGCCTTTTCAAAGGCAAGAACTATTATGCGGGCTTTTTCAATTTCATCTTTGCCCGGAGAGAATCCCTGATGAACAACTCTTATCTGCCTTGGATGAATACACCCTTTTCCGTTAAAACCAAGTGATTTTGCCTCAACAACACTTGCTAATAATCCTTCAGAGTTTGAAACATCGGAGTAAACAGTATCGATAGCCTGGATCCCCACTGCTTTAGCAGCATTTACGATCATCGATCGTGCAAAAAAGCTCTCATTACCTTCATCTGTCCTCTTAGTTCCAATATCTGCCGTATAATCTTCAAGTCCGATTGCCAGCGCTACAATATCTTTGGAAGAAGATGCTATTTCATACGCTTTTATTATCCCTAATGCACTCTCAATTATAGGCATAAGAAAAACATCCCTTTTAATATTACCTGCAGCTTTAATTTCAGCGATCTTTTCACTTACTATTTTTATCTGATCCGGAGATTCAATTTTTGGTAATAAGATAAGGTCAACTTTCTCCGGTACGATCTCTTCAAGATCTTTCAAACCGAGAGGAAGCTGGTTTATTCTCACCATTCTCTCTGCTCCCAGGAAATCAACCGAACGTAAAGCATTTCGTACTATAAGCCTGGCAGAATCTTTTGCATCCGGTGAAACAGAATCCTCAAGATCAAGAATTATCGCATCCGGTTCGTGTATTCCGGCATTTATGAATAATTTAGGTTGATCACCGGGGAGATACAAGCGGGACCGTCTCTGACGCTCGCGCATAGGATCTCCTATCTCTCCGTAGAATTCAGGCAGATATTTTTTTCCTTTATCCAGCCCCACACTTCTTATTACAGATTCTATCCTTGCCATAATTACAAAAGGAAAAGCACTTTGATCATTCAACTCAAGCTCACAATCTGTAATATTAAAAAAATCAAGCATATCATCTATAAGTTTTTCAATGGATTGTCCAAAGAGAGTTGATACTTTACTTTCAACATAAATCTTTCTACCTTCTCCTGTTCCGGTCTTTATCCGTACCCAGCAATCAGAGCGGACATTCTCTCCCTTTTTTCCTGTGGAAAATTCTTTAGGGAACATTAGGCCTCCTTGTGATTATTTAATCAGGACGTCTTTAGCCATCCCTTCAATGATCTGTCTTATATAAAAGGATTTAATGAAAAATAATTTCGATCTTCTCGATTTGATGTAAAGTTCTACAACAGACTTACCCCATTCAACTGAACCACTTTTGAAATTCTCTTTGGATGTTGCCCGATAACCGAATGCAGAGTTAATAATGATCTTTTCACTGACATTTCCGGGTAAAACAGGTTTTTTCATTACAATTTCAAATCCTTCACCCATTGCTTTCCCGACATAAAGTTTTCTGAAGACTCCAAGAATGTATATATTCTTCATTTTCTTTTCGCTGTTATTCCTTATCTGAAAAGATATCTGCGGGACCATTACAATCCCCTTGAAATCTTCATCCTCAATTTTTTCCTTCTCGATCCACTGACTTGATATATTGAAAAATTCTACAGATGATTTCAGCTCTTCTGCTGTCAGATCACGATCAATTAAGATGAACTTAAAATAGATCAGATAAATGGCTAAAAGTAAAACAAACACTGCTGTTATCCAAAACCGTACCTGTTTCCATGGCGGGTTTATTATTTCTTCGAGATATTCCTTCATTTCTGCCTCATTAGTTTAGAAAAACTTTCTGGATTATAGCATAAATGAATATCACGTTAAACACAAAATCGACTTAATAATAAAGGTTTCTCAACTTGAACAATTCTTTTATTATTTGACTTTTATTCCTTTCATAAATATAATCCATTACTAGATAAACTCATATTATGGAAGAAATAACACTCCAGGTCGGGAAATCCGATAATTTGCTTGCCCTGCTTGATAAAAATCAATCCAGGATCGAAAAGATCTTCAATATTACAATATCACGCAGAGGCGACAAATTAATGTTTGACGGAGATTTGAAATCCCGGAAACTTTTCAAAAAATTCTTTAGTTCATTACTTAAGGTTGCAGACATTTCACCCTCTTTCAACGGTAATGATTTTAAGATAAGCCTTAATATGGTCAGGGATGGGAATATTAAACTCATTGAAACAGAACTTCTTCAATCTCAGAAAATAGTTTTAAACGGCAAAAGTGTATTCCCGAAAACTTTTAACCAGAAAACATATATCAAAGCAGCTTTTGAACATGACCTTACTTTTGTGATCGGGCCGGCAGGAACAGGGAAAACCTTCCTTGCAGTTGCAATCGCACTTCACCACCTCTTAAGCAAAAAACTTGAACGGATCGTTCTTACCAGGCCTGTAGTGGAGGCTGGCGAAAATCTTGGTTTTCTTCCCGGAGATATTCAGCAGAAAGTAAACCCGTATTTCAGGCCATTGTATGATTCTTTATATTATCTCATTGGATTTGAAAAAACCTCAGAACTGATCGAAAAAGAGATAATCGAAGTTGCACCTCTCGCATATATGAGAGGAAGAACAATAAATGATGCGTTCATTATCCTTGATGAAGGCCAGAATACGACAAATTCTCAAATGCAAATGTTTTTAACAAGATTCGGATCCAATTCCAGGGTGATTGTTACTGCAGATATTACACAAATAGATCTGCAGGATAGAAAAAAATCAGGTATTTTCAGAGCAAAAAGGATCCTTGAAAATATTGACGGTATTAAAATGATCAACTTGAAGGAAAAGGATGTTGTTCGTCACGATCTGGTCAGAAAGATCATCAAAGCATACGAAAAAGAAAAAAAATGAAATTTGAATTAAATATATTAAAAAACCAACTAACTTCAACTGGAGACCATCTAAAAAAAGGTTCAATTTTTCCGGTACTCTCAGGATTTGTGCTTCTCGTTCTACTCTCATATATTTTATATATACCTCCTCAAAAATCTATTGATAATCCGAGGTTATCGGTGGGCGATATTATTCAGAATGATATCGTAATAAGAGAAGACCTTACCATCGTTGACGAAGAGCAGACAAAGCTTAACAGGGAATCTGTCATTGAAGAAGTTATGCCTGTCTATCAATTTCTTCCTGATCATAAAGAGAATCGTACTGAACTAATCAATAACTGGATTGATTATCTCAGATCTGCCCGAAAACAATTCCTGAAAAACAAGAATTCATTAAAAAGTATTAAAAATTCTATTGAGGAAAAATTCGGAATTACTTTGACTGAATCAAATATTACTCAAATCCTGAGATCAAACATCCATTCCAGGATCAACATGGAGAATTTTCTCGGCTTTCTTGACATAACCGACAGATTGGGGGTCATTTCTTCAAAAGCAGGTACTCGGAAAAGTAAAGAGGGCTCAATAAAACTGATTTTACAATCAGGCATTTCACGTGTTCAGAGAGTTTCCGAACTTTTAGATCTTAATGAACTCAAAGTAAGGGTGAAGAATTATTTCCAAAATGAGCAGGGATTCAATTCCAAAGAATCAACCATACTCTCTTCAATTCTTGTTGAATTCATAAATGTAAATCTAACTTTTTCTTCAATCCTTACCCGCAAAGAAGAAGACCTGGCCCTCTCAAAGATCAATCCCGTTGTCATAAAATTAAAAAAAGGCAGGGTGATTCTCCGGAAAGGTGATGAAATAAAAAGTGATGACCTTAAAATAATAAACCTTATCTATGAGGAAGAGAAAGAGAGAGGACGAAAAATACCACTGTTTTTTCTGATATTTTTCACTTTAGGGCCTGTGCTGTTTTTTATAACCAAACTATTTATTTCCTGGGAATCCAAAGGGGTAAATGGCCAGAAACTTATTTCAATATCGCTGATAACTTTATTACTCAGTGCACTGGTATACAGGGTGCTTCTGTTTATAATCCCTGTTATTCTTAAAGAGATTCCTAATACTTTCAGTATTGAAACCAGTATAATCTATTATTCAATCCCGTTTACTTTCGGCCCTCTCATCATTGCATTCATTTTCAATATTCAAAGTGCTGTCATTTTTTCATTCATCAACTCCATTTCCGGAGCAATTCTTGGTGAATGGGACCTTACACTTTTTCTCTATATTCTGATCGGCAGTTTGACGGTGAGTTATGGTATTGAGCATTATCAGAGGCTTAAAAGATCTCCAATTCTGAAGGTCAGCATCCTCTGGCTATTTCCGGTCAATCTTCTTTTCCTTATTTTATTCAATTTCACGACAACTATATCTGATCCCGTACAATTACTTATTTTTGCAGGAATTGCTTCTTTTTCCGCAATTGTTGCACCGATACTTGCCGGTTTTGTAATACCTTTATGGGAAATGCTTTTTAATCTGCTTACAGAACTTAAGCTTGTTGAATTAACTAATTTGAATCTTCCCATCTTCAGAGAAATGCTCGAGAAAGCTCCGGGCACCTACCACCACTCCCAAATGGTTTCTTCCCTTTCTGAGGCCGCTGCGCTTGATTTGAAGCTTTCTCCGCTTCTCCTGAATGCAATGGCACTTTATCACGATATCGGCAAAATTGATAATCCTCAGGTTTTTACGGAAAATCATGCTATTTATGAGAATCCCCATGACAACCTTACTCCCAAGGAAAGTGCAAAAATTATTATTTCTCATATCCAGAATGGGCTTGAAAGAGCAAAAGAACTTAAGTTATCTGAAAATATATCCTCGGCAATAACTCAGCATCATGGTACAAAACTTGTAAGATTCTTTTATGATAAAGCAATTTCTAATTCTTCAGGAAATCAGGATGAGGTAGACAGCAACCTTTTCAGATACCCCGGAGAGAAACCGGTCAACATAGAAAATGCTATTGTTATGCTTGCTGATCAGGTAGAAGCTGCTTCGAAAAGTCTTTCTTCTCCAAATGAGGAAGAGATAAGAAATGTTGTTCAAAAAATTATTGATTCAAATATAGAAGAAAAACAATTTGATAATTGCGAAGGACTGACCTTTAAGGCTCTGAATACTATTGGAAATGCTTTTCTGAAAAAGCTCTCCTCTATTTACCATATGAGGATCTCATATCCGGGTTTTGATTTTAAAGAGGATAGTGAAAATGATCAGAATAATCAATGATAGTATTAAGATTGAAACTAAATTCTTCATTGAAAAATGTGAAAAGATTGCAGCTGACCTTGAAATGGATGGAGATATTACAATTAAATTAAGTGATATAGATGAATCCAGGAAATTAAATCTGGAATATAGAAAAAAAGACTATCCAACAGATGTTCTCAGTTTTCCCATCAATGAGAAATTCCCTGATTCATACTACATCGGAGATATCCTGATCTGTTACCCGATTGCAGAAGAACAGGCAGTGGAAAATAATATTCCTGTAAAAAAAGAAATATTCACACTTATCTGCCATGGAATCCTCCACCTTGCCGGATATGATCATGAAACTGACTCCGGTGAGATGCTTAATATTCAGGAAAAGATCATAAAAAAATATTATCACGAATGATACTGGAATTCGGTACATCTGGATGGAGTTACAAGGACTGGGCTGGTACGGTATATCCTGAAAAGACACCTCCGGGCTTTAATCATTTGAACTTTATCGCCAGTCAATTTGATTTTGTAGAAGTAAATACTACTTTTTACAGGATCCCTGACCCGAAACTGGTTAAGGGTTGGATATACAAAACTTCCGGTTTGGACAATTTTAAGTTCTGGATTAAATTAAATCGGATTTTCACTCATTCCAGAAGTTATTCTGAATCTGATGTTCAGGCTTTCAATTACTCCATATCTTCCCTGGATGAGGGAGGGAAAATGGGCGGGCTTCTTATCCAATTCCCCTACTCCTTTAAATTAACAGACCAGAATCTTGAATATTTAGTTCGCTTATCTGACAAGTTCACCAATTTTACCAAGGCTGTTGAATTCAGGCATAGTAGCTGGATGTATAGTGACCTGTTTGAATTATTCGAACAGAAAGGACTTGTCTGGGTAAATATTGATCAGCCGGTCATTTCACAGTCCATTCCTCCCACATCTATTGTTACAAACGGAGAAATTTCATATTTCAGGCTTCATGGAAGAAATTACAAATCATGGTTCAGCAATGAAGGAAGAGATGAACGTTATAACTATTCATATTCTCAAAATGAACTAATTGAAATATCCGGGCATATCAAAATAGCTGCTAAAAATGCAAAAAAAATTGTTATTGCGGGAAATAATCACTATAAAGGCGCAGCAGTAAAAAATCTTATCCAACTGAAGAAAATATTGATGGATAATAAAATATCGGGGTGAGAGGATTCGAACCTCCGGCCTCACGATCCCGAACCGTGCGCGCTACCAGCCTGCGCTACACCCCGAATTTGTAATTTTATCACAATTCCTAAAAAGGTAAAGACAGAATCGAAATTATTTCTGATATTTTAACGATATCCACAGCCACCGCCCCGGGATCTTTATTCCCGGGATCTCTTCAATTACAGAGTTAAGTAAGTTATCTGCATGAATTGACAAATTGACTCCCTTTAATTTCCAGCTTAAATTTATATCGAGAAGAGAAGCTTTTTCTCTTGTTTCATAGATTCGCTTATAAATATACTTTGCAGAAAAATTCAGGTTTTCATTAAGCCTTTGCATATAAATAAAATTCAGTTTCAATTCCGGGAAACGGAATCCATATTTGGATATGAAATTATGATTCCCTACAACAAATATTTTTTCGAGATTTGCTTTGAACCTGACACCATTTAAAATAAATTCTGATACAAATTCGTAACCTGAGACATCATTTTCCTCCACATTTGCAGCTCTCCAGATAGATTCATCAAAAGCTCTTATCCAATCGATCATATAATCCTGTTTTCTGTAGAAACCTGAAATTGATATATTAAAAATTTTAAAATGGCGTAGAAATGAGATCTCGAAATTACTGCTATTCTCCGGCTGAAGATCCGGATCACCTCTATTTGCAGGTGAATTGTAAAACATCTCGGTAAAAGAAGGATATCTTACAGCTTTACCAATATTGAAACGGAGTGTGTTCCTGTCATTGAATATCCGGTAAACTCCTGCATAATATGTGAAATAGCTCTTATGGTCGGTACTATAATTAATCCTTGCACCCAGATCCAATCCCCAAACGGGATTTTTCAATCCTCCTGCAAAATATATTCCGCTTCTACTCTGATTCTGATAACCCATAGTGGAACTATCCATTTTTATCATTTCAATATCCGCACCACCTGAAAATAACAGGATCCCTGATCGTATAGTATTATGGACTTTCAAATAAGTATGATTTGTAATTGATTCGGAATTGAAAAAATCATGGTTATATCTGTCAAGGACAAAACTATCTTTATGAATTATGTGAGAAAAAGAGATACGATGAAGAATTTTCCCTTTTGTATGCAAATTGAAATTAATATTGCCCGATTCAATGTTTTCAAATGAAGGATATGGTGCATAAAAATCCTTTGCACCAAATGCTTTTTTCAAATATCCAAAATTTAATTTCCCACCGATTTTACTATTACTAAATGAAATAAAGGTTCTCAAATTCAGGTTATCAAATTCCTGTCCCTCATAGTAACCAGCCGATGAACTATCTTCTGCGGAAAAACCAAAACTCAGTTTTTTATACTTACTGCCTGCACTTACTGAAAACTGTGATAGAGAATTTTCGCCGCCTGTTAGTCCCATCAGGAAATCTGATCTCTCTTTAAGTACAATGTTTATGATTCCCGCAAATCCATTTGAACCGTGAAATACCGAATTAGCTCCCTGTGAAACTTCAATTCTCTCAATATCACTTACTGCAAAAGTAAGGTTAGTATTAAAGTGCCCGGTTTGTCCATTGTTTACAGGAATACCATTAACCATTAAAAGGATCTGCTCGAAATTACTGCCTCTCATTGTAAGATCAAACGATGTTTTTCCGGGGCCCCGTCTGTTCACATCAACACTGGAAATAATTTTAAACAGATCGGAGATTTCAATAATACCCAGTTTTCCTATTTCTTCCGAGTCTATTATTATCATTTTTTTTGATAACATATCCTCAGTATTAATCGATCCCTCAATAGTCAACTCTTCCACCACTTCGGGGAATGCTACCAATGCAGATAAGCTAAAAAGTAAGTATATAGTTATTTGAATTATCCTTTTCATTATAGTTCGTTATTTTATCAACTCTTTGTTCAGAGAGCAATATTATGATCAGGAACATTTTTAGTTTTCAGACGTAGAACTATTAGAGGGAAAAATGAAAAAATTATATAAAAGCAGGGAAAACAAGGTTATTGACGGAGTTTGCGGTGGTATAGCAGAATATTTTGATGTAGATCCGGTTTTAGTAAGAATAATCTTTGTTCTTTTCTTCTTCTTTGGCGGATCAGCAATTCTTGCTTACATTATCGGGATCGTTATCATGCCGGCACAACCTTCAGTCGGCAAAGTGGGGATTGAATCTAAAAAAAACAATACTGCATCTGCTCCATCAAACAAGAACACATTATTGATTGGATTTATATTTATTGTTATCGGAGTATTTTTCCTTATGGGGAACATCCCGTTCTTTAATATATATTACTATTGGATAAAAAGTCATTTCTGGGATATTCTTCTCCCCTCCATACTTATTCTGATTGGACTTTCGATCGTTATAAAGAGTTCAACAGAAAAATAGATCCGAGTTTCAGATCTTTGAAAAGACTGTTGAAATAACTTTGTATTTGTAGGCTTCGTTATTGTAAAGATACCCGTTGTTATAAAGGTGAAGCGCTTTCATTATATCGCCTTTAGCAACCTTGAGATATCTCTTTAATATTTGAATTCCGATGTCAATGTTGTAATCAATTTCAAATATTTTTTCAGAATCGATCTCAAACTCATTTTTCCAAACTTTATAATTTATCTGCATGAGTCCGTAAGCACCTGCTGATGAAACGGCAAATCTTTTGAAGTTGCTTTCAATTTCGATTAGTCCCATTATCAGATTCGGATCCATATCATATTCCTGACTCTTCCTGAATACAACTTCGGTAATTTTTGCAAAAGAAGGATATTTCTTCTTCAAAACTTCAGCTTTATACTTTAATTGAGGAATTAAAACCAAATCACTTTTTACATTCTTCAATTCCAGTTCCATCTTGTTGATCTTCTGATTTAAAACGATGATCTCTGATTTCTTCTCATTATTCTGTTTTGAGAGAAATACAACAGTTAAAAACAATACCATTACATAAAAAATCCAGAATATATTATTCAAATATACTTTTTTTCTAAACATATCTCCACCCCTACTGATAGTGTCATGATAGCATAAAGACACTAGGTTGTCAACATTTTCTTCCTTTTTTATAATAAATTAAATTTCTCTTTAAATTAATTAAATACAGGATTGATTTTCACGGTGAATGGCTATAAAATAAAAATTCGCTTCGAAGGAGAAATATGGGAAATTCAGGAAAAAGGGCATTAATAAGTGTATATTATAAAGACGGGATAGATGAAATCGGAAAAGCTCTTCATAAAAACGGTTGGGAAATAATATCAACCGGAGGAACTGCATCATTTCTTGAAGAAAATTCTATCCCTGTCACCAAAGTTTCTGATATCACCGGTTTTCCCGAGATTCTCGGAGGAAGAGTAAAAACGCTGCACCCGAAAATTTTCGGGCCGATCCTGGCTAAGAAAAGTAATGAGCATATAAAAGAGTTAGAGCAATTATCTCTTTCAAAGATCGATCTGGTCATAGTGAACTTCTATCCTTTTGAAGAATTCCTTAAAAATAATTCAAGTCTTGAAACTATGATAGAGAAAATTGATATAGGCGGACCAACTATGGTCAGAGCAGCTGCAAAAAACTATATGGATACGATCGTTATTGTAAAGGGGAGTGATTATAATCTTGTTGAGGATAAAGTTATTCCGGGTACTTTTTCTTCTTCGGAAAGAAAAAAACTTTCATTCAAAGCTTTTTCATATACTTCATATTATGATTCACTTGTAGCAAACTATCTTAACGATGGAACAGGATTCGAAAATGATTTTCTCAATATTGCAGGAAAAAAGTTCTTCACTCTAAGATATGGAGAGAACCCTCACCAGAAAGGTGCAATCTATATTACAGACAGTGATTCTCCCATAAAGAACCTTCATCAACTTCAGGGGAAACAATTGTCATATAACAATGTTTTGGACTTGTCTGTTGTTTATGACATGATAAATCAATTCCATGAGGAAAAAGATCATTTTTGTGTTGTAGTTAAACATCAAAATCCCTGTGGTGCTGCACTGCATTCCAGCCAAAGTGAAGCATTTGAAAATGCTCTTTCCGGGGATCCCGTATCTGCATTCGGAGGGATTATCGGATTTAATCATAAAGTTGATAAGCTAAGTGCTGAAAAAATGTCAAAAATGTTTCTGGAAGTAATAATTGCTCCCGAATTTTCAGAGGACTCGATCAATATTTTAAAAAAGAAAAAAAATCTCCGTTTAATTGAATTAAAACCGGGTTATCTGGAAAAGAATTATATTAAATCAATACAGGGAGGATTCATTATTCAGGAAAAAGATAATTTTAATAAAGGCCGATCAGAGTTCGATCAAAAGACCGCAAAGGAATTAACTGAGAGTGAGAAACAGGATGTTGCGTTCGGATGGAAGATAATCAAATATATAAAATCCAATGCGATCCTTATAGTAAAAGATCAGAAAATACTCGGTGTCGGTGCAGGTCAAATGAGCAGGATAGATTCAGTTAATATTGCAATTAATAAATCAGAAAGCTCTGTAAAAGGATCAATACTTTTATCCGATGCATTTTTCCCATTCAGTGATTCGATCGAAACTGCCTCTGATGCCGGAATTAGTGTAGTTGTTGAACCGGGAGGATCTGTCAGAGATGATGAAGTAATAAAAGCTGCTGACTCATTTGGAATTTCACTTCTCTTCACAGGAGTTCGCCACTTTCTCCATTGATATTTTTCTTTACAGGTCTTCTATGGAAATATTCAGAATTTTGATCATTGAATAAAAAAGATTCAGAGGAAATCCCATCACATTGAAATAGCAGCCATTAATTCTCTCCACAAATATAGAAGCTTTCCCCTGAATTGCATAGGCCCCTGCTTTATCCATATAGGACTCATTATCAAGGTATTTATTTATCTCCCTGCCGTTGATATTTGAAAACTTCACTTTAGTTACTGAGGTCCTGATAATTTCTTTATCCTTGTATAAAAGGGATACTCCGGTAATTACCTTGTGGATTTTCCCTGAGAGAAGCTCCAGCATTCTGAAAGCATCTTCTCTTCCTGAAGGTTTACCGATCATCTTATTTTCAATCAGGACAATAGTATCAGCACTGATTATAAGATCATCAGAATAATTAGCATTCCTGATATATTTTCCCTTCTCTACTGCTATTCGTGACACAAAACTTTCAGGATCCTCACCGGCCAATATCGCTTCTTTAACTTTCGGATTTTGTACTTTAGGCTTAATATTTATTAAATTCAGAAGTTCCAGTCTTCTCGGAGACGAAGATGCAAGAATTGTATTTATTTTTTTATTCATGAGACAAGTATTGTAGCACTACCTGATCTTGAGGTTGTACTTATCAATCAGATATCTTAATGATCTGTAACTTAACATTAGCATATCAGCTGTTTTTTTAAGGTTAAATTCTTTTAATGACAAAGCTTTAAGAAGTATTTCTTTACTAATACTATCAATATATTCATTAAAATCAAATTTTTCATTTGCTAATAATTTATCGAAAGCATGCATTGCGTTTGTATCGGTCACTTTGCTGAAAGTATCATCAACAGGAACTGAACTGATCGTAATATAATTGCTTTTTTCAAGAGTCATTGCTCTTTCAATAAAATTACTGAGTTCTCTTATATTCCCAGGCCATGAATAATTCTCAAAGAAAAGAAGTGCTGATTTCTCCACCCCTTTTATTTCTTTTGAGAATTTTTTATTGTACATTTCAATAAAATGGTTTAAAAGGAGCAGAATATCTTCTTTCCTTTCTCTTAACGGCGGCAGAACAATAGGAATAACATTTAAGCGATAATACAGATCAGAGCGAAAAGTACCATCTTCAATACTATCTTTTAAATTTTTATTTGTTGCAGAAATGATCCTGCTGTTAATATTTATCTCATCATTACTGCCTATAGGTTTTATTTTTTTTTCCTGTATGGCTCTTAAGAGTTTAACCTGCATCTGGAGTGACATGTCCCCGATCTCATCAAGAAAGAGTGTCCCGTTATCAGCTTCTTCAAATAATCCCTTTTTATCAGCATGGGCATCAGTAAAAGAACCTTTTTTATGTCCGAAAAGTTCGCTCTCAAGGAGAGTTTCAGGAAGTGCACTACAATTTATTGAAATAAACTTTTCCTTTGTTCTACTGCTTTTATTATGAATTGCCTTTGCTATAAGTTCCTTCCCTGTACCACTCTCTCCGCTGATCAGGACAGTTGAATCATTCTCTGACATACGATCGATTAACACAAAAATCTCCAGCATATGCTTGCTCTTTCCGATTATCTTTTCATACTCTGTCCAGGATCCTATCTTAGATTTCAGTTCAATATTTTCTTCTTCAATTTTTTTCTTATATATTGCCTTTTCGATGACGACCTTCAATTCATCTATATTGAATGGTTTTGTAATGTATTGTTCTGCTCCAATCTTCATTGCTTCTATTGCATCATTTGTAGAGGCATGGCCTGTTATCATAATTACAGGAATCTTTTCATTTTTCTTTTTTATTATATTGAGTAATTCTATCCCATCCATATCAGGCATCTTTATATCAGATATAACAAGATTAATTTTGTTTTTTTTTAAATGTATGAGAGCCTTCTTCCCATCTTCAGCAGTCAGGACATTGTAATTTTCATCTTTAAGAACAATTGAAAGCATATCTCTTATGCTTTCATCATCATCAACTATCAGGACATTTAACCTGTCTTGAACCATATCATCACCTCAGTTCCTTTTTTTAGTTCACTATTGATCCTTATTTCAAACCCGTGCTCAGTCAAAATCCTTTTTACAATAGCCATTCCCAGTCCGATTCCGGTAGTAAAATTCGAGAAAAAAGGGATAAAGATTTTCGACAACTCATCACTCTTCATCCCTGCTCCATTATCTGCAACTGACATTACAATAACACTATTTTCTTCATATACATTAACTTCAATGATACCATTGCCACCGAGAGACTTAATACTATTGTTTACAATGTTCCATATAACCTGATTGATTTTCTTTTTATCAGCGAAAATATTATTACCCTTGCCATACCTTTTCTTAAAATGGATATCTTTTCTATTTAATAATGCAATCTCAATAATTTCATCGATAACTATTGCCAGATCGAAATCCTCCTTCCTCAATGGAGAGGTTTTGCTGAATTGCAGAAACTCTTCAATCGAATCAGATAGTCTCGCTGATTCCTTTACTACGATACTCATAAGATTTTTTGATTCTTTTTTTAGTGATAGATCTTTTTGAAGATATTGAATAGATCCTGATATAGACGCTAGCGGGTTCCTTATTTCATGGGCAAGTCCAGCTGACATTTCACCAATAAGGGCAAAATGTTCCTTCTGCTTTAACACTTCCTCGATCTGTCTCTTTGTAGTCAGATCTGACACAAGAAGCACAAAAACTTCCCTGAATGCATATATATCCTTTATTATTGAGATAGTGATCTCAAGGATACTATCTTTTCTCTTTAATTCAATAATTTGCCGGTTGTGAGATTTTATAATATTCTCTCTCAATTCTGAAATAGATTTTGTTCCAATGATCTTTAATATATTAGAATTATTTCTTAAATTAAAAATAATTTTGGCTTTCTCATTATATGATATTATTTTCCCTTCAGCATCACTGACTATGAGTCCATTTACCATTCTTTCAAGAACCATATTGTTTACAAGTATCAGATCTTTCAGGTTTTCCCTTACACTTCTTAATTCATTCCCTTTTCTTTTTAAATTCTCAAAATAGTAAGAAGAAATAAATGCAAAAAACGCAAAGGCAATAAAACTCACAATAAGGTTGTATATAAAATCTTCATTTGTAACTTCAAAATCGAATGGCCCCGGGAAAGATTTTATAACTTTCATGTACATCAGATCTGAGATCAAACCGAATATAATATATGAAAAAGCAGCAGTATAAATAGTATCACGTCTGGATAGAAATATTGCTGATATTAATATAGGAAGAAAATACAAAAAGTAAAAAGGGCTTGATACACCTCCCGAAAAATAAACCAGACCGGTTAATATAAATATATCTGTAAATATCTGTAAGTAAATCGAAAACCTGGTGCTTTTCCTGTTTGAGATAAAAAAATGTAATAAACTGACTATTATTGAGATAACAATGAAAATAAGAATCGGAATTATATGAAAAGAGATCTGAAACAGGAGTGACAGGATTGCAATAATCAGGAAAACGAAAAGTATAGTAATACGGATAGAATTTATAAGTAAAAAACGCCTTTTTATTTCTTTATCTTCTAACTGGATCAATTTCCTTGTCAAGAATATAAATAAACTTTATAGTTTTAAACCTTTCCAATAATATCAAACATCGGAAGATACATCGCAACAACTATACCACCTACAAGTCCACCGAGAATAACGATCATTATCGGTTCCATAAGTGATATCAGTGCACTGACGGATTGCTCAACCTCCTCGTCATAAAAATCGGCTATTTTCCCTAACATAGAGGAGAGGGCACCGGTCTGCTCACCAACTGAAACCATTTGAGTAACCATAAAAGGAAAGATTTTTTCTTCTTCCCATGATTCTCCCAGAGGTTTACCTTCCTGTACAGAAGCCCTGCTTCTCAGGACCGAGTCTTCAATGATCGAATTTCCGGATGTTTTAGCAGTAATCGTCATACTTTCGATTATCTCAACACCCGAATTAAGAAGCGTTTCAAGTGTTCTGGTAACTCTTGCAACACCTGACTTTATAAGCAATTCCCCGAGAACCGGCATTTTTAATTTTATGTTGTCAATCACACGCCTCCCTTTATATGTTTTGTTATAGGATTTAAATGCAAAAAATAAACCAATAGAAGCTATAAATATAAGTGTAAGGTTTCCTCTTAGGAATTCAGATGCATCTACAACAAATTGCGTCGGTGCAGGCAAAGATGCCCCCAATTGTTCAAACAGATCCTGAAATGTAGGGACAACTTTGACAAGAATTACTCCTGTCATACTCAGTGCAATTATTAATACGGCAATCGGATAGGTCATTGCAGATTTTATCTTTCCGAGCAGTCTTGCCATGTTTTCCATATATTGTGAAAGACGCATAAGAATCGTATCCAGATTACCTGAAGCCTCACCTGCCTGAACCATACTTGTGTAAAGCTCATTAAAGATATTCGGAAATTTTCGAAGTGCATTTGATAAATTTGATCCGCCTTCAACATCTTTTCTTATATCATCAAGTGCATCCCTGAAACCTTTATTTTTTTGTTGAGTGGATAATATTCCCAAGCCCTGAGTAATTGGAAGTCCGGCATTGAACATAACCGATAATTGCCTGTTAAAAACTGTAAGGTCTCTCAATGTCACCTTCGCTTTCGGCTTTCCCGTAATAAAAGGGATAGAAAACTCAGAACCTTTCCTATCAACCTGAAGCACCTGTATCTGCTCTTTCTCGAGCATAGCAATAATTTCCTTTTTACTTCGTGCTTTCCTTTCCCCCTCAATAATATTACCTATTCTGTTTTTACCCTTATACTTAAATATAGGCATTTTTCCCCCTAAAAGTTGTTAAACTTATCACCCTGGTCCTGATTAGATCTTGATGCATAATTTGGCTTGAACTGAGTAGTTAATGCTCCTGCACCCCTTTTGATCAATTCATTAAGTTCTTCGGGATTGTGAGAAATTGATAAAGCAAAATCAAGTGTAATCTCACGCTTGAAATGGAGACTTGCAAGAGACTGATTAAAAGTTATCATTCCATATTTTTCCTGACCGGTCTGCATTGTTGAGTATATCTGATGTATCTTATTATCTCTTATCAGATGGCGGATTGCCGGATTAGGAATGAGAACTTCTACGGCAAGGCATCTGCCCCGGCCACCTGCTTTTGGTAATAATGCCTGAGTAATAATACCTTCAATGTTCATTGATAATTGTGTTCTGACCTGATCCTGCTGGTGAGGAGGAAAAACATCTATGATCCTGTTGATTGTCTGAGAAGCAGAATTGGTGTGAAGAGTTCCGAATGTCAAATGACCTGTTTCAGCAATAGTGATCGCAGATTGTATAGTTTCAAGGTCTCTCATCTCTCCAATAAGCACAACATCAGGATCTTCTCTCAAAACAGATCTCAATGCAGGTGCAAATCCTTTGGTATCAGCATGAAGTTCACGCTGGTTTATTAATGCTTTACGGTGTGAATGAAGATATTCTATCGGATCTTCTATTGTTATTATGTGTAACGCCTTTTCCTTGTTTATTTTATCGATCAGCGAAGCCAGTGTAGTGGTTTTTCCTGAACCGGTTGGCCCCGTTACAAGAACCAGCCCCCTTGGTTTGTCTGCAAGAGTCGCAACAACAGGAGGTAATCCGAGTTTCTCAAAACCCCAGATCTCATAAGGTATCCTTCTGAACGCACCAGCAACTGCACCTCTCTGCATGAATACGTTTGCTCTGAATCTGGCAACCCCCTTGATCCCAAATGAAAAATCAAGTTCCCAACTCTCCTCAAATTTGTATTTCTGGTTATCACTCAGGACACTATATATGATCTGTTTTGTCTCCGCAGGTGTTAAGATCGGATGATCAATTTTCCGGAGCCCGCCATGAACCCTTATAACAGGTGGAGAATTTGTTGTGATATGAAGATCTGTTCCACCTTCATCAATCATTATTTTTAATAGCTGAGGAAGAGGTAGTGCCATATTTTTCTCCTTATATCTTTGATGTCTCTCTTACAACCTCTTCGATCGAGGTTAATCCTTGTTTGACTTTTTCAATACCACTCATTCTTAATGTCAGCATCCCTTTTTCTTTTGCTTTTTGTCTCAATTCTGATGTAGATGAGCCTACAAGAATATGTTCTTTTATCTCCTCATCAACTTCCATGGCTTCAAATAACGCTATCCTGCCTTTGTAGCCTGAATTATTACATTTTTCACAACCTTTAGGCTCATATACTTTTACACTTTTTGCTGACTCCGGTGCAAAACCTATATCGATTAAAGTCTGAGCTGGCACCTTGGAAAGACTTTTACAGCTTTGACAAAGCCTTCTTACAAGTCTCTGGGCTATAACGAGTCTAACCGCACTCGAAACAAGGAAAGGCTCGATACCCATATTTATCAGCCTGGCAATTGTTGATGGAGCATCATTAGTATGCAATGTTGAAAGTACCATATGTCCAGTCAACGCAGCCTTGATAGCAATATCTGCAGTCTCAAAGTCCCTTATCTCACCAACAAGGATAATATCAGGGTCCTGTCTCAGAAACGATCTTAATGAAGCGGGAAAAGTCAATCCGATTGAATCCCTGATGTTGATCTGGTTGATACCATACAGATTAAATTCTACAGGGTTCTCTGCGGTCATAATGTTAACATCTTCACTATTCAGCTTCTGGATCGCAGAATAAAGAGTATTTGTTTTCCCTGACCCTGTAGGGCCGGTAACCAGAACGATCCCCCACGGTTCACTTATATTTCTATCGAAACGTTCGAGAGAGATCGGTTCAAATCCCAGTTTTGTGAGATCAAGCATAAGATTATCCTTATCAAGAATTCTTATAACTATCTTCTCACCATGTATTGTCGGCAATGAAGAGACCCTCATATCTATCGATTTGGTCATTTCATTGATCTTGAGCTTTGTTTTAATTCTGCCGTCCTGTGGAAGTCTTTTCTCCGCAATATCAATTCCTGCTATCAATTTTACTCTGGAAAGCACCTTGCTCTTGATATTCATTGGAGGGGTCATATATTCGTGAAGAATTCCATCGATCCGGAATCGAACCCGAAATACTTTTTCATATGGTTCAAAATGGATATCTGATGCTCCCTTTGAAATAGCATCCTGGAAAATAAGGTTTACAAGCTTAATTGCAGGTGCATCATCACCACCATCACCCATAAAAGAATCATCTTCATCAGTATCTTCAAGTACCTCAATTGATGCGTCATCACTCAACTCTATCTCTTCAAGAAATTTCTGAGCCTCAATACCGGTACTTGAGCCATAATACTTTTCAATTGTCTCGAGAATTGATGATTCAGGTGATATCACTGCCTGGATTCGTAAATTCGTTGAGAATCTCAACTCTTCCAGAACAAATAAATTTGACGGATCTCCCATTGCAATGGTCAGGATCGAGCCTATTCTGTGAACAGGCATAACTATATGTTTCCTAGCTATTTCAGGCTTTATAAGATCTACGACCTTTTCATCTATCTCAAATTTAGAGAGATTTATTGAAGGGTAACCGAATTGTTTACTTAGTGCCTGGGCAATGTCTTCTTCCGAAACAAACCCAAGCCTGATAAGAATGCTTCCTAATTTTCCAGGTTCTTTTTTTTGAGTTTCAAGTGCCTGATCGAGTTGTTCTTTTGTGATAAGCTTATCGCTTAATAAAAAATCCCCTAGTTTCATTTCCATAGCTTAAATTTTAGTTAAAAGATTTTTTTTTGTCAAACATCCTATCTGACAATAAAAAATCCTGAAACTGCAATACTACTGACCTTACCGTCCCCCCCTATTCCTAGTCCGGCATCGATCAAAACTTTATTTATATAAATTCCGAGACCAAGTCCATAAAACAACTTCCCTTTGCCTCCGAATAAATATTTTTCAGTAAGATCACTCATTATTCCTGCTCTTGCAAAGAATCTACCATTAAAAAAAGATCTTTCTACTCCCAATGAAACAGGTTGAACATCTTCGCCATTCAGATACATATCAGATTTATTCACGTCTATATCAATATAAATACCGGTTCTCTGATCAGGCCTGAACGAAACTGCAGCAATAATTCTCTGAGACAGCTTAATTTCTCCGGTATCAAACTCAATAACCGGATCTTTATAGTTTTTGAGTATTAAACTGGCTCTGAACATAGGACTTATCACAGCACTAATGGAAAAATCAGCTAAAAATATACCAAAATTGTTTTCAGACCCGAGCCATCCGAATTCCAGGTAGTCTTTTTCTGTTGAAGATGAAGTAAAATCCTCATTTATCAATGGAATGGAAAATTTGGAAACTTTGCCGGAAAGGTAGTGAACAGTAACGCCGAGACTTATTTCCTTTGTAACATCCAATGAGTATGACAGTGAATACTGTGTATAGGAAAGGCCTGTGATATTCATATTCAGGTCTTCGAGATAATTTCCTGTAATAAGGTCAATATCATTATCCAGAATTGAAGTCCTTTCAGGATTAACAACTGCAAGATTTACAAATGAAACAGCAAGCCCATACCTTTTAAAAGCAGCACCGGTCTGACTGGAACGAAATCCGTACATTCCATGTTTCGAGTTGAATAACTGGTCCAGCTTATTATGAATGGCCTCCCTGTTACTAATTCCCAAAGATTCAAAATTCAAGAGGTCTTCTTTAAGAATATCAGCAAGTGATTCACTAAATCCTTTGTAACTGGAATAATCACTCTGATATTGATATCCGGATATAAAAAACTCAAATCCTGATAAAAGTCCGGGGTTCAGATATACCGAATTGAAATCATAATTAAATGCAGATGAAGAATAGCCGAGAGATAATGATCGGGCACCATAATACATGGGAATCACAGAATGTAATTGAAAAGTAAGAAAAATTATAAGAATGATTACAGTCTTTACCAATTTCATTATTGATAAATATATGAGATATGAAAAAAAAAGTCAATAATATTGGACATTTCTTGAAAATTATTACTTTTTTTTCAATAACAATCCATTGATTCTTTTTCTGACTATCTCATGAAGTGATGATTTTACAGATATTTCTTTAAGCCTTTTAAATTCAATGTTTGGAATTATTTCCATCCATATTCTGATCGGGGCCTCTTTATCAAAAGAGATCGCATAACACACTCTTCTGTTTTTTATCCAATCAGTTTCAATCAGGAGATTGTATAGTTTAATCTTATCCCTATCTCTGTTAACAAATTTTATGATCAGATCTTCTGTACAATTCGGATTATCTATAATTACTTTCAGTATATTCACATCCTTCTCATTTATGAAATACTCAATAAGATTCAGAGGTGCTCTCTTTAATAATGAAATTTTTTCACCTATCGGGATTTTATTATACCTTTGTGTAAACTCTATCTCACATTTCTTTCGAACAAAAGGATTTGCCCTTTTATTCTTTGTCACATTCAAAATATCCGGAGTGAAAAGTGATGAAATCACATTTAGAGCAGTCTCAACCGGGAATGCGGGGTGTTGGATAAGATTAAGTTTTATACGGTAATTGTTTTTAAACTCTTCATAAATATCGAGAAGGTATTTCGAATCTACTCCGCCACTTTGAAGTTTTCTTAAAATATCAAACTCTTTTTTTTTCAAAATTATAGATTATTTATAGATCAGGAATACAAACACTCCGATCCATAATATCAGATTTATTAAAAATGGGAAATCTGAAAAAAGAACCTCTTCTGGATTCTCTCCCTTCTCTTTAATATAAGTAAGAAATAGATATCTGAAAATTCCGAATATAACAAAAGGCACTGTTAAATAAAGGTCTTTTGTATGAAAATAATTCTGAATATCGGGATTCAGAACATAAATTATATAAGAGATCAAAGTAGCTGAAGTGGTAATGGAAATCAGTTGATCAATTAAAGGTAAACTATAATTTTTAAGAGATATTCGGGTTGAGGACCATCCATCTCTTTCTCCTAATACAAGTTCCTGCCTCCGTTTCACAAGCCCAAGGAACAATGCAAGGAGGAAAGTAACTATAAAGAGCCATGGTGACAGATATATACTATTTATTTTTCCACCTATCATGACTCGAAGAACAAATCCGATTGCAATAATGAACACATCAAAAATAGCAATATTCTTGAGATAAACAGAGTAGAAAAAATTAATAAAAACATAAATAAGAGAGATAATGAAAAAACCTCTGTTAAAAAAGAAACCTGCTGACAATGTAATAATGAGTAAAAAAACTGATACAGAGAGAGCAGGAAGAACTTTCAATGATCCTGATGCAATTGGCCTGTTTT
>JAOZUQ010000026.1 GCA_029938635.1 Candidatus Aminicenantota bacterium
TAAAAAATCAGTCTGTACTCTTGACTATTATATTCTAATGGGCGTCACCCCTTGTAATGTTGACTTGGTGGGGGAATCGTATAAAATTAAATATTCCAGGAGATTATATGTATGAAGAAGAGCTGAAGGTTGGACTTGAAGCTGTAAACAAGGCAATGAAGATAAGTCGGAAGATACAAAAAGAACTAACTGCAGGGGATAAGATCGATAAATCAGATAAAAGCCCCGTGACCATAGCAGATTTCACATCACAGGCAATAATATGCAGTATTCTGAACAACTCATTTCCAGATATTCCAATAGTCGGCGAAGAAGAATCTTCAGACCTGAAAAAGCCTGAAAACAAAGAGGTATTCAACAATATCGAAAATTTTATTAAAAATGAGGAAGGTTTATACGAACACCTTTATCAGAAAGATATTTTTAAAAGCATAGACCTCGGCAACGGGAAGCCCAGCAAAAACATATTCTGGACACTGGATCCGATAGACGGGACAAAAGGATTCCTTCGGGGAGAGCAGTATGCCGTTGCACTTGCACTGATAAAGAACGGAGAAGTAGTTCTGGGAATATCGGGTTGTCCGAATCTTAATCTTGAAGGAGAACCCGGCGAAAAGGGATTTGTTTTTTATTCGGTGAAAGGTGAAGGTTCATCACAGATAAATTGCCATACCTCAGATACTAAAAAGATCGTTGTAACTGATCATCTGGATAAAACAAAAATGAGATTTGTACAAAGTTACGAATCCGGACACGGCAATCTTGAACTACAGACCGAGATAGCAAATAAACTTCAGATAGGGGAACCACCGGTACAACTGGACAGCCAGGTGAAATATGGGATCGTTGCATCAGGTAATGCAGAAATATATTTGAGAATACCCAATCCCAAATCTCCAGATTATAAAGAAAAAATATGGGATCATGCAGCAGGCTGTCTCATTGTTGAAGAGGCTGGAGGTATTGTTTCGGATATAAACGGCAAACCTCTCGATTTCAGCCTGGGGTCAAAGTTGGAAGGTAATACCGGGATACTTGCTACAACTTCGGGATTACAGAAAGAGATCCTGGAGATCATCAACAACTCCTGACCCCGGCTCTTATCTAATAAAATGGAGCTTTTACAGATTGGAAAGATCATTTCTCTTATCGTAGCACTTCTGATCCTGTTAAAATTAAAAACAAATATCTCTCTTGCTCTGTTTATTCTTTCCGTTTACTCAATAATCCTTTTTTCATTAAACATAGAGACGGCACTATCGTCATCACTCGATATCCTTATAGATAAAACCTCGATCAGGCTTTATATCATAATTCTTTCAGTGCTCTATATAACAATGATCCAGAAGCAGGAGAAAATGTTCGACCAATTATTATCCTCACTGAGATCCATATTAAGGAATGATAAGATCGTATCTATGATCGCCCCTTCAATAATCGGACTTCTCCCTATGCCCGGAGGGGCATTGGTCTCAGCACCGCTGGTAGACAAAACCACAGAAAAAATGGCCATGAGCGGTGAGTTTAAAACATTTTTAAATTACTGGTTTCGTCACATTTGGGAATTTGTTTGGCCTATTTATGCCGGACTTCTCCTTTTTGAAGCAATGTCAGGGATCCCTCTGAAAAAAATCATACTTGTTCAGGCCCCCTATACAATTCTAAATATTATAAGCGGAATTGTGATTCTTTCATTGTATATGAGGAAAAATAATATCCCGAATCTCCGGCTAAAGAATAACAGCACAATAAAAAGAACAGCGGCAGATTTTTTATGGGGAATCTGGCCAGTTCTGATCATCATTATTTTGTTTTTTGCTTTATCGGTACCATTATATATCTCACTTGTTCTTACATCGGTGTTACTTACTCTGATAAAAAAGATCCATGTAAAAAATATTATGAAAATGTTATTTTCTCCTCTAATGGGGAAAACAATGCTCCTCATTACATCAGTTCTTGTATTTCAGAGAATAATATATTTATCAAATATTTTCGGATCCGCAGCCACCGGACATATATCTTTCTCTTTTCTGATCTTCCTTTGCTTCCTTATCTCATTTTCAATAGGATTTCTTACAGGAGTAAACACTGCATATATTGCTATTGCCTACCCCATTCTGCTTCCTCTGATACAGCACCTCCCGAATTTCATCGATTTATCTATCTATATTTATGTTATCGGATTTTCAGGAATTCTACTCTCTCCGGTACATCTGTGCCTTGTCCTCACCAACGAATATTTTAATTCCAATCTGCTGAAGGTCTACAAATACCTTTTCCCACCGGTATTTATATTAATGATACTATCAACTTTATTGGTGGTTATTACGTAAACTGAACGTGGACCGATATTGACAAAGTTCTGTTAATTATTTAGACTGTGAGCCACTAAGTGGAGTAAATTAATGTATAAGATTGGATTAACCGGCGGAATATGTACAGGGAAAACCTATGTCCTCAATATTCTGGAGGAAGTAGGTTGCTATACCGCCAAAGCTGATATCATTGCAAAAAATATTATTTTTTCCGGTGATTCAGAGATCTCGTCAAGAATCATTGAGGTTTTCGGAGAAGACATCTACGACAAAGATTCGGGATTAAATAAAGAAAAATTTTCAAAATCACTTTTTGAGGATCCGAAAAAAAGGAATTTCATAAATAATTTTATTCACCCGCTTGTTGCATCCGAGAGAGATAAAATGTACAAAGAGCTCGCAAAAGCAAAGATCGAAGGTTATTTTATTTATGAATCTGCTCTTCTTGTTGAGTCCGGGACATATAAATCTTTTGATAAAATTATCGTCACATATACGAATCCTGAGGAACAGAGGAAAAGACTGACCGAACGTGACGGCATCGGAGAGGAAGAAGCTAAAGAGCGGATCAGGGCTCAATTCCCCATATCAGAAAAACTTAAGGTTGCAGATTATTCGATTGACACATCGGGATCACACGAAACTACAAGAAAAAATACATTGGAAACTTTTCATCTATTAAAAAAAAGTTTTGAAGAGAACAAAAAATGAACAACCCCAAATTTTTATCCAAATCACTAAAAACTCTTAAAATAAAAGGAGATGCCGGAAGTTCAGAAATAACCAAAGCTTATCTGGATCTGACTCATTCTGCTAAATTCAGGAAAGTCTTCATCCTGAATGAAATATTGAAAGAAGAATTTATCAAATATCATGAAGCATATGTTCTTGCCATTCGGGAATTATCAAGTACTGCTGCAGAAGCAACCCCTCAATATTATCCCCCGGGACAAATCGTCGATCTCCTTTTTAATCAAGGACTTTATCACCTTTTAAAGGAAAATTTCCTGAAAGCCGGGGATAAACTCGAAGAAGCAGCCAGAATGAACAACAAAGACATTCTTACAAAGATCTATCAGGGGTATATCCTGATGAAGAGAAAAAACTTTTATGCAGCGGAAAATTATTTTCTTAAAGCAATAGATATGGATAGGGAGAATGAATACAGCTGGTTTTTTCTCGGGAAGACTTATCTTAAGGCTGAAAAACTCGACAAGGCATCTGCAGCTTTTCGAAAAGTAGAAACTCTCTCTTTTTATAATAATGAAATAATTGCCGAAACAAGGGATGCCTTCAAGGAAATTGAGAGAATAAGGATGAAGAATAGTAAAAGATCAATCATCTCCCGGGTCTTCAAGAAATAGACCACCCTCTAATGAAATGGACTAATATTTTCAAAGAGACATTTTATGTATCCTCAATACACCTTACCACTAAAATCCTTGGTTTTCTTGAAAAATTGCTTATTGCATATATATTTGGTGCATCAGAGATATCGGATGCATATTTTTTCTCATTTGCAGTATTTATAATAATCTTTGATTTTTTTAACGAATCCACATCTCCTGCACTTTTACCGGAATATGTTAAGAGCAGCACACCTGAAGAAAAAAAAAGACTTTTTAATTCAGCTTTCTCTTTTCTTATTGCAATCGGGTTTTCCCTTTCACTAATTATTTTTTTCTTTTCTCCCTGGATAATCAGAAATTTTTCCAGCTTCCCTCAAGAAACGGCCGGGATAACGATTACATACTTAAGAATAATCTCATTGGGGATCGGATTTATCATAGCATCCATCTCAACTTACCTTTTTATCAATTCAGATCAGAAATTTCTCCCTGCTTCAATGGGAGATCTGATGTTCAAGGTAATCGGTTCGATTTTTATCCTCTATACATTGATAGATAAAGAAATCGGCCTTATACCGCTGGCAATTGGTATCGCTCTGGGATCTCTATTAAAACTCTCCACCCATATCCTATACCTGAAAAAAAGGGGATTGACTCCTCTTCTGAGTTTTAACTCAAGTATAAAAAAGGTCTTGAAACTATCGGCACCAATGATCGTTGGGATATTTTTTGCAAAATTCAGAATTTTATTTGACAATTATCTGGTTTCGGGAATGGCGATCGGGAGCGTGACTGCACTTCAATTGGGCTATAGAGTTATGGAGTTCGGGATAGTAGTAATTCTTGAACCTTTTTCGACAGTAATCTTTCCCGAATTTGTAAGGCTGATAAAAAAACCCAAATTATTTGTAGAAAAAATATCTTCAGGCCTGAAATTATTGCTGACAGTCTTCCTTCCGGTATCGATGGCAGCTTTTATTTTCAGAGTGGAGATAATCACAATCCTTTTCGGCCGTGGTGCATTTGACCATTCTGATGTTCTTATCACCTCCGCTGCATTTTCCTACTATGCCCTTGCAATGTCATTTATATGCATCGATCTGCTTTTATCAAGAAGCCTTTTTGCCCTGGAAGATACAACTTTCCCGGCAATATTCGAGATCATATCTATTTCATTTCATATCATTTTCGCAATATCTTTTAAGAGTTCGGGAATTCATATAATTTCATTAGCTTTTCTTCTGAACAGGATAATCAAATCTATTCTATTGTATATAAGGTTCAGGTTAAAAACAGGATTTCATCTGAATATTGGATTTTTCACATTTAAGATCGTCTCATTTCTCCTGGTTAATATGGTTTTAGTTAGAATTTTAAAAAATTCTGTTCATTTTTTTCAGAATGGGGGAGTACTCGCCTTTTTAACTCTCGCTTTTATTTTTGCTTTATTCTATTTTGCTGAACTCTATTTGTTCGGCATTCTTAAAGAGATAATAAAAATGTTCAAAAGTGATAAAAATCAGATCTGATATTCCTTTTCCAGTAAAGAAAAAAATTTAGCCAGCAGCGATGTTTCAGCAAAATGGATGTTTTTTCTGAGATTGCTGATCGTGGGCTTAATAGAATGGAAAAATTTCCTGTTACCTGAAAAATACTGAAAACCGAAAGTTCCCAGTGCTTTAATGTTTCTCTGATAAGCTGTCAGGTAGATCTGTTCCAATTCAGGTTTAGTTTTATTTTTGAAAATTGAGAGGAAAATTTCCCGTGCCTCGGGTTTCAGGTAAGAATCAAATACAAAAGAGACAGCATCATAGTATTTCGGGGCCAGCAATGAGTCCTGGAAATCTATCAGGTAAAGAGAGCTATCCTTAATAAAAATATTTCTTGAATGGAAATCTCTGTGCGCAAAAATCGTTTCTGTGCTTATCTTCTCTAATTTTTGCAGAATCTCTTCCCGGAGCTCTTTCCCGCTCTTCCATGAAGGGATGAACCTGTTTACAAAATTATTGATAAAAAAATCGATCTCAAATCTCATTTTATCAAGATCCATGTTAAAGAAGGTTTTTCCGGAGGGGATGTTTTTTAATTTTTCTAAAACTATCTGAATATCATTTCTTATTTCCAGAGTTTCCTCTCCCGAAGCATCGGATAAATAGTTCTGCAGGGATATATCACCAAGGTCTTCCTGCAAGAGGATATTATCACCAATCTGATCTACTATCTCAGGAACATTAAGCCCGGCCTCCCTGTAATTTTGAGTAAGAGCTCTGATCCTGTTGATCTCATCAGAATTGTTTTCAGGGTATACCATAGCGACTATGGATTGAGCCCCTGTGAATAACCTGAAGTAATTTCTTGTTGAAGCGTCCCCGGCAAGCCTGGATACCCTTTCTACCCCACTGACATGGTGTTTCAGATAATTTATTACCTCTTGATCAGTTTTTTCTCTCATATTCAAATACCAGGATATTCTCCTCCGGGATGAAAGAGACAATAAATTTCCCCTCCAATGCTTCAGGGCCAATGATCACATGAGGAGCGAAACCGGTCAGGTGGTTTCTGAACCTTTTAAGCGGCCATACCTCAGCTTTATCACGAACAAAAAGATACTTTCCAAGCTGAACGCTGACAGAACCTAAAGAGTATTTAAAAATTTTCCCGTTTGAAAGATATTTTGATCTTTCAGTGAGGGGAATTCCAAGTTCTGAGGCAAAATCACTTCCGAGAGAAATATTTTCAGCTCCGGTTTCAATTATGGCGAGGCTGTTCTTTGAATTACATAAAACCGGAACCATCGGATATTTGTAGCCAAACCATGGGATCTTCATTACTTCCATTTTGCCGAGCTGTTCAATGTCAGCAACAAAACGCTCCCTGGTTCTTAAAATAAGCCGATTATTAATAAAATCGAGTGATACGATCCTGTTTCTGATCATTGCAGGATTCAGGTTAGCATCAAAAAAATCCTGACGGGGTTTAGGAATATAATTCCCATACAGTCCTGATAATGTAAATTCTTCAAAATCCAGAGCACGGCAGAAGATATTAAAACCATCCAGCTTTCCGGATTCTGTCCCCACCTGCATGACAGTCCTTCCCCCCCTGAGCGACTTTAATTCCTCTCTCATATCCCTGCTATGTATCAACCAGCCGGAAGTATTTCCTGTATCAAGTAAAATACTGAATTTTTTATTACCCTTTTTGAGAGTGATGCTTTTTAATGCGCTTTTATTACCATTTTCAAAAGGGATCTCCACCTTATCTTTTACAGAGTCTATTCTAAAATAGGCCCCTGATTTTCTTTTGTATAGTTTATGGTTCGATTTAAGATTTGCATAATAATTCCTATTGTCCCGTTTTTTAATCCCTTTCATCTTTTTCCTGTATAGAGAAGAGAGCTTATCAAAGTCCATAGCAGACCTGTAGAATTCCGAAGCAAGAAGAAAAAAAAGATTGGATTTCCCGAATCCGGATTTATGATCCAGCAGAGTATTAAGCAATGATCCGGCTGCACTGAAATCTCTTTTGTATAACTCAATGAAATATCTAAGCTGGATAAATGATACGGAACTCAACTTTTCCTTTGATATGGAGTTAATACTATCAGCAGAAGAGATAAGATCACCTCTGGAAAGATGCCTCATTCCTTCAAGTACATGTATATCAAATTTGTTTCCGGCAATTTTTTTTGTTTTTTCAAAAAGCTTATCAGCTCTCTCTTTTTCACCGGTTCTTATCAGGGCTTCCAGATAAAGCAATTGAAAAACAAGGCTTTTTTTGTCAAGGTCATGATCTTTACATATTTCAGTTATATTGCCGAGCCTTCCATTAAGATAGATATCCTTTATAGTTTCTGAATCTCCTTTAATGAAGGAAGTTAGCAATATCAATACAATCAGAACCTGAATTGTAATTATTTTTCTGTTTCCCGACATTTCCGGTTTCTCCTTAATGTTTTACGTATCTGCTCCATGTTTGTTCTCTTTTTATATCCGGACCAATGCTGACCCCGTCTTGACAAAAATGATATAATAAAATCAATAAAATATCGAATTAGAATTAGGAGAATAAAATGAGCGAGAGCAAATCAAAAGAAAACAAAAATAAGTATGAATTTCAATCCGAGGTTAAACAACTTCTGAATATTCTTGTTTATTCACTATATAAACACAAGGAGGTTTTCCTAAGAGAACTTATCTCAAATGCTATTGATGCATTGAATAAAGTTAAGTTCACTCTGTTAACCGATCCGGATATCGAAGATAACAATTCAGACCTGGAGATAAATATTTCAATCGATAAAAAAAAGGGAATACTTATAATAGAAGATACAGGGATAGGAATGAGTAAAGCAGATCTTATCAACAACATTGGTACGATCGCCCATTCCGGTGCCGTTGATTTTCTTAAAAAAACCTCAAAACTTGGAAAAGAGGAGAAAGTTGATCTCATCGGCAAGTTCGGAGTAGGGTTCTATTCAAGTTTTATGGTAGCAAAAGAAATATCTATCTACACCAAATCCCACAAAAAAGGGAGCAAGAGCTTACTTTGGAAATCAAAAGGAGATAATAGTTTTTCTATCGATAAAACCGACAACAGGGCAAGGGGTACAAGAATTGAGCTTGTGATTAAAGAGGATGAAAAAGAATTTCTTGAAAAATCCAAGATCCAGTCCATCATAGAAACTCACTCTAAATTTTCCCAATTCCCGATCAAACTTGAGAACGAAGAGATTAAAAGTGCAGATGCGATCTGGTCCCAGCCCAAGTCAAACCTTAAAAAGAAGGATTATATTGAATTTTATAAATTTTTTGAGAACACATCCGAAGATCCTGAATCTTATATTCATATCTCTTCTGATGCTCCCGTTCAGTTCAATTCTATCCTCTATTTCCCTAAATCCAATTTTGAGATTTATGGTATTGCAAAAAAAGACCCGAATATTGACCTATATTCGAACAAAGTCCTCATTTCCAAAAATTCGAAGGATATTATTCCGGATCATTTCAGATTCGTTGTGGGAATTGTTGACTCAATGGAATTACCTCTGAATATATCCAGGGAATCCATTCAGAGCAATATTAAAATCAAAATGATCAGGAAATATCTTGTAAAGAAAATAATTGATGAACTGATAAGGATAAAAAACAAGCAATATGATCAATACTTGAACCTCTGGAAAAATTTTGACAGAAATATCAAGGAAGGCATCATAAATGACTTCGACAACAGGATGAAGCTTTCAAATGCATTGTTATTCACATCTTCAAAAACAAAAAAAGATGAATTTACAGACTTTGAAAAATATAAGGGGAAAATGAAAGATTCTCAAAAAGAGATCTATTATGTTTCAGGTACGGATGTTGCTTCCATAGAAAAAAATCCTTCACTCGAAATATTTAAGAAGAATGATATTGAAGTGCTATATCTAACAGATCCGATAGACGAATTTGTATTTGAACATTTAAAAGAATATGACAAAACTAAGTTTAAACTTATAGAGAGTTCAGATATCGATCTGGAAAAACCGGCAGAAAGCAATCAGGATGAAGGTTCTCTTAAAGATCTGAATAATTTCATCGGATATCTGAAGACCATATATGGCGATAAGATCGAAAAGATCGAAATATCTAAAAGACTGGTCAATAGCCCCTGCATCCTTCTGAATCCGTCAGACGGGCCATCAGTTCAAATGGAGAAAGTTATGAAAATGATAAACAAGGAATATGCTTTCTCAAAAAGGGTTTTTGAAGTTAATCCCGATCATAAACTAATAAAACAGCTGGTGAATATCCATAAAACAGATCCTGCATCTGATTATCTGAAAAAAATATCCCTTCAGCTCCTGGATAATCTTATCCTGAGAGAGGGAGTGTTTGATAATTTTGATGAAATGGTAGAAAGGATAAATGATATTATGCTGAAAGCTGCTGAGAATATTGGGAAACAATAAGCATCGGCGCTTTGAACGGGGAAGCGGGATACTTCTTCACATTACATCTCTCCCCGGGAAATTCGGTATCGGGAACCTGGGAAAATCGGCATTTGAGTTTGCTGATTATCTGGCAGAAGGGGGACAGAAGTATTGGCAGATACTACCGCTTGGACCCGTCTCTTCAGGATACTCCCATTCTCCATACTCTTCATATTCGGCTTTTGCCGGGAATCCTCTCTTCATAGATCCTGTTTCACTTCAGTCAGAACCATGGATGAGAACTGACATTCTTGCAAAATTAACAAGACAGGATAATGAGAATTTTATCGATTTTGATAAAATTGAGGAGGAATCTTCAAATATTCTGGGAATTGCACATAAGAACTTTGTTCAGAATGCTTCCACATCGGATAACGATAGTTTTTATCAATTCTGCAAAAATAATGAATACTGGCTTAATGACTATGCCCTGTTCAAATCACTCTCTAACCGGTTTGCTTCCTTTGACTGGAGATCCTGGGAGAAAAACATCAAAAGACGGGATCCTGAAGCTATAGCGGAATATACCCTGAAAATGGCCGAAGAGATAAAATTCACTAAATTTGTGCAATACATATTTGATCATCAGTGGAAAAAATTCAAAGATCATTGTAAAAAGAAAAATATTCTATTGATAGGGGATATTCCTATTTATGCCGGCATGGACAGCGCTGATGTCTGGGCTAACACAAATATTTTTCAATTTTCAGAAGATCTTTCACCTTCTGGTATTTCCGGAGTTCCCCCGGACTATTTCTCTGAGAGTGGTCAAAAATGGGGAACCCCTCTTTATAAGTGGTTCCTTGAAGGAGATGTAAACATAGAAGCAAATAATTGGTGGAGTGACAGGATAAAAAGGCTTCTGAAACTGGTGGATATTGTAAGAATAGACCACTTTAGAGGTTTTGAGTCATATTGGAATATTCATCCTGATTCTTCTGATGGTAAACAGGGGAAGTGGGAGCAGGGACCGGGAACAGAATTTTTTAAATTTTTAAAAAAAGAGCTAGGACCACTCCCTATAATAGCAGAAGATCTCGGAATAATTACCGAAAATGTTGAAGCGTTAAGGAAAGAGACAGGTTTTCCCGGAATGAAAATACTTCAATTTGCATTTGATCAACAACCTGACAACCCTTACATTCCGGAAAATATAACAGATCCGAATTGTGTCATCTATACCGGAACTCACGATAACAATACATCGGCCGGATGGTTTGCCGGCGAGATCTCCGGAAAGGAAAAAAGAGACTATATTAAATCTTATCTGAAGCTGGATAAAGAAGAAGATTTTCTGTGGAAATTTATCGAAACTTCAATTTCATCAATAGCTGATATATCTATTATACCTTTACAGGATCTTCTGGGACTCTCAGCGAAAACAAGGATCAACACTCCCGGAACCGCAGGCGGCTCCAATTGGAAGTGGAAAGCCGTAAGCGCTTCACTGGAAAAAGATAGAATGAAAAGATTGAAATCTCTTTGTGAAATCTACAAAAGATAAAAATGAATCTTAACAAGCTTTATACAAAGTTATCTGAAAATCTATTTGTTCTCCATGAAAAAATGTTTCCTTTATATCTTATAACCGGTAAAGAGAATTTCCTTATCGATACTTCGATCTCAGCGCTTCAGGAGAATATTTACAAAAAAATAAAATCACTATTGTCAGGCAGATCCCTTGATCACATTCTCCTTACCCATTCCCATTATGATCATACAGGGGCACTCCCTTTTCTTCAGGAAAAATTCAACGTTTCAATTTCAGGTTCAAAAAGAACAATAGAGCTGTTACAAAAAGAAGATGTCAGAGTATTTATCGCAGACATGAACACAAGGTTTAATAATGTCCTTGGTATCAGTGAAAAGATTGAGTTCCCGGAGTTAAAAAAACTTCACATTCTGAAGGAAGGTGACAGGATCGATATTGATGAAAACCGTTATTTTGAAGTTATTACATCTCCGGGCCATACAAAATGTTCCCTCTCATTTCTCCTCATGCCTGACAAAATTCTTTTCCCGGGCGATGCTGCAGGAGTATTAGAGAAGAACAACAAAATAAAACCCCTTTTTCTTTCTGATTATAGTTCATATGTAATATCTCTGAAAAAACTTATTAAAATCGAAGCGGAAATGCTCTGCCCTCCCCACAATAAATATATTATTGGAAAAGAGAAAGTAAGGGATCATCTCATGCAGGCTCTTGAGTCAACAATAGATCTTAAAGATAAAATAATCAGATCGCTTGAAAGCGGTGCCGGAATTGAAGATGTGTCAGAAAGTATCCTTGAAAAAGAATTTCCTCTTCCGGTAGTTGAAGGCCCGAAAAAAGCTTTCAATATCAACCTTAATTCAATGGTTCGTGCTGTCGACAAACTTACAAAACCGTCCTGATTAACACCACAGGCACACATGAATCAAGAACGATTTTTATATCTTTTTTGCTGTTTCAAAAGCACCTTTTATAGCATCTTCTGCGTTACCTGTTTTTTTTGCATCACCAATAACATGAACCGAAATATTATTTCTCAAGTCATTTTCTAATGGATTAAAGCTTTTCATACCCACCGAAACAACAATTATATCAATATCATCAAACTGAATGTCTTTTCCATTTCTTTCTGCATAAACTGTTTTTCCTGAAACTTTTTTAATATGTGTATGATCGCTAAAAATAGTTCCGTTCTCTTTCATCATTTTTAAAGAAAGAATTTTAGCAATCATTTCCATATCTTCCCCAAAATCAGTCGTCCGTTTAACAATAGTTACCTGATTATTAAAAGGAATTAATGCTGTTGCTATATCAACACCAATAAGACCTCCGCCAATTATTAAAACTTTTTTATCTTTTGGTAGATTTTCCTTTAACAATATTTCTGCCCAATAATATTTATCTAATCCATCAATTCTTATAGCTATCGGTTTAGAACCTGTGGCAATAACTACCTCGTCAAATTTATTGATAAGGTCAAATTTTTCAACTTCTTTATAAATTACATTTATGTTGTTATCTTTTATTTCTTCAATAAAATATGGGATAAGGGCAGCCATTGATTTTTTATTTGGTGTAAGAGGAGCAAGATTAAATTGTCCGCCAAATTTGTCTTTTTCAAAAAGTGTAACATTATGCCCTCTTTTCTTTAATGTTAAAGCAGCTTCCATTCCTGCTAAACCACCACCAACAACTGCCATATTTTTAGGCTGTTTTGCTTTTTCAAAAACATCAATTTCTCTGCCTACTTTAGGGTTGACAAGGCATTGAAGTCCTTTCCCTGATTTTACTCCACCCAAACAACCTTCGGCACAGGCAAGGCAGGGACGTATGTTTCCGATAATTTGTTTGTTATATTTCCCAATAAAATCAGGGTCGGCAATAAGTGCTCTCCCAATTGCAATATAATCGGCTTTGAAATTTTCAGTAAGATTTTCAATATCTTCTTTTGTATTAATTTGCCCAACATAAATTGTTGGAATATTCACTTCGTCTTTGATTTTTTTGGCAAATTCCCAGGTTTTCCCTTTTGGCACAAACATGTGTTGAAAATACCAAGGAGGTGTATCGCAAACTGTTCCGGCCGAAACATGAATCGCTTCAACTGCTTTTTCTTTCAAAATTTTAGAGAATTTTATCATTTCATCTAATTTTATGCCATCAGGTATCATTTCATCTCCGCTGATTCTGATTATAATTGGCAAATTTGTTGCTTCTTTTACAGCGTCTAAAACTTCTAATGCAAAACGAATCCTGTTTTCAAAACTTCCGCCATATTCATCAGTTCTGTTGTTTGTTTTTGGTGAAATAAATTGAGCAGCAAGATATCCATGCCCAAATTGAAGTTCAATAATATCAAAGCCTGCTTTCACTGCTAGTTTTGCAGCATTGGCAAATAAATTTATTGCGTGTTGAATATCATCTTTATTCATTTGTTTTGGAGTTGCACCTACCGACTTACAAGGTTTATTTGTTGATGATAAAAAATAGTTCCCCGGAATTTGGGGATTTGCCATTCTTCCTGGATGATTCAAATGGGCAATTACTTTTGTCTCATATTGATGAATTGCCGTTGTTAATTTTTTTAGTCCGTCAATTTTGTCATAATTATCAATACCAATTTGAGCTGGAATTTCTCTTAACCCCTTGTCAAGATACATTGGTTCAGGTGTAACCGCTCCAAGAAATTTACTTTTTTCTTCATAGAAATTAAGATGTTTCTCTGTAATAACTCCTGTTTTATCGCTATATCCTGTTTTTACAGGAGCGAAAATGAAATTGTTTTTTAATTGTAACATTATAGATACCTGTTTGATTTTTTTAATAGTTTAGAACGGTTGTATATGTGTACAAGTACATAGATATCTTCTGTGTTTTTTCCAAAACTACATTTATACGCCATAATTCAACATTAAAATGTACTATTATTTAATAATTTCATCAATAGAATTTTTTTTGTTTCTAAAATTTGTGAGGATATTTTTTTTCAGCATATTTTTAATTTTCTTTTCGGGGTCAGTTCTTATAATTCCCTTTTCTGTGATGATACCGGTTATCAATTCAAAGGGGGTTGTATCAAAAGTCGGATTGTACACTTTTGTATTTGAGGGAGTGATTTGAGCTCCATGAAAATTTCTCACCTCATTTCCGTCTCTCTCTTCAATCGGAATGTCATTCCCGGAAGCGGAACCGATATCTATAGTTGAGAGAGGCGCAGCAACATAAAAGGGTATATTATGAAATTTTGATAATACGGCGATGGAATATGTTCCGATCTTGTTTGCGGCATCACCGTTCAGTGCAATTCTGTCAGCTCCGACTAAAACAAGGTCAACACTCCCCTTTGACATCAAATATCCTGCCATATTGTCAGTGATCAGTGTTACCGGAATATTTTCCTTCTGCATTTCCCAAACCGTAAGGCGTGCTCCCTGTAGAAACGGCCTTGTTTCGCCTGCAACAACAGATATATTTTTCCCGGAAGACTTTGCACTTCTAATGACACCCAAAGCCGTACCATACCCGGCGGTTGCAAGACTTCCGGCATTACAATGGGTCAGTATCGTATCTCCATTATTTAAAACTACTTCTCCGACCCTCCCGATATCTCTGTTTGTTTTTTCATCATTATTTTTTATTTCCAGTGCTTTTTCCAATATTTTTTGTTTTAATATCCGGATATCTTTCTGAAAGATGTTGAACACTTTTTTCATCTCTTCCAGAGCCCAGAACAAATTTACTGCAGTCGGCCTGGTCTCCCCGAGCACTCTGACTATTTCATTAAAAATAGTTCCAGGCTTCTTCTCGTCATCTTCCATTCTGCTGATCCCGAGAGCAACTCCCATTGCTGCTGCAACACCTATTGCCGGAGCGCCTCGTATAACCATTTTTTTTATACTATCAGCTACATCTTTATAACCGGAATGTTCAATGTAGACTTCATCAAAAGGAAGTTTCCTCTGATCGATCATAAAAACTCTGCCATTTTTCCATTCAATTGTGGGGATCACACTGCCTCCGGAATAAAAATTCTTACCGCAACCAGCCGGGAAGCGCTCCTTCTCTTCTAGCTTCCCTTAAAAAAGCCTCTTTATTAGCTTCTATTTCCGTCAAATTTGCCTTAAGCTCACTTATCTGTTTGGTCAGGCGGTCAATGTTCATTTTTATTTGCTGTTGTAAAGATGGTGTTGAAGCGACCAGAAAATTTGATGATGTTCTGTTAAGAGCACTTTGAGATTCCTGAATACTTTTTTTTAGTCCTTCAATATTTTTATTAAGTATATTTAATCTGTTTCTCCAATATTGTTCCGTACTCTTCGGGTCAATCTTTTTTTTGGTAGTTTTTGATGTTTTGACTTCAGTGGTTTTTACTTTATCTGACTCTACAAATGTTTTACTCTTTTTTAAAGAATATTCAATGAGTTTATCATTTGTCAGAACATATTTAGATTTTGCGAGTTTTTTCCTTCTCTCTTTTTCCTTTTTTTGTATCTCTACAAGGTTCAGGGAGTCGGAAGCAAGAAAAAAAGAAAATATAAGGAGAAAAAATATTAAAATTAATTTTTTCATCTTCCTATTACTTGAATATCCACCCTTCTGTTCTTCCGCCGGTTAATTTCTGTACTATTATCAAAAGGTGTATCCTTCTCACCGTAGAAATATGTTTCGATAAAATCAGGAGCGATATCAAGATTGCTCACAATATATTCTTTTACCTCTTCCACCCTTTTCTTTGAAAGCTCGAGGTTATAATCTACCCCTCCGATACTGCAGGCATAACCCCTGAGTATGATAACAAATTCTTTTTTTGAACCGATAAATTCCTTCATCTGCAGAAACTTCTCTTCTATTTTGTCTTTCAACTTATATTCATCAAGCGGGAAGAGGGTTGTAAAATCAAATGTTTCTTCAGTTGATGATATTTCTTCCGTAATATGTTTACTATCTTTTATCAATGGCAATTTACTGTCATCGGTATCGGTTATCATCACTTCAGGAAGAACTGTCAGATATGCACCTATTTCAATAGGAAACGCAGAGTCAATTATCTTGACCGTCGAATTTGAATTCTGGGGTTTAATTACTATACCGCTGCCAATTATAATTTTGGGTAACCTTTTTTTAACTATTTTATAAAACAGGACAAAATCACCTTTTGAGACCTCTCCTTTGCCAAGATCAACAGCAACTATATTTCCTGAAGCACTAACGACTCTCTCAAGATCAATATCATCTCCGGCATATACGACTCTTCCGGTCATTTGAGATTCCGGCAGTTTACTCCGCTTGTAATCGATACTGCGCCTGACAACCTGCTCCTCGCTCTTAAAGGGGATCAGATAATCAGTCAAAAGCACATGGAAACAGGAATTTGTAACTTCTACAATAGAGTATCTCTCATACAGGGTTACTATTTCAACAATTCCTTTATAGAGGAAGAGAGTGCCGAGCGATCTGTGAGTAAGAGGGTTAATGATCTTAGCTCCCTGGGCAACCACACGGAACTTGTCTCCTTCTTTCAAACCACTACTTTCTCCTCTGTTTATAATAAGGCGGTCATTAGTTCCGAAAACAGTCTTCTCATCCATGTCAACACTTTTAACGATCTTTATATCCTTTGAAATTCTTTTTTTAATTTCATAAGAACAATTCAAGTCTGTCTCGGATATCAGAAGGAACTTATCTTTAGTAAGCTGAGTATCATCGAAAACATATTTTTTTTGTGTTGAAAAAACAGTGCAAAATAGCATTAGAAATAAAATTAATAAAATACTTGTTTTTTTCATCCCCTTCTCCTGTCAAACAAATTTGAAATTACACTTCCCCTAAAAATCCAGATACACATTCAATAATGTCCTATATTTAAATAGAATATTTATATTTTTTTGTCAAGTTTTAACATTTATCCGGCAAACACAGGAATTGACATCATTTATTTATTGTAGTAATTATTTTAAATCGAGAAAAAAAATTTATTTTTAGTTAACGAAGCTCCTATACCAATATTTTTGCGCAAAATATATTCAGAAAATCTTTCAGGAACCCTGGCTGTCAGTGATGAAAATTATCAAAAAAATATATATTTTAAGAATGGGTCTATTCTCTATGCAGATACAAATTTGATCCAGGAAAGACTGGGAGAGATCCTGTTCAAAGCGGGAATGATCACGAGGCAGGAATTCTGGAATATTCACAAAATGATCGAAGGAAAGAACCAGAAGATCGGGAAACTGCTTGTGGAGAATAAAGTTCTTACTGAAAGAGAGGTTTTTCAGGGTATACTGCTTCAGATAAAATCTATTGTTCTTTCACTATTTTTTGTCAATTCCGGAAAATGGAATTTTGAAGAAAAGGCACCCGTGGTCCCGGATGATTCAAAATTTGATATTAACCTTGCAAAGATTATTTATGAAGGTGCAGCCAGATATATTCAGAATTTAAACATTTATATAAATCAGTATTTTTCAAAATCTCCGAGAGTTCTGGATATGTCAGAAAAAATTAAAGAGGTATTGCCGGAAAAACTTGTTAAGTTCCATAAATCTCTCAGTAAGTTCATAAATAAATCAAATGAAGAAATACCTGTAGAGTTGGGAATATCTGAAAAAAAGTATTGGGAGAACATTCTACCTCTCTTCCTTCTCGGAATTGTAGATTTTGAAACTATTGAAATAAAAGAAGAGGACAGGAAGAACATAGAAAAAATAGTCGGGCTGTATAATAGAATAAAAGAAGAAAAATTAAACTATTATGAGATATTCGGTTTGAAATCTGATGCATCTTCAGAAGATATCAGGAATTCATATTTTGATTTTGCAAAGAAATATCATCCGGACAGGATCGCAAATGCACCTGATCCGGAGCTGAACGAAATGGCAAATTTCGTATTTTCAGAGATCAACAGAGCATACGATACTCTTAGCGACATTGATAAGAGGCGCCAATATGATATTGATAAGATAAGCAATAATGGTGATGATGCAACTGGTCCGGATAAAGCAATTGAGCGGGCTTCTCTTCTACACCGGAAGGCCAAAACTTTATTTAATCAAAAAAATTATTGGGAGGCCACTACATTGCTTGAAGAAGCAACAAGGCTTAATCCTGAGAGAGGGGCTTTTTTTCTTTTACTCGGAATGTCTCAAATGAATATTCCCACAATGACCAGAGCTGCGGAAAAAAACCTTACAACGACTACACAGCTGGATCCGTGGAGTCCTGAAGCTTTTGTCGCCCTCGGACTTCTTTTTCTAAATGAGAATATGACAAAAAGGGCTGAAGGGTTTTTCAAAAAGGCCATTTCAATTGATCCGGAAAATACAATTGCAAAAAAAAGATTAAAAGAAATTGAGAAAGAATCTTCAAAAGGTATAAAAAAAGGCTCTATTTTCAGGAAAAAATAGATCTATTTCAAAGCACTCTCAAGAATTTCAGAAACTTTATCAGTTATTTTTTTTACATCTGAAATAATTTCAGAAGAATCCTTTTTCATTTTCTCAACAAAAGACTGATCATCTATACCTTCAAGGTTAATCAATACATTATAATATGCTCCGGCTGCTGCTGCCATTGATGTCAGGCCCGCCACACCTGAATCAGAAAGTGAATTCGTATTTCCGGAAGACGCTACTTCAAGTGCCAGTTCGGCTGCATCTTTTGCTCTTTCCAGAACCGAGAAGGGGATCATTGTTGCCTCAATCGTAGCATCTTTAATTGCTTTCTCCCTTATTTTTTTTTCTTTATCATCCTTTTTCGGAAGTGAAAATGCATCCATAATCTTGTTGAATGCAATCGTATCTCTATCGATCGCATCAATAAAAATCCTGTTCAGCTCCTGACCGGATTCCGAAATCGTTATCATTTTTTCTCTGACATTCTTGTATTTCAATTTCCCCACAGTCAAATTTCCAACCATTGCGCTTAGTGAAGAAGATAGAGCGCCACAAAGTGCAGCCACACTTCCACCACCGGGAGCAGGAGAATTTGAGGAAAGTTCTTCAATGAACTCATCGATCTTCATCGATACAAGCTTGCCGGGCTTTTTGAACCTGTATTCAATTATTCTTTCATCAATATTAAACTCGGAAACTTCATTCAATCCCAAACTTTGTACAGCAATTCTTAATATCTCTTTTTCAGAAACTCCGGTTGAAGAGCCCTGTTTCTTCAGATAATGAATTCCTGCATCAAGGAGGGCTTTAAGAGGAATAAGGCCGACCATTTCACTTCCGGTCACCCTTGCCCCGAATTCAGCAGCAAGCCGTTCAGACTCATCAAATATTTTATAAAGCGGGGATTCATTAAAATCGAGAATATTGACTGTTACCTGTGCCATATTATATTCATCAATATACCAACCCATCCCCTGAACACCTTTAAAAAGTCCGGGGATGGCCTTTTTTTCACCAGTCTCTTTATTCTTAACAACTCTGCCCTTCTCACGAATCCTTTTTGCGATCTTATTAGCTGTTTTTGTCTCTTTCGTATTAAGATTAATATTGTAAGCGATCAAAAACCCTCTGGCACCCACAACCGTAGCACCACTTCTGCTGTTAAAAACCGGTTTTCCGAAATCCGGAACAAAATCTTTCCTCTTCAGTTTTTCCGGAAGAGCTTCATATTCACCTTCGCGTATATCAGGCATTCTCTTTCTATCCGGAGTTGAAGCTGAGTTTGCATAAAGAAATACAGGAATCCCGAGTTCTTCACCAACCCTTTTCCCGACTTTTTTTGAGACCTCTATACAATCTTCCATTGTGACACCGGATACAGGAACAAAAGGGCAAACATCGGTAGCACCCATTCTTGCATGAGCACCTTTATGTTTTGACATGTCAATGAGTTCAGAAGCCTTTTTGATTGACAGAAATGCTGCCTCCGCTACACCTTCCGGACTACCGGCGAAGGTAACAACTGTTCTGTTCGTATCTTTACCGGGATCAACATCAAGCAGAACTACCCCTTCAACACTACGGATCTCATCGGTAATCTTACCGATTAATACCATGTCTTTTCCTTCTGAAAAATTTGGAACACATTCAATAATTTTTTCCATTATTACTCCTGATTGATATAATTAATCTCTTGATTTTCGGTTTTTCTCTCTCCACTCATAAATTTTTTTATGATCACCCGAGAGAAGCACATCCGGAACACCCACGCCTTCAAAATCTCTGGGCATTGTATACTGAGGATATCCATATTGATTGTCTATATAAAATGAATCTGTTTCGACAGATTCTCTGTTTCCAACTACTCCTTCAATCATCCTTCCCACGCTTTCCATAAAAACTCCGGCAGCAAGCTCTCCACCCATTATCACATAGTCGCCGATAGATATCTCCACATCTACATATTTATCAATGAATCTCTGGTCAATACCTTCATATCTGCCACATATCAGGATATGATGATCTTTAGTTGAGTGTTCTTTAACTTTCTTCTGTGTAAGTTTTTCTGCATAAGCGGAAAACAAAACAACCTGGCCATCCCCTTTTTTTTTGATATGATCAACAACATTTCGGAGTGGTTCGGGAGTCATTACCATACCTGCGCCACCACCATACGGCCGGTCATCGGTCTTTCTGTGTTTATTGTCAGTATAATCTCTCAGATCATACACATCAATATTAATAATCCCGTTATCAACAGCTTTTCTGAGCAAACCTGATCCGGTAATACCATTGATCAATTCTGGAAATATTGAAACTACCGAGAAGTATTTCATTTGTTCAGGTTTTTTAAACCGTCAGGGGGATCAATGAGTATTGTTTTTTCTGACGAATTAATTTTCAGTATTATTGAATCATCAAAAGGGATTATGATGTATTCTGTACCATCAAAGGTTTCAATCATCTTATTCGGCCCTGCCAGATCAACTTTACAAACTTTTCCCCAGCCGAGTCCGCTAACATCAAAAACCAAATATCCTTCCAGGCTGAGAGAAGAAATATCCGATCTGAGTTCTCCGTAATAAACATCGTACCCTACAAGTCCGAGTGCATCATTAATTGAATTTGAAATATCAAATTTTGCTATCAAAGATGATCCTCTTTCAGAATATGATTCCATTTTAGTTGTTTTAGTATGCTTTTTTGATTTTAACTTGAATTCTCCGGAAAAATCTATATTTGAAAGATTTATCTCAGGAGAGATTTTACAAATAACCTCTCCTTTATTTCCCCGGCTTTTAGATATTTTACCTAATAAAACCAATAACTATTTTTCTTCTCTATCGAAATTTTCAATAATTTCGAGATTAAATCTCCGTCTCTGTTTCATTCCTGCAGCAGCAAGGATGGTCCGGATAGCTCTTGCAGTTCTTCCCTGTTTTCCAATAACTTTACCTAGGTCAGACTGGTCAACTCTTAACTCAAGTATGGTCGTCTGCTCTCCATCGATCTGCGTAACCTTTACTTCATCAGGATTATCCACTAATGCCTTACAAACTGTCTCAACGAGTTGTTTCATTATCCCTCCTTAGTTTTCAGTATTGACCTTCTTTAACAAAGATTTAACTGTAGCAGATGGCTTTGCTCCCAACTTAATCCACTTATTATATTTTTCCATATCAATCTTCACTTCAGGATTTTCCGGAAGAGGATTGTAGATGCCTATCCTTTCAATATACCTTGATTCCCTCGGTTTCCTTTTGTCAACTGCAACTACTCTGTAGAAAGGTTTGTGTTTTGTTCCCATGCGTGTTAGTCTAATTACAACCATTGTAAAACTCCCTGTTTAATAAGCGTTAATCTACCCCATTTTAGACGAAAAGTCAAATTTTTGCAGCATTTTCCTAAAAAAGGGTTTTTTCATAAATTTCTTCATCTCGAAGTATTGTTTTAACAATTGATTAACTTCCTGAACGGTTCTCCCGGATCCCTTTGCAATTCTAGATCGCCTTTTTCCATTTATTATTTTCGGCCTCTCTTTTTCAGTTCTGTTCATCGAATTAATAATTGCAATTGTATGTGTTATCTTTTTATCATCAGCTTCAACATTCCTGTTTGCGGGGATTCCCATGTTGGGCATCATTCCCATGATGTCTGAAACAGAACCCAACTTCTGGATTTGTTTCAATTGTGAAAGAAAATCATCAAGAGTGAACTCGTTCCTCATCATCCTCTTGGCCATTTTCTGAGATTCATTCTCATCAAACTCTTTTTCCGCTTTTTCTATAAGAGTTAGAACATCTCCCATTCCGAGAATTTTTGATGCAATTCTGTCAGGAAAAAATTGTTGGAAATCGCTGTATTTTTCTCCTGTTCCGATAAATTTAATGGGCTTACCTGCAACCTTTACAATAGATAGTGCAGCCCCTCCTCTTGTATCAGAATCTATCTTTGTGAGTAAAACCGAATCAATCCCGATCTCCTTTGAAAAACTGAGAGCAGAATTAACCGCATCCTGACCTGTCATTGAATCTGCAACAAAAATTGTTTCAACAGGATTCAGGATAGATTTAACGAGCACTAATTCTTTCATCAGATCTTCATCAATATGAAGTCTTCCGGCCGTATCGGCAATGACATAGTCATATCCCAACTCTTTTGATTTTGTGAGGAGATTTTTAGCAATCTTTTTAGGATCTTTGTATTCAGATTCAAAAAAATTAACTCCAATCTGATCCGCTATGGTTTTAAGCTGTTCTCCTGCGGCCATTCTTTTAAGGTCAAATGAACATAGAACCGATGATTTCCCTTTCTCCTTAAGAAAATGTGCAAGCTTACCGGCAGAGGTGGTTTTGCCTGTTCCCTGAAGCCCGGTCAACATTATTACAGCTGGTTTTTCTGAGGTTTTATTCAGATCGCTGACTCCGGAGCCAAGTATACTTTCAAGTTCATGTCGTACAATCTTAATTATCTGCTGATAGGGATTCAGGCTCTCCTGAACCTTTGCTCCAAGCGCTTCTTCTTTAATTTTACCGATAAACTCTTTAACAACTCTGAAATTTACATCTGCTTCAAGAAGTGATAATTTAATCTCTTTCAACGCTTTTTCAATATTTTCCTCGGTAATCTTTACTTCACCCTTTAAATATTTGAATACTTTATTGAACCTGTCGCTCAGATTTTCTAACATCATTTTCCTCTTTCGGAATTTATACCATAAGTTTTTCCGTACTCCACTATTTCTACGCTATTGACACCGATAGAAAGCAGTTCTGATCTTAAATTCACCAGGCTTTTATTTTCACCATGAACAAGGAATATTTTTTTCAGTCTTTTCAGATCATAACCCGATACCCACTCTTTGATCTCATTGTAATCTGCATGAGCTGAGAATGCATTAAGTTTTTCAATTTCCGCATTTACTTCGTAGTTCTTTCCGAATATCTTAATACTCTTCTCACCCTCCACCAGCTTCCGTCCAAGTGTATGGGCAGCCATAAAGCCGACAATGGTTATTATAGCTCTTTTATCTTCAATATTATTTTTAAGATGGTGAAGAATCCGGCCGTTTTCCGCCATTCCGCTGGCAGAAATAATGATCATCGGCCCCTTTTTAGAATTTATCTCCTTTGACTCTCTTACAGACTGAACATAGTTGATGTTATCGAATCCGAAAGGATTGATATTATTGGAAGTAAAATCTTCATAAGTTTCTTTATCAAAACATTCAGAGTGGATCTTAAAAATGGATGTTGCATTTACAGCCATCGGAGAATCGACATAGATCGGAATTCTCGGGATCCGGTTCTCCAATTGCAGGAGGTGAAGAATATATATGATCTCCTGAGTTCTCTCAATCGTAAATGCCGGGATTATGATCTTTCCACCTGTCTTTACCACTTTTTTTACAATTCCAGCAAGCCTCTCACCTCCTGAACCGACCGATTCATGAAGCCTGTCGCCATAAGTACCTTCAAGTACAAGATAATCCAGATCATACATTGTCTCAGGATCTTTCAGGATCGGCAGATTTTTTCGCCCGAGATCTCCCGAATAACCGATTTTCAGCCCTTCTCCAACGGTTAAACAAATCATAGATGAACCGAGAATATGGCCTGCATCAAAAAATTCAGCTTTAAAACCGTCTACAGGGATAAACTCTCTTCGATTATTGATAGTAACAAATTGCTGAAGAGTTTTAATGACATCCGAGGAATCATAGAGGGGTTCATAAACTTTCAGATTCCGGTCAGGATATTTCATGGCTTTATCTCTCAGGTATTCACTATCCTTCTGCTGAATGTATGCACTATCAAACAATATTATGTTGGCTATATCTCTTGTTGCGGGAGTTGAGTAAATATTTCCGGAAAATCCGTTGTTCACCATAACAGGCAGAGCACCGGAGTGATCGAAATGACCGTGAGTTAAAAGGATACAATCTGTTTTTGACGGATCAAAAGGAAGAGTGTGATTCTTCTCATATGATTCCGCCCTTCTCCCCTGGAACATTCCGGAATCTATCTGAATTGTTTTTCCATTGTATTCAATAAAATGTTTTGAGCCTGTAACTTCGTTGCAGGCTCCATGTGAGTAAAGTATAATATTATTATCTTTCATAACTTCTTTATACTCCCAATTCATACTAAATTCAATAATTATCTCTGTTTTACATTGGATCAACAAAGGTGCTATAATCGAGGCCAGAGAGATCATAATGGAACTTTTACCAAAGCGGGACATTCTAAAACGACGTGGTTTAACCTTCTTCGTGGCCAGAATAATTTCAAACTGGGGGTATAGGAGCCTTACCCATGCTCACGTTGAATTTGAAGAAGACCTTATAAGCCTGAAACAAAAGGGCTCGGTATTCCTCTATAACGGATTTCACAGGAGCCTGTGGGAAACAACTGGTATGCTGTCTGCGCTGAATTTGAACAAACTTCCTATTCCGGTAGTGGGAATGGGCGATAATCTGATAAGGGGAAAACTGTTTGTAACTCTGGCTAAAAACACAAGTGTATTTCTTGTGAAAAGGGGAAAAACACGGAGAGAAATTGTTGAGTCTGCAAAAGAGCTCAGAAATAATATGTACAGTTTTATGGTATACGGAAGAGATGTCCTCCTGTTTCCCGAGGGGACCAGAACAAGCATTCCGCGGACCGGAGAATACGGCGGGTTTTTCCCGACTTCTTTTGACGCCCTTCTTCAGTATGAAAAAGACAAAGATACCATAGATCCGAATATAAAAGGGGTCGAAAAATTTGATTCTTATATTATTCCGTTTAATTGTGATTATTCTTTTATCCGTGAAGGTGGTGAGCTTGTCGGTTTCGGATCAAATACACCAAGAACATTAAAAGTCTATGATTCTCTGAAAATGTTAAAGCACATAAAAGATGTATATATATCATTCGGCTCTCCTGTTAAGGTTTCAGAACACCTTGAGAAAACAAGAAAGGAAGTTTCAATAATGATAAGGAATAAGTGCCTTGAACTGGTTAAGATCCTCCCGGTCAATGTTGTAGGGAAGGCAATTCTGGAATCTTTGAATGAGAACCGCTCAGATATGGGCACTATTTATAAAAAAATCGAATCTGTTAAAAAAAGCCTGAATGATCATAAGGAAAAATTCAGAGGATTCCCGGATGGCAATAATCCCGAACACATATTTCAAATAGTTTCAAAATCAATTCCTGATTTCAGAAAACCTTCAGCTAAAAAACTTCCTCTGTATAAATTATATTCTGATTATATCGGACATTACTTTTCCTGATATATTGCCTGAAAATGTTTCCATTATAGGTCAAAATTTTCTTAACATTAAAAAAAGTAGGACATTTAAGTAAAATAATTTCAATCAGAGCTAATTGAAAAAATAGATTTGTTATGAAGTTTAGCGAAATTTTTCATGGCAAAGTATCTGAGTAAAAAAACCGGAAACGTAGCCTCAGTGCTACATTAAGGATTTTTTTGTGAAGATGGGAAGTCATGGAGAATTGCAGCAAACTGCAATAGAATGTATTTTTGCAATTGGCTCAATCAGATATGGAATTAAATTTGCATAGTTGATTCGGAGAAAAAAATGCTAAAGATTACCAAAATCATAATTATTATATTTCTTATAACAGTATTCACACAAAGCTGCAAAGATCCTTCACTGGATTTCGAGTGGTTCCTTTTCGAAGCAGAGGGGTCCTATTCAGCAGAAGATAATACCAGCTACCTTAGATTGAATGCACGGGTTGAGATAAATCAATCATCAGTGAACATAAATCCTTCCCGTTCTACTGATTCAACACATTTTATGTATGCATCGGTTGCGAATTGGAATTATCGTGTTTATTCAGGAGATCAGCTTGTTTTTGAAATAACCCGATTTAATATTGAGCAGCTTTTTGGAGATATTCATCTCAATGTAGCATTGGACCGAATGGATTATCTCTGGGTTGCAATAGAATCAGAAAGCCCGCTTGAAGGTGATATTTTTAACGGAATGAATCCGGATTCAGTTGAAGTAGAAATGACAATTTATGATAATGGTGGTGGAGGTTATTCTGTATTAAATACGATCCCTTTTACATTCAGCAGAAATTAAGTTTTATCCCTGATCGATAATCAGGAGGAGAACTGTACGTTATTCTTCAATAATTGTTAAAAAACTGATAAATCATATATAATCTTTATGTGAGAATCTCTACATATTTGATAAGCTTTCTTCTTTTCTGCTTCCCCTTAACAGGGTTGAACCTTAAAACACCCCTCCAGCAGAGCATGCATACAATCTGGACAGCTAAAGACGGGCTCCCTTCAGATTCGATAAATGATATTATTCAGGACAAATCCGGATACATATGGATAGGAACATTTAACGGCCTTGTAAGATTCGATGGGATCAATTTCATTACTTTTTCAAAATATGAAGAAAACGGATTTGAAAGCAATTCGGTTACTACCCTCCTGGAAGGGACAGGGGGGAACTTGTGGATCGGTACAAATGGTGAGGGAATTGCAAAATATTCTAATAATAAATTCACTATGTTCAACAACTCCGATCTGAAAGACAAGGTTATTAAATCTCTTTCAATTGGCAATGAAGGGTATTTATGGATCGGTACGGGAAATGGATTATTAAAAGCAAATAAAAATGGACTTACATCTATTCCGTTAAACGGGATGTTCAGTGAGAAGAGTATTGAAATGATCTATCATGACCCGGAAGGCCATCTGTGGGTATCAACCCCGGAAGGCGGAGTAGCCGTGTTTTTTGAGGAAAGCAGGAAAAATATACCTGTCCTGAACAAAATTGAGAATACTGTTATCACTTCCGTATTAAAAGATAACAACGGAAATATATGGATAGGAACAAAAAATCATAGTCTCTTTTTAATAAAAAACGGTGTGTTGTCCGACTTTAAAGATCAAAAAGATTTTAAAGCAAAAACAATAACCTCTATTATGCAGGGAGAACAGGGATGTGTATGGATAAGCACCGATTCCGGATTATTCAGACATTATGATGATAAGTTCCATCAATATTCGGAAGAGAATGGATTAAGCAATAATCAAGTATCAAAAATACTCGAGGATAAAGAGGGGAGTGTCTGGATCGCTACATCCAGAGGAGGACTTAATAAATTAAGTGAAGGGAAATTCACTTCTTTAACTTCAAAACAGGGATTAATTCACAACAAAGTGAATTCCATTCTTCAGGTAGATAAAAATGTGTGCTGGATAGGTACAGACGGGGGACTTTCTATCCTGAAAAACGGAAAGTTTATCAGGCTTAACATTACAGACTTCCTCAAAGGGGTAAGGATCCGACATATTAACAAGGATTCAGGCGGGAAAATCTGGATCAGCACTTATAGTGATCTGGGTATTGTTACATTTAAAAACGGAAGAATAGACAATTACACTTCCGAAAATGGACTTTCAAGTGACAGATGCAGGATGTCAATCGAAGATTATAAAGGTAATATATGGATTGGAACATCAAATGGCCTGAATGTAATAAAAGATGGTACAAAAATAAGAAAATTTACAAAGAATGACGGACTTTCAGATAATTATATTCTGAGTGTTTTTGAGGATTCCCGAAAAAATTTGTATATTGCAACAAACGGGGGCGGCATATCAATATTTAAAGATGGTACGTTCAGGACCCTTGAAGCCGGGGACGGGCTGGCTTCAAATATTGTTTTCCGTATCTATGAGGATTCAGATAACATAATGTGGATCTCCACATCAAAAGGATTATCAAGATACGACCGGAAAAATTTTTTCAACTATTCAGAAGTAAACGGTCTCCCTGAAAACGCAATTTTTCAGGTTATAGAAGATGACGAGGGGAGACTCTGGATGATTGCCGAACCTGGAATTTATATTGTAAACAAAGATTCTCTTAATCAGATCGCTAAAGGTAAATCAAAACTTACTAAAGTTACATTATATAACGACCTTGACGGCCTGCTTGATTCACCAACACCTGTTTCATGGGCAACAAGATCCAGTGAAGGAGTTAACTGGTTCCCGACATTAATGGGCATCGCTTCGATAGATACATTACATATCCCTGTAAATGAAAAACCACCCCCACTCCTTGTTGAGATGGTAAAGATCGACAATAGAAATTATTCCCCATTGCAAATCAGGGTTTTATCACCGAATTATAAAAGACTTACCTTCGCATTCACTGCACTAAGTTATGTGATCCCTCATAAAGTTCAATATATGTATAAACTTGAAGGATTCGATGAGAGTTGGTCAGGCCTGACAACAAAGAGGGAAGTATCATATACGACATTACCCTCGGGTGAATATACTTTCAGAGTTAAAGCAGTAAATAATGACGGTATCTGGAATACCGGTGATATAAAAGTGAAGTTCCTGCAAAAACCTTTCTTTTATAAAACCTTATGGTTTAATGTTCTTATATTCCTGGTAGTGATCGGAATCATAGCCCTTCTACTCGGATTAAGGATCAGAAGATTAAGAAAAAGGAGTTTGGAACTTGAAAAACAGGTTGCGGAAAGAACTGCAGAACTTGAAACTACCGACAGGATCGTAGCTAACATTAACAAAGAGATAAATTTTGATAAATTGCTCAAAGTTCTTTTGCAGCAAACGATGATCATGTTCCCTCAGGCTGAAAAGGGGGCAATCTTTATTTTCAACAAGTCAAATAACATGCTGGAACCAAAAATTTTAATAGGAGATGATAACGGTGATATTTCCAGAAGTAGTTTAGCCTTTGATGAATCCTTCGAAAATTTTTTTGAAAATGGAATAGAATATGAAAATGGAATATTTATTCTGAAAGAATTGGCAAAACTTCAACTTCCGGAAAAACTTAAAAACATTGACCTGCCGGAATCCATTATCGCAATGACAATAATGTCCGGGGAAACTCTGGAAGGATTTTTTGTCCTGGGAAACATGAACAATACTGATGCTTTTACCAAAACTGATGCAAAAAAAATGATGAGGATAAGAGAGCATACAATTTCAGCAGTATTTAAAGCAAAAACACATCAGAAGCTGGAAGAGGCAGCAACCATTGACCCGCTGACATCTCTTAATAACAGAAGAAAAATGATAGAGATTCTGGAGAGTGAATTAATAAGATATGAAAGGACAAATAAATCTTTTTGTATAGTAATGTGTGACATTGACCACTTTAAGAAATTTAATGATACTCACGGCCACGATTGCGGTGATTTTGTCCTTGTTGAAATTTCCAGGCTGATCAAAAAATCTATCAGGAAACAGGACTATGTCGGGAGATGGGGCGGGGAAGAGTTCCTCATGATATATCCCGAAACTGAGATCGATGGAGGTAAAATTGTTACTGAGAAGGTCAGGTCCATGATCGAAAACACTGTATACAATTTCAGTAATATTGCACTTGGTGTTACAGCAACATTTGGAGTAGCAGTATACTCAAGGGGAAAATCTATCGATTCCGTTATAAAAGAAGCTGATGATGCCCTGTATCAGGGAAAACAACGGGGCCGCAACCTTGTTATTACGAATATATTAAACCAGGCTTAAAAATTCAGGTTTTCGATATCTGTTCCCAAAGCTTTCTTTATATCTTCAGGAGTAATAGGTGTGGAATAAAAACGGACACCAATCGCATCGCATATCGCATTTGCAATAGAACCGATAGTAGGAACAACGGGCATTTCTCCCAAACCCCGTACTGTACCTCCGGGTTGCAGATTATCATGAAACTTAATATCTATAATCGGAGGAACATCAGAGAAGCGGGGGATTCCGTATTCACCAAGATATTCAGTATAGGTTCCCCATCCATCCATATCTATTTTCTCTCTCAATACATACCCTATACCCATTATTATTCCGCCTCGTATTCCGACTACGGCTGTCGGTTCATTAACCACAATACCTACATCAAATGCTGCACAGATTTTTTTTACTTCAATCTGCCCTGTTACTCTATCAACTCTGACTTTTGCTGAAATAACTCCAAGCTGAGCACCTCCATGCTTTACCATGGCAATCCCGATCCCTTCATTCCCTTCCTGGCCTTTATTATTGTCACTATATTCTATGTTTTCTGCAACGCTATCTATCAAGTTAACAAAAGCGGGATATTGAACATTAATACGTCTGAATTCAAAGGGGTCCAATCCAATACGATTGGCCATCATGTCTACATGACTCTCAATTGCAAAACAGGTCTGAACATAACTGGTTCCCCTGACAACAGCTCTGTGATATGGAATATTTCCTTTAAAGGCTCTGGTGAGAACATTCGGGATATCATATACAAATGTAGAGCCTTCTGCCAGGTCATCATAACTATCAATCTTTCGGGCAATCATTTTTCCATTTGAATCAACTCCACTTGTAATATCAATCACCACAGCAGCTTTAAAATGTGATCTCAATTGAAACTGATCCTTACGGCTGTATATAAGTTTAATCGGAGCTTTTGCAAAATTGGAAATTGCTGCTGCTTCCGAGTTGACAGTATTACCAATTTTTCCTCCAAAAGCTCCTCCTGCCGGTTGCGCAATCACCCTGATGTTGGTTTCATTTGTTTTAAGTTCTGTAGCAATTTGACTTCTCTGTTTGTGGGGCCATTGTGTACTGGCCCATACATTCCATTTCCCCGAATTGTTATCATAAGCTGCCAGAGATGTATCTGTTTCAATAGCAGCATGAGTGATATACTGGGTATAATATGTTTCAGACAGAACTACAGCACTGGATTTCAGAGCTGTTTCAACATCACCTTCATCCTCTTTAACTTCCTGAAGGTGGGAACTCGCTCTCAATTCTTCCTCAATATTTAGTTCTTTTGCTCTGGTCGGAGTCCTCCATTCGGCTTCAACGAGGGACAATCCCTTTGTCACATCTGAATATCTTTCTCCAATTATAACAACTCTTCCGCCAATACCTTCAACCGCTTTAATTCCCTCTATTTCTTTGGTTTTTTCATCATTAATAGTTTCCAGAAGGGTAATGCTCTTGTGATAAGGCGGGGTTTTAAATCCTGCATACAACATTCCGGGGATTTTCAGGTCATTAACATATTTAAGTGCACCTGTAACTATGTCGATTCCATTCACATTAAGTATTTTTTTGTCAATATATTGTTTGGTTGAAACTGTCGAATCAGGATTCACTCTGATCACAACCGCTTCTCCGGTTGAAATTTCAGAATAATTAAGAAATGTTTTATCATCTCCTTTTATCTTTATTTTCCCGGATTTGAATTCCAGGCTGTCTGAAGCGATTCCGAATTTTGTTGAAGTGCTATTTACAAGATAATTTTGAATTTTCAGACAGGCATGCCAGAAACCCCAGCCAACAACCCTGCAGGCTGCACTTCCAATGGTGGGTCCGTCATCCGGACACTGATCAGTATCACCCTGAATAATTGTCAGCTGTTCGGGTTCAATCTCAAGCCCCTGAGTAACAACTGCAGTAATAACTGTTTTTAATCCCTGCCCAAGTTCCGTCCGTCCTGTAAACACCCTTACGTTTTCTCCCGGATCAAAAACTATCCAGTTTGTATAATCAGTATCTGTATAATCTGCAATACACTCGGGTTCTCTTTCGAGCGGGACAGGTCCGAACGAGGAGCTTCCAGTTCTATTTTCCGCTAAAATATCAATTGCAAAAATAAGGCTGGCACCTCCCAGGGAAGCAAGAAACTGTCGTCTTGTCATTTTCATGAGAACTCCTTTTTAATACTCTTTTACTACGAATTCGATAGCTTCAATAATATTGGAATAAGATCCGCATCTGCACAAATTATTGTTCATTGCCAAAATAATATCATCGCGGCTGGGATAGGGGTTGGTTTTCAACAGGCCCGTTGCTGTAATTAACATTCCCGGTGTACAAAAACCGCAACAAAACGCTGAATGTTTAATAAAGGATTTTTGAAGTTTAGAAAGATTCCCGGCCGTCCCCAGGCCTTCAATTGTAATTATTTCCTGTCCTGCAGCTGCATATGCAACAGGAAACCGGCAGGAACGTTGTACATCTCCATCAATCAAAACCGAGCATGCACCGCATTCTCCTTTCCCACAGCCGAACTTTGTTCCGGTCAACCCAAGATCATCCCTTAATACCCATAATAGTGGCTCGTTCATATCTGCAAAAATTTGATGGTTATTACCATTAACATTTAATATCATTGATTTTTTATCGGACAATTAGGCCTCCCTGATATTTTATATAGAACAAATCCAAATATTTCATTTTATAATTTAATTCCCATCAGGATGACAAAAATAGCAGTTTCTGCTTAAGTATACATAACCGCCCACGCCTGCATGTTTATTGTCCATTTCCAATTGACTGTGTTCATGACAGCCTATACAGGAGAAATCATAATAGTTTGTGGTTTCGTGACAATCCGAACAGGATAAATGCTGATGTTTTCCCGAACTAACCGGAAAATTGTGATTAAATGAAGCTTGTGACCATGAAAATGATTCTTTCAGGTGACATAAAGAACAATCTGTGCTGAAGCCTGCATTTCTATGATCCGGTTCTTTTGCTCTTTCATAATCATCCAAATGGCATGTAATACATTCGCTGCTGATATTGTATCCGTTTAAATGGCAGCGTGAACAATCGTGTCCAGTGTGTGCCCCTTTTAAAAGCCAGAATTTATCGTGATCAATAATTGCCCCATCCCAGGTAAAAGAATTGTAATGACAATTATCACAATCAGTGGAATACCCTAATACATTATGATCAGGCTCTTTTGCCTTTCTATAGTCATCCATATGGCAGTTATCACAGGATGAATCAATTCTGGAATAAATATTATCCATGTGACACTGCCGGCAATCTGATATTCGGTGCTGCCCGGAAAGGGGGAAACCTGTTTCCCGGATATGGGACCACGAACCGGGTTTAATCACTTTCCAATCCGTTGGAGTGTGGCATTCGCCGCAATGAATACCAAGCTGCATATTATGTACATCATCTTTTTTTCTGTACAAATGGCATACTTCGCACTCCGACGGGGTACCTGCAAGAAACCCCTTTTTATGACATTCGGAACAGGAAACAGTTCTATGCTTACCTGTCAGAGGAAAATTTGTCTTATCATGAGTGATCGAATTCCAAATCTTTTTAGATGTGGACAGGGAAAATCCGGATAAAATTATCATAATCAGAGGCAATAAAATATATAGAGGGATTCTTCTCCCTTTAACATTATCTTTGCTGATCCCATTTTTTATTTTCATCATTTTTATTTTCGCAGAATCAATCTTACAAAAACACGATTCTCTCTATAATTATCCTGAAACAAATAGGCATACTCCGTTGAAACGGCAATGTACCGATTGAATATATAGAATAAGCTGACAGATATTGTTCTCCTGTCGGGAATATATGTTATTTCCGGAAACCCTTTATCTAAGATATACAGAGAGTTAAAATAACTGGAAAAACTGATATTTGCGTTAAGACGGCCGAAATTCCTCGAAGTTGAAATATAATATGAGTCAGATTCTGAATTTTCACCCCTGTTCATATTGTAGTTAGCCGTAAATGAAACTCCCGATCTTAAGATGTTTAGATACGACAAACTGAACCTGTTTGTATGATTCTGTATCTCTTCATCAATCCTCTCGCTCTCCTTGCGGGAAAATGATAAACGGAGATTTTTTACAGGTTTAAAAGTTAATCTGATACCAAAAATCTTGTTATAGTAAAACCTCTCTATTTCACTTAACGGAAGCACTTTGTTCTCATCCTTTTCAACTAAAAAGCGGTGATAATCCAGCCCCCGTCCGGAACTGTAACTTCCTGTAATATTTATCTTCTTTGATATGTTAAGGCGGATATTAAAGAACAGCCTGGATAATCTATCTTCTTTTGTTATATTATCAGCAAGCTCATATTCAGCTGTTCCGAACAAAAACAATAATCTTTTATAAGGCAGATAAAGACTTGAGTGTAAATATATCCGCTCCTCCATCCCTTCATAGGAAAGATGATTAAAACTAAGTGATACCAGTTTTGCTCCTGGTCCTGAATATTTTACAAACCCTCCATATTTTTTATAACCGGAATCAAGCCTGGAGTTATACAGATCAGGCTCAATCCCGTAATAACCACCAACTAAAATATTCTTAAATGGTTTGTATCCGCCTAAAATTCCGGCCAACTCTCCTATTCCTGCAGTATCATAGAGGTTCATCTGCCCCAAAGATAGAAAAAATTTGCTTTTCAGGCTATCAAAGATCACCTTTGCATCATAGATGATCAGCTGATTTCCTCCTTTGTTATTAAATGTAAAACGGTTTCTAAGATCAAAATCCCCAGTCCATCCGTCCCCGGGCTTATTCCAGAACGTAAGTCTGAAGCGGCTGCTGATCCTGTTATACATATCAGCATTATCTCCTTTTAAACCCATCCAATCCTGATAAAATATTCCTTTGAGGTAAAATTCATTTCCTGGTTCTGCCGTCAGGAAAACTGCCGCATTTATAAATATCAGGATGGATAATAAAATTTTTAATGGCAAATTTATTTTCAGGGGGACCATATATCAACCCTCCAATCAATGATTGAGTGACAATCCGTACAAACAGGATACATTTTGTTATGAGCATCTTTATGGCAGGTTATACATTTGATCTTTTTCAATAAATATGATCTTGAATTTTTCCCCATAAATGAGTTTGGGCCGGAATGACATAAAGAACAGTTCTTTATTTTTTTATGTGCTCCGGTAAGAGTATAACCTGTGTCATCGTGATCAAAATCTTTCGGGTTCCATTGAATTAATTCTGCACCCTTTCCTTTATGTTCCTGGTGGCAGTTATCACAATCTTCACTTTTATTCCGATGGTACCCTTTGCCGGATTTAATCCTTTTATCCAGAGCTGTATGGCATTCCAGGCATTTTGCAGATTCAAGTTTATGTTCTCTATCGTGACAGCTAGAGCAGCTTTTCGATCCATTCAGATGGCTGTGTACTCTGCTAAGTTTACCCGGAGATTCTTCTGTGGTGTCTAGTGAAAAAAGGAAAAAAACCATACAAAGTGAAACTAAAGTAAATCTGATAAAATTGCCCGGATTAATCCTGTAATTAAATTCCATCTCCTTCCTCGACTAAACATTATTAAAAATAAATTTTTTTTTCAACTTTTAAATATAATTAATCAAAAAAGATCATCTAATCAATTTAATTTCTCTCTTTTAGAATAGTTTCGAATTCCGCTTTTGTGTTAAAGGTCCTGCACACTCCGGAATCCGGAACCGGAAAAACTACAATCTCTTTCTCATGCTTGTGAAGAAGGGTGTTAATCCCCTTCGAATTGTTCAGTGATAATAATTCTTTTTTCAGATTTAAGTTGAATATTGGGGGGTGTCCATTTTTGTGATTGTAAGTCAGTACCAGAATTGTGGGCATATTAATTAAAAACTGCTCCAATAATATATTAATGGTTTCGACTTTAACAATTGGATAATCCACAGGCAACAGCATGATCCCTTTCACATCAGGTGATACTTTTTCCAGGCCGGCTTTAAAGGAAGAGGTTTGTCCTGATTTGTAGTTTTTGTTATAAACAGTTTATATCCTCTCCGAATCAAGTATATAAGGGTCTATTGCACCGGAAAAAGCACCCAGGACAATTATTATTTCATTAATTTGTGTCTTTAAAAGAATGTTTTGATGATGCTCGATAACGTTTGCACCATTTAAAGCAGCGAGAGCTTTCGGAGATCCAAACCGACTGCTCATTCCGGCAGACAGGATTACACAAGATATCATAATATTTATTATATATTATCCGGAAAGTAATTAAATCACAGGAAAAAAATATTGATCATACAAAAATACCGTACATGAGTAAGTTTTGGGTTGGGAATTGGTAGCGGGGGTAGGATTTGAACCTACGGCCTTTGGGTTATGAGCCCAACGAGCTACCAGACTGCTCCACCCCGCGATATTTTGTCAGTATATAATATTTACTATACCTTGTCAAACCAATGTATT
>JAOZUQ010000112.1:0-1490 GCA_029938635.1 Candidatus Aminicenantota bacterium
ACATTTCGTTCCCGACAAGTTATTCATCAGGTTGGAAAATCAGAAATTGTATTAATCAGACTTGAAAATACTTTGTGGCGGGGAGGCTTTTCCAAAGGATCTTGCTAAAAAATTGAACAACCTGGCAGGAAGTGTATGGAATATGTATGGTCCTACGGAGACAACTGTCTGGTCAACCTGTTATCAAATTAAAGATTCTGACAAGACGGTTCTGATAGGACATCCCATTGCAAATACACAGGTTTATATACTTGATAATAATATGAATCAGGTTCCTGTTGGTGTGCCCGGCGAATTATATATTGGTGGTGACGGTGTAACAAGAGGATATCTTAACAGACCTGATTTAAATGAAAAACAATTTGTAAAGGACAGGTTCAGCAGTGTTGAGAATGCAAAATTATATAAAACCGGCGATCTTGTCAGGTATCATGAGGATGGTAATTTAGAGTATTTAAACAGACTTGATTATCAGGTAAAGGTGCGTGGGTTCAGGATTGAGCTTGGAGAGATTGAATCTATTATCAGTGGATATCAACTTGTCAAACAGTGTGTGGTCATAATCAGAGAAGACAAACCAGGAGATGTCAGGCTGGTTGCATATATTGTATCTTTTTCAAGTTTTAGTAAACAGGAGATTATTACCTATCTTCGCTCTATGCTACCTTATTATATGATACCTCACCATTTTGTTGTAATAGAAGTTTTTCCATTAACTCCGGCAGGCAAAATTGATAGAAAAGCTCTGCCTGCACCAAAACAGTCAAATACCATTAAGGGCGGCAAGTTTATTGAGCCAGATTCAAAACTTGAAAAACAGATTAGTGCAATATGGCAGGATGTTATTGGTATCGACAAAATAAGTATTGATAATAATTTTTTTGAGATAGGTGGCCATTCATTATTGTCTATTCAACTTATTGCCAAGTTAAATAAGTATTTTAAAATTAATATCTCACTTACTGAATTTTTAAAAGATCCAACAATTGCCGGCGTTAGAAAAATAATAGAAAATCAGGGGCCTTTAAATGTTGAAAAAACAATAAGAATCAGGATAAGTGCAGGGACAAAAGAATTTGACAATATGCCCTTAACGTCAAATCAATCTCGCCTCTTATATATAGATCAACTTTATCCTGACAATATATTATACAATCTATCATATGAAATTAAAATCTTTGGAAATCTTGATTTAAAAAATTTATCAGGATGCATTAATGATATTGTCAAGAGGCAAGAATCTTTAAGAACATTTTTTAGTGTAAAAAATGGATGCTCCTTCCAAGCGGTCAGGCGGCATCACAATATTAACATCCCTTTAACTGATTTAAGCATGCTTGCCAAAGGTGCTCTTCAGCAAAAGGTTTTAGAATATAAAAAAAAAGAATCAAACAAAATTTTTAATTTATATAAAGATTCATTGGTTAGATTTAAATTAATTAAAATTGCAGATGAAAAGTATATTTTGCTGTTTACAACGCATCATATTG
>JAOZUQ010000112.1:1500-2503 GCA_029938635.1 Candidatus Aminicenantota bacterium
AACCATAAAGTAATTTTTTCATAGATGAATTATTTGATTTATATCTCTCTTGTGAAAAAAGTGGAGAGTACAGGTCAAATGATCCAATGGTACAGGTTGCTGGCTTTGCAGGCTGGCAGAAAGACTGGTATGATAAAAAAGAGTATGATCAGCAATTAAATTACTGGAAAGAGCAATTAAAAGGTGGATTTCCCCAATTGCAGCTGTCTGCTGATTATCAGCGCCCTGCCATTCAGTCATTTAAAGGGTCAAGAGAGAGTTTGTCTGTATCAAGATCAACTATAAACAGGCTTTCAAGTATAGCTGGTCAGCATGGGGCAACTCTTTTTATGATTTTACTGAGTGCATATAATATTTTTTTATATAGATATACAAATCAGAAAAGAATATGCATCGGCTTTCCTGTAGTTGGACGGACACTGCCTGAAATAAACAATACAATTGGTTTTTTTGCTAATACGTTAATATTCAAGTTAGCTGTAAATCCTGATATCGCTTTTAATGATTTTATTGACCAGGTCAAGAAAATTTGTTTTGATGCCTTGTGTAATCAGGATATTCCCCTGGAAAGAGTTGTTAATGAATTTAAAATTGAACGCAGCTTAAGCACGACCTCTTTGTATCAGACAATGTTTGTCTTTGAGCCGGATAGTGAGAGAAATTTAATAGATGACAATATTACCTTTCAAACAAGTCCAATATTTTTAAATACTTCGCAAACTGACTTAAGTTTTATCTATAGTGAAGAAAATGAAAAATCTGTTATTACCTTTGAATACTCCACGGATCTTTTCAGCCAGGCTACAATCAAGAGGATGGTAGATAATTTTAAAACCCTGTTAACCGGAATCGCAGAAAATCCATTATTGGAAATTTATAAATTACCAATTCTTTCTGAGCAGGACAATGGAACAATTGAGCAGATAAATCAAACCGATATTGAATTTCCATTAATACCAATTTATAAGGTTGTAGACAGATTAGATAAAGAATCATTTAATGA
>JAOZUQ010000112.1:2513-2888 GCA_029938635.1 Candidatus Aminicenantota bacterium
AGATGAACTTAATGCAAAAGCAAATCAAATCGCAAATTATCTGATTTCTTTTGGTGTATCAACTGAAACAATGGTTGGTATTTGTATGGAGCGTTCTCTGGAATTGGTTATAGGGATTTTGGGCATTTTAAAGGCTGGGGCAGTCTATGTCCCGATTGATCCTGAATATCCGGCAGAGAGAATAACATTTATATTGGAAGATACTAAAATTTCTTTGCTTTTAACCATGAATAAGTTTTTGGATGTATTTAATGATATCCCAGTTGAAACAATTTGTCTGGATAATGATGAAGGGCGTATAATTAATCAATCAGACAAAAATCCAAACTTAACAGTTTATGCTGAAAACTTAGCCTATGTAATGTATACATCAGA
>JAOZUQ010000112.1:2898-3297 GCA_029938635.1 Candidatus Aminicenantota bacterium
TCTGGTAAAAAATACTAACTATGTAAAACTTGATAGTAATGAAGTCATGTTGCAGTATGCACCAATATCTTTTGATGCATCCACGTTCGAGATATGGGGTGCTCTGCTGAATGGGGGCAGGTTGATTATCCCCCCTCCTGGATTGCTGCTGCCAGGTGAATTAAAGACAATAATTGAAAAGAATAGTGTTACAATACTATGGCTGACGGCAGCGATTTTCCATGATATTGTCGAAAATAATGTTGAATGTCTTGGTTCTGTCAGGCAATTGCTTGCCGGTGGAGATATTTTGTCGCCTGTTTCAGTAAAAAAAGTGCTGAATAGATATAAGAACATCTGTTTAATAAATGGATATGGGCCAACAGAAAATACCACTTTTACTTGTTGTTATCCAATGAA
>JAOZUQ010000067.1 GCA_029938635.1 Candidatus Aminicenantota bacterium
ACCTCATTATAATCTATTCTTAATGCGGGGATCATTTTATCTGAGAATCCCGGCATTGTTGCAGCCCTGAACCCATATTCTTTTGCACTATTCTTTAAAGGTGCTGTCGTAGAGTATTCGGTAGGTGCTAGAAATATCTGGTGATCCTTGAAAATTTCAGAGAAATTAGTTTGAACTCCAGCTTCAGGAAGGCCGGATTCTCTTTCCGGTAAGTTACCTTTGATAATATATCCGGAATCAGGAAGATCAGCATTATTGGATTTGACATCCGGATAGGCTATAAGATCAATTTTTTCAAGTCCCAGTAAGCCGACTGCATCTCTTAGTTCATCATACCAGTTTTTGCAAATTTCACGCCTTTTCTGCCAGTCACTATTATCCTGACTGTCATTCCGGGGGATATCTACAAGAATTCCCATCTTTCTGTCATCATCAAATCTGGGAAATACAGAACTGATAAGTGCGATTAATTCATCACCGGATAATTTTTCCATGATTTCTCCTGAATTGATTTATAGTTTAATTGTATTGGAAAGTCAATTCACAGAGTCAGGAAAGTTAATGATAGCGGTCTTGACAGCGATATTGAATTTGATAGAATTAAAAATGTTTATATTCAAACAGGAGAGTTTAATGATCCAGTTTATTGAGTTATCAAAGAATTATGGGGATGTAAAAGCATTGAAGAATGTTTCGTTTGAAGTAAAAAAAGGTGAAATATTAGGTTTGTTGGGCCCGAATGGTGCCGGGAAAACCACTACATACAGAATATTGACAGGTTATCTAAAGCCGACCTCAGGAACGATAAAAGTGAAAGATTATGATGTTAATGAAGATATCTTTGAAATAAAAAAAATGATCGGATATCTTCCCGAATCAGCACCTATCTATAAAGATATGCTGGTTTATGATTATCTCAATTATATTGCAGATATCAGAAAGGTCAGCAGCAGCAGGAAACTTTCACACATAAAAGAGCTTGCAGATATATGCAGGCTGAATAACGTTATGCATAAAACAATCGATGAACTTTCAAAAGGATACAGACAGAGGGTAGGGATAGCTCATGCTTTAATGGGGGATCCTGATATTCTGGTCCTTGATGAACCGACTTCCGGGCTCGACCCGAATCAGATAGTAGAGACAAGAGAAATAATCAGGAGGATCGGGAAGGAAAAGACCATAATTTTTTCAACTCACATACTCAGTGAGGCCGAAGCAACCTGTGACAGGGTAGTGATAATGGATGAAGGGGAAATTAAGGCAGATGATACTATTGAGAATTTGAAAAAATCAACCAATGAAGATAAATTTGAAAATATTTTCAGAAAGATCACAAGAGGGAGCTGATAATGGAAAATATAAAACACATTTTTAAAAAAGAATTCAAGAATTATTTTGTTACTCCAATAGCATATATTGTGATATCACTTTTTCTCCTTGTCATAGGCTGGCTATTCTTCTCAACATTCTTTTTAAACAGCCAGGCAAGCATGATGCGATTCTTTTCTCTGCTTCCAATAACTTTCTCATTTATTGTTCCTGCCATAACAATGAGACTTTTCTCTGAAGAATTAAATATAGGAACATACGAAATCCTCCTTACTCTACCTGTAAAATTCAGGGATATAATATTGGGGAAATTTTTTGCTGCCGTTTCATTTATAGCAATTATGCTCCTCCCTACACTTATTTACGCTGTATCTATCTCTTTTGTGGGGGAACTTGACTGGGGACCGGTGATAGGAGGATATACAGGAGCGATACTACTTGGCGCAGCTTTCAGTGCCATCGGGATATTTGCCTCATCACTTACCAAAAATCAGGTTATTGCATTTATAACCGGAATGACGATATGTTTTTCTCTGACATTGCTGACAGATTTCCTCCTCTATTTTATTCCTAATACATTAATAGGGTTTTTCCAGTATTTCAGTGCAAATTTCCATTTTCAAAATATATCAAAAGGGCTGATAGACAGCAGGGATATTTTGTATTTTATAACTGTTTCCTTCATCGCTTTATATGCAGCGAACCTTGTTATGAAAGAGAAGAAATAGGAGAAAGAAAATGAATGATGATAAAAATAAATATTACAAATTCGGATTATATCTGGTAATGCTTTTATTGATAAACATTGCAGCGGGAAGCATGTACTTCAGGGTAGATCTGACCTCGAACGGACTTTATTCTCTTTCAGATGCTTCTGAAGATGCTGTCAACTCATTAACTGAACCTTTAACGATCAATGTTTTTTTCTCCAGGAATCTCCCTTCTCCATACAATAATGTTGAGAGGTATCTTCATGATATTCTTGAAGAATATGAGATTCACTCGAACAAGAATCTCAGCTTCAGATTTTATGATGTAAATGCAAAAGAGGGCGATCTTAGCGAGCAAGCAGAGGAAAACAGGAAAATTGCAAACAGCTATGGGATCTATCCTGTGAATGTTCAGAAAATAGAACAGGATGAAGCAAAGATCCAGAAAGCTTATATGGGGATGGTTTTCATACATGGAGATATAGTCGAAAAGATCCCGGCTTTAATTTCAACAGAAGATCTTGAATACAAAATAACTACAACCATACAGAAAATGAACAATAAGATATCAGCTTTGCTTAAACTCAATGAAAATATCAAGCTATACCTCCTCAACTCATCTTCTTTATCAACAATAGCTCCACTTATCAAACTGAAGGATCTTGATAAGATCGAAGCAAGGATTGGAAGTATTGTTGAAAAGGTGAATAATAAAGTTTATGAAAAGCTTGAACTTAAATCATATGATCCTTCTTCAGGAAGTGTACCGGAAAATGTTATATCCGGATTCAAACATATGGGTATAGAATGGCCTGAGTTGAAATCTCCTGAAGGCAATATTGTTGCACCTGGAAAAGGTGTGATAGCAATCGGGCTTGAGTATGATGGAGTATCAGTCCAGAAAAATCTGATGTCAAAAAAATTGAATCTTACAAACAAAGGCATTCAGGAAGAATACTTTATAATAGGTGATGAAGAGATAGAAACTTTTATTAATGACAATATAGATAAAGTTATAAATATCAATGAGGATATTGGATACCTTACTTCGAACGGGACATTGTCAATAGCTTCTCAGGCTCCACCCCAGATGCAGATGTTCCAGCAGCAGCCCAAATCAGAAATAACGAATTTTAAAACGCTTGTAAATAAAGAATACACTCTAAAAGAAGTGAGCTTGAAAGATGGCGGGGAAATTCCCGACAATATTGATACTCTCATAGTAGCCGGTCCGACTCAGGATTTTTCCGATTGGGAATTATTCATGATAGATCAGTTTTTGATGAAGGGAGGATCTCTGGCAGTTATGATAGATTCGTTTAAAGAAATTCAACAACAACAAAGCCAGCAGATGTATGGTTACAGGCAGCCTGTTTACATGCCGCTTAATACCGGAATTGATAAACTTATGTCCCACTATGGAATAACTTCAAAAAAAGCATATTTGCTGGATGAGAGCTGTTATATTAATAGAGATCAGAACAATAATGAGATGCCTATCTATTTTGCTCCTGTTATTAAAAATGAAAATATAAATCATAAATTCGGATTTTTAAAAAGTATTAAACATCTGGTAGCGGTAAAAGTATCTCCTTTAGAGATAGAGAAGAGAGAAGGGATAAAATATTCAAAAGTATTCTCATCATCCGATAAAGCATGGGAAATGGAGGGAAGGATAAATCTTATGCCAATGATGATAAAGCCTCCCGAATCAGATGAAGAAAAATCAAAAATGGACCTCGCATATATTGCCGAAGGGAAATTTGCAAGTTATTTTGCTGATAAAGATATCCCTGAGCCACCTGTAAAGGAAGAGAAGAAAGATGATGCTGAAGGTGATAAAAAAGTTAATAAACTTATAAAAAATGAATTTATAAGTACAAGTGAGATTGTTAAAAGCGGAAAATCAGCAAGAATATTCGTAATCGGATCTTCTGAGATAATCAAAAACAACCTGGTTGATGAGAATGGATTATCGCCAAACTCTACATTTATCCTTAATATTCTCGATTATCTTAACGGACGAGAAAAAATAGCAGAAATGAGGGGGAAAAAGCAGAAGTTTAATCCAGTCTCCGATACAAAACCATTTACCAGAACTTTTATTAAAGTTCTGAACATTGCCGGCCTGCCAATGGGATTTATTTTATTCGGTATTGTTATATGGGTTAGAAGAAACAATAGAAGAAGAAAGATATTTGCCATCTTTAATTCAGAGGATAAATAAGGAGAAAAACATGAGCAAAAAAAAGGTAAACCTGGAGATTTTAATAATAAGCATTGTTATTGTTTTATCTTTTGCTTATATCCTTTTCAAAAAATCTGACAGAGTTCACTATAAGGTTCCGGAATTGAAAAATATAAAAATAGACGCATTAACAAAAATTTCAATTTCAAAGGGAGAAAGAGTTCTAAATCTCGAAAACAAAAAAGGTGAATGGATAGTAGGGGATGAGGGTTTTAAAACAGATAAGTTTAAGATTGATAAAGTAGTCAATATTGTGGCTAATCTTAAACTAACTACCCTTGTTTCTAAATCCGGAAATTATTATAAATATGAGCTTGATAGTCCGAGAAAGATAAATGTTAAAGCATTCAATGGAGAAGAGGTCATAAGAGAATTTGATGCCGGTAAAGTAGCCTCTACATACGATCATACCAATGTTAAGATTAAAGGCGATAACAAGATATATCACGCAGTCGGTTCAATTAATAAAGATCTTGATAAAACTATTGATGATCTCAGATACAAAAAAGTATTCTTAATTGAAAAGGATAAAATCAAACAGATAGAATTCATTATAGATGGTAAAAAGTATGTGCTGAATAAATCTATTGTCCCGGTAACAAAAGAAGAGAAAAACGGGTCAGAGAAAGAGGGTGAACCTGAGGTTAAAATCAGATGGGATTTCAATAAAACAAAAATTGAGAACTCAGAAGTGAATTCTATGCTTGGTATAGTTTCAGACTTATCCTGTGATGAGTATATTTATAACGGAAATGATCTTAAAGCGTTAGAAAAGCTTTTCTCAATGAAACTGGTGTCCGGAAGCAGTGAAGACTCAATAACTATCTATAAACTTCAAAATAAAGAAGATGAGAAGTATCGGGGAGAAACATCGCAAACCCAATACAAATTTCTTATCAAAAAATTCAGAATAGATAATTTTTTAAATCCGCTAAAAAAGATCGTTGGAATCGAAGAGGAAGAGAACTAATTAAGGGCGTGAATTTCACGCCCATTTAGCAAATATTGATATATATAGGTACTATAGCTTCGTTTCCATTACAGGGAAAAAGCATTCAGCTGAGATCACAGAAGGATCTTTACCGGTTTTATAGAACTCATATCCCGGCCCTGCAGGGATCAGACCATTTTCCATAAGATGCTTACCAAGTGCATCCAATGCTCCCTGGATATCGTTCTGATTGAAACTTCAAATTTATCTGACAATTCTCGTGCAGTCACGCGATCTTTATTAAGCATCAGAATTGTTATTGATAATAATCTGTCAATTTTCTTAAGTATTAATTTTGGCATTTTAAAATTGATAATACTTCTAAATGCTGATAATAGATCCGGTTAGCCAGGAGGTGATTACAGAATCAATAAATGAATGAAATAATTTGATGAATTTGAATAAATATTTTTACTGCTGTATTATTTTTACGGTAATTTACAGGGTTAAGGACTTGACTTTGAACGATCACAATAAAACAAAAGAGCAACTTATTCTCGAATTGGAAAAACTCAGGCAGTCAGTTAATGAGCTAAAGACTTCAAAGCCAAATCTGACAAAGGAGTTTTTACAGGAAAGAGAGATCAAACTCTTTAAAAGTGCACTGGAAGAATCGACTGATGCGATCGGAATGGCGACCTCTGAAGGCAAACATTTTTACCAGAATCAGGCTTTCGGACTAATGTTTGATGATGTCGGTGCAGAGCCAACCTCAGTATATATTGATAAATCTGTTGGTGAAGAAGTTTTTCAAACTATCAAGGCCGGAGATAGATGGATCGGTGAGCTTCAAATGCGGGGAGCAAATAATGAGATACGTGATATTTTTCTACGTGCATACTCTACAAAAGATGAGAATGGTAAGATAACCAATCTTGTAGGCGTGCACACAGACATTACCAAACGTAAATATATCGAAAAAGTTCTTCGGAAGAAAGAGGAGAAATATCGTATTCTTTTTGAACTTTCACCAAATGGAATACTCCTTGAAGATCGAGATGGTAATATTATTGATGCAAATAGTGCTTTTTCTGAATCCCTTGGTTATAAACGGGAGGAGATAATCGGGAAAAATGTACAGATGCTTGCTCATCCCGAAGTTTTTAATGAAGTGGGGGATAATATTGAAAAGCTTCTTTCAGGAGAACTATTAAGACATGAAGAGAAAAGTGTTAAAAAAGACGGAACGATCTGTTATTTAAACTTGACGGAACAAAAGATTACTCTGCCGGATGGAAAAGACGGTATTATTTGTATTACAGAGGACATTACCGAGCGAAAGCAGATAGGGGAGGCTTTAAAAGAGAGTGAAGCGGAATTGCGTCAGATCCAGAAGCTGGATGGGATCGGCCAATTGGCAGCGGGTATTGCACATGACTTTAACAATATTCTAACTGCGATGCTGGGGAATACTGAACTTGCACTGGAGAGTTCAAATATGGATGAAAAAGTCCGGAATTATCTGGAGCAGGTAGTGTCCAGTGGACGTAATGCCGGTGAACTTATTTCTAATATTCTGACTTTTAGCAGAAAGCAGGTTATAAGGCCTGAAGTAATTGATGTTAACAATACAATTTTAAATCTGACAAAAACACTTCACAGAGTAATTAGTGAGGATATAAAAATAGAATTGAATTTACATAAAAATATTTTCCCAATAAAAGCAGATCCGACGCAAATTGAACAGATATTGATTAACCTGGTCATTAATGCAAAGGATGCTATCAAAAATTCAAAACAACTAAAGAGAATAAAAGCTATTACCATAGAAACTACTGATATTTTTCCTGAAAAGGAAGATATATCACAATATATTGGTACTACAACCGGCAAGAATGTTCTAATTTCAGTAACTGATAGTGGTATTGGCATGAATAAAGAGATTATCAATAGAATTTTCGAACCATATTTTACAACTAAAGAGGCAGGTAAAGGGACAGGGCTCGGTTTATCAATTGTTTACGGGATCGTTAAACAAAATAGCGGCTCTATCAGTGTTTCAAGCGAACCCGGTGAAGGGACAACCATCAAAGTATTTTGGCCTGCATTTTTAGGTAAAACAAAGTTTAACGAGGAAGTTGAGGAAGAAAGGATCACTGGTGGTACTGAAACAATATTTTTTACTGAAGATGATGATAGTGTCAGGAAAATCTCTGAGAAACTGCTTCGTCTGTATGGATATAAAGTTCTGACCGCTTCTAACGGCATAAAAGCACTTGATCGTGTCAGATCTGAAAATATAAAAATCGATATGCTTATCACTGATGTGGTTATGCCTGAAATGGGTGGTATCGAATTATCAGAAAAAATGAAGGTCATTTATCCTGAAATGAAGGTCATTTATTGTTCAGGTTATCCTGACGATAATATTGTTTCTGTAAACGGTATTTTAAATAAGGAGATAAACTTCATCCCAAAACCTTATTCCGGTAAAGAACTTGCCAAAAAAATAAGGGAGATCTTTGATGAAAAGTAAAATAATTGCTTAAATCAGCTTTTAAATAATTAAATACAAAATTAAATATTATTATTCGAAATGCATTAGATCCGATAGGGGATTCATCAAATCCAAAACAAAAATCACTTTTCTTAAGTATAACTAGTTGAGGTGTCAAAAATGAAAGGATTTCTAATATGGATATTATTGTTTTATTTCAGCTGGCCGTTAGCTTTGCTTGCATTAATATTGTATCCGATCATATGGTTGCTGTTATTACCATTCAGAATTTTCGGATTTGCAGTAGGAGCAGTATTTGATCTTCTTAAATCAATCATAACTCTTCCCAACAGGCTACTTACCAGATCAAGACAGGCAAGGTGAAAAATTAAGCTTATATTTAAAAGGAGTTATATTACACACATTTAGGTTCGGATAAGATATATTATGTAAACTTGTACATATCAATCAACTATAAATCTTTGATCTTTCCATTTTTTATCTCTTCTATAAGGCCGTTTAGAACTGCTAACAGTATATCCTTCTTGTCGTCACTGCTGTCATCAGCTTTTATATTAAAGTTTAGCTTTACCCTTTTGTCCGGCGATGTGAACTTAAATTTAAACTCACCTGGTTTTATGTTTTGTGTAGGAAGTTTAGTGCTTTTCCTTCTCTCCTTTATTTCATCTCTGGAGAATGGTTTGTTTTTATACTTTTCCAGGATCTCAAACATTTCGCTTTTGTCTTCTATTTTAGCCAATTCTATTAGAAAAGTTTTTGATTCAATTTTTAACAGCTGACATTTTTGTATTATATCAGGCGGAAGATCAGTTATTCGTAAAAGCTCTGAAATTGTAACTCTTGACTTTCCAAGCTTCTTCGCTATTTCTTCATGAGTGTATCCGTATATGTCCGAAAGGGATTTAAGTGAATAAGCCTGCTCGTAAACATTAAGGTCCTTTCTCTGTATGTTTTCAATTATGGAAAGCTCAAGAGCCTCATTATCAGGTATTTCAAATTCAATGCATGGAATTTCCCTTAATCCTGCTAGTTTACCAGCGCGGAAACGCCTCTCCCCTGCTATAATTTCAAATTTTCCATCTTTTGCTCTTACCAGAATTGGTTCCAGAATTCCCTTCTCCCCTATCGATCTGGCAAGTTCATCAATATTGCCGAAATCTTTACGGGGTTGCATAAGATTCGGAACTATCTTTTCGACAGGTATTTTTCTGATTATTGAAGTTCTAGTCCTGGAAGATATTTCCTCAACAAAATGATTATCATGCCTTGATTTGACAAAATCCGGCAATCCTACTTTTTTAGCCATTTTTTATTATCTCCTCAGCCAGCTTTTTATATTGTGATGCACCTACGGAATTTGGTGCAAAAGTAAAGATTGATTCTTTATATGCAGGACTCTCCTCAAGTCTTACACTCCTTGATATTTTAGTTTTAAATACCTTGTCTCCGAATAATTTTTTAATATGTTTTTCACTGTCTCTTGCAATAACTATCCTGCTGTCATGCATAGTTATAAGAACTCCAAGTAATGAAAGGTTCGGGTTACTCCTAATTCTTACTTTTTCAAAAGTTTCAAGCAGATCGTCCGTTCCCTCGAGTGCAAAATATGAACTCTGGATAGGGATAAGAAGATGTGTGGCGGCCACGAAAGAGTTAATTGTTATCAAGCCCAGCGTAGGAGGTGTATCTATTATTATAAAATCATATTTAAACTTGAAAGTATCAAGTCTGTCCTTCAGCCTGAAATGACTGTCAATTTCACCTATCAGCTTTGACTCAAGCTTAGCCATGGAAATATTTGCTGGAATTATTGACAGATTTATAACCGATGTTGATTTAACAACATCTTCAAACCCAAGTTCGCTATTCTCAAGCAGATCGTAAGCAGAGTGTTCAATACTTTCGGGATCGATAAATGTAACTGTTGAATTTGCCTGTGGATCAAGATCTATAAGCAATGTTTTATAGCCCAGAAATGCCAATGCTGCTGCCAAATTGATCGAAGTTGTGGTTTTACCCACACCCCCTTTCTGATTTGCGATTGTTATTATCACTTTAAACTCCTTTAGGAGTAAGATATTAAATAATAAATTTTTATTTGTCAAGAACTATGTCGACATGTCGACATTAGATTTGTTCATGAATTAAATATCATACTGGAAAGCTCATGGAAATCTTTGAAATAGTTAATGTTTTCAGAATAATTGCCTGTAATATTCGAGTCCTTGATTATGAAAATATCTGATATGTTCGATCTTACAGAAGCAGTTATATCAAGATCGCTATCCCCTATTGATATGGTATTTTCAGGCTCAACTTCAAACTTTTTCATTAAAAACTTAAATGCAGAAGGAGATGGTTTCCACATTTTCTCATCTCTTGTAATGATCATATCAAAGGATATATTAAACTTGTCTATAAGGTAGTTCATGTTTTTTCTGGAATTATTAGTCACAAGTGAGACCTTTATTCCTTTTTTCCTGATCTCATTTATGAATTCAAGTGAACCATCTATTGTTTTTGCTTCTAAAGTGTTTTTCTCTTCGATCGCTTCAAGGTAATTAAGTCCATCTTTATCTACAACTTTCCCGTTATAAAGTTTTTCAAGTATACTGGAATTATGAACATTTAATTTTTTCTTAACAGAGATCCAATCGACATTACTGGTAAATATAGTCCCATCCATATCCATGATTATCAGATCAATTATTTTTCGGCGATTCATTAATCTTTTGAAATAATTTTAAAGAAAAGAGGTATTCCTGGATTTTCTATTTTCAGACTGAGTTTCTTCTTTAAAAACGTCTCATCAGCGGATTTAAGCCTTCCTGAGTTAGATCGTATCTTCAGGAAGAAAGGCCTGTAGGATTCAATCGAGACGAATTTGGGCCTGAATCCTTTTCCACTTTCAGTATAGAATTTTTTTTCAGACAATGCTGATTGAAAAATCTCATTAATTCTTTTAGTAGACATCCTGTTATTTATAAATTCATTGATTTCAGATGAAATATCGATCAGATCAAAAATACTTTTTCCTGTTTTGGCTGAAACTATTATGAACTTCGAAAAATAAAATGAATTGAGAGTTCTTTTCAACTGGCCCAATAGTTTGTCAAGCTTACTTTTTTCTTCAACAAGATCCCACTTATTGCAGGCAATAATTACAGGTTTAGCTGATTTGATTATTTTTTTTGCAATCAGCAGATCATTTTGATCAAGCTTCCTGGAAATATCAACAACAAAAATTACGATATCTGCATTGGTAAGATCACGCTCTGCTCTTATGACAGCAGCACTTTCAGTACTTTCTTTGACTTTTTGAAGCTTTCTTATTCCTGCATTATCAACAATAACAAATTTTTTCCCTTTACGCTTTATTTCAAAATTCACTGAGTCACGCGTTGTTCCGGGGATTGGAGATACAATTGCCATCTCATCATTAAGAATGTAATTTATTATCGAGGATTTACCAACATTAGGTTTCCCCATTATGCTTATTCTCATTATTGGAAGAGTACTTTTTTTTGTTGATACCGGATGATCTTTAAAGAATGTACCTATGGTTTCCAGCAGGTCTCCGACTCCGATATTATGTTCAGCAGATATATATGTGAAATCTGTTTTCAGGCTGTAGTATGATGGAGGGAGTATAAATTTGCTTTGATCATCAACTTTATTAATAACAGGAATTATATTCTTATTGATCTTTCTGATTTCGAGGAAAAGATCTTTTTCGTATCCCAGAATTTCTCTTCTTCCGTCAAACAGATAGATAATAAGATCTGATCTTTCAACCTCTCTGTAAATACGTTTATTTATCTCAGTTGATATCACATCCTTTACTGGAAAGAATCCACCTGAATCCTGAAGTGTGAAAGTCCTTTCATCTATATTGAACCTTTCACTGAATATATCTCTGGTCATGCCCGGATCAGAATGTATCAGTGCTCTCCGTTTTCCTATTATCCTGTTGAAAAGTGTAGACTTACCGGTATTTGGAACA
>JAOZUQ010000113.1:0-867 GCA_029938635.1 Candidatus Aminicenantota bacterium
TCTTCCACAATAGATGTATAAAGATTACCTGCCACATCAATTGTAACACCATCGGCGCCAAACCCCAGTCGATTGCTTGATTCGAATTGTACGACAAGATGACTGTCGACACTGTCTTTAGAATAAGGCAAAAGTTTAATCAAACCTTTTTGCAGTTCATCGAGAGTAAATGCATAAACACCACTTTTCAGGGCAGGTTTTTTTGTGCCTTTTTCTGTTTCAGGTGTATGTGCTAGAATGGTTTCACTGACAAACAGAGTATCTTCTTTCCAGGTTACGCCATTTGCTACGATAAAGCCTTCAACAACAACATCCATATCAACTGGTTGACCGTTCTTTATGTTAATTCTGAGTAGTCTGGATTTATGTTCCCCGCTCCAGAATATCTGCATATCCGCAACATAAAGGTTGCCATCTGGACCAAAGGCGGCATCCATAGGTCCAACCTTGCCTGTCTCAGGTTGCATATCTTCAGCTTTGAATTGATACCAGGTTGTTATTTTGTTATTTTTATCAATTTTGGCCATGACCGCTGGTGATGCTATCTTTAGTTTTTTAGTTTTTATTAAATGATCATTATTGAAATTGGGGATAGACAGAATTATATTACCACTAATGTCCAGGGCAGCTCCATCTGGGGTGTTATATTCTACCGGTAAGGTAATTAACAATTTTGCTTTATTGTATTTTGATTTTTGTGTTTCTGCTGTTGCATAGCCAGATAATGCTTGAATAAAAAATACAAGCATAATTAATTTTACTTTAAAATTTTTCATAAAATTCTCCTTGTTATTTTCAGTAATAAATTAATTTAAGATTATTTTTTCCCTGTGCTAATGGCATCCCAGGTCATTTCAAATATCCCTT
>JAOZUQ010000113.1:877-3291 GCA_029938635.1 Candidatus Aminicenantota bacterium
TCAAAATAGGAATGCAGGAAAAGATATGAAGCATTTCAAAAGAATGATTTTTAATAACTCCGTCTTTTATTCCTTTTGCAAAAAGTTTATCCAATGGTTCGAAATAACTGTGGATTCTTTCTTTGCTAATATTGTTAATCAACGGGGAATTAGAAAATTGTTCGACGAAGCTAAACCCTTCAGGATTAGCTTGAATATAATCTACTAAATTGTACCAAAGTATTTTAAACCCTTCTTGAACAGGTAATTTGGGATCAAATCCTTTGAAGTATGTTATACTCATCTCATATTTAAGATTTAAGTATAACTCGTTAATCATTTCTTCCTTATTTTTAAAATAAATATATATAGTTGCCGGGGAAACATTTGCTTCTTTGGCAATTTTTGACATAGACACGCCAGCTAAGCCAAGGGAATTAATCAGCTTGATCGCTGCTTTTCGTATCGCAATTTTTTTATCTACAATTACCATTTTAAATTCCTACCTTTTATATTTAAGTGAATGAACGTTCATTCATGAGCTTTGCATATATATTTATTCTGTGTCAAAATATTTTTTTTGGAGTAATGAGGACGGGATACCTTATGAAACTATCTTGTTACGAAAATGAAGAAAAAGTGATCTGCAGTAATTCAAAATTGCGAATCTATATTGCCTTCTTGTTCAGCTAACCTCTTGTTTTCTGCAAATTCATTACTGAACATTTCTTTCATTTTTTTAACCAACTTAAGTATTTTATTGATTCCCGTTTCCTCTGCACACTTTTCTGTAATATCCAGGATTTATAGAGAAACCGATTATCTAAAATCAAATCAATATCTAAAGGATCTTTTAAAAGATATTCCCTTTATCATAATTAAAAGTTATTATAGAGGTAAATTTGACAGATTTCTATGTGATATCTTTTACATGAAAGACGAGCTTGATCCGCAGGTTATATTAGAAAAAGGAGGGTTTCTTAATCAGAAACTACTAGACAAAGGACTTGCAAAGATATTTGATTGGAAATCATAAAAGAGGTTTTACATGGCTAAAAAACCCACCTATGAAGAATTGACAAATCGAATTCAGGTGTTGGAACAGATCGAACTGGATCGCAGGCAGGTCGAAGAGAATTTACAGCATCAAACTCAAACTCATAAAGTGCTGATGAATATCGCAGCCAATTGTATTGGTAGTCAACCTGGGAAGGAAAAAAATGCTATCCAATCCGCATTGAAATCGATAGGAGAGTTTGTTTGTGCAGACCGTACATATATCTTTAATTATGATTTTGAAAGAAATGTTGCTGTAAATATTTATGAATGGTGCAATGAGGGTGTTGAACCCCAAATCGACAATCTGCAAGCCAGTTCGTTGGAGTATTCTCAAGACTGGGTTGAAACGCATATTAAAGGAAAAACATTAAACATTCCTGATGTATCAGCACTCCCTGCCGGGGCTACAAAAGATATCCTTGAAAAGCAAAAAATAAAAGGCCTTGTTGCCGTCCCTTTATTTTATGAGAATAATCTTACTGGGTTTATCGGGTTTGATTCAGTGAAAAAATTTCATACTCATTACGACAGAGAGATTGAACTATTAAATTTTTTTGCACAGATTATAATCAATTTGCAGATACGTACCCAGGCAGAAGCAAGGTTGAAAAATAGCGAGAAAAAATATCGCAGCTTCTTTAAAAATTCATCAGTATCGCTTTGGGAAGAAGATTATTCAGTAGTGATCGAATATATGAATAGTCTGCAGGGATCTGGTGTGAAAAATATAAGATCATATTTTGATGACCATCCTGATGAAGTAGTCAAATGTGCTAGTTTAGTACAGGTATTGGATGTTAATCCTGCGACTCTAAAAATGTACGAAGCTCATAGTAAAGAAAATCTTATTCAGAATTTAAACAATGTATTTACTAAAGAGTTCTTAGATATATTTAAGGAACAACTAATTTCATTTTCCAAAGGCAACATGTTTTTTCAAAGCGAGGGGATAACTAAAACCATAACAGGAAAGAAAAATTATGTATTCTTTACCGTCACCTTATTTGAAAAGTATAAAGCAATAATTTCGATAACAGATATAACCAAAATTAAAGAAATTGAAAGAAATCTGCGAGAAAGTGAGCAACGTTATCGTCTGATTATGGAAGCATCTATTCAAGGAGTGTATCAGGTTGATGCCAAGGGATGTATTGTTTTTGCCAATCCTGAAGTAGCCACTTTAACAGGATATTCACTTGCAGAGCTAGATGGTATGTCTTTGGATGTCCTTATACCTCCCGGTAAAAATAAGGACATCAGCGATGGTAACATAGCCTTATTAGCATCTGGAAAACCTATTGCCGGAGAAAACACCTTTATCCACAAGGGCGGTAGGCAGGTTGAGATTCATTTCTGCTGTTCACCTGTCGTTGATG
>JAOZUQ010000114.1:0-2101 GCA_029938635.1 Candidatus Aminicenantota bacterium
AACAGCTATTTCTTTTGTATATATTTCTCTCAGTATCTCAACAAGGATAAGTAAAAGTGCAAATACGAATGCAACTGACATCAGTGACTGGGAAGAGAAGAGGTAGAGAGGACAATCAAAATCCTCACTTTCAAGGATGCTGTGATTATGAAGGAATTGAGCAAAGAGGGTCAGAAATAGAAATATCAGAATAAGTCCGAAAAAGAAAAAAAATCCGGATAATTTTTCTTTAAAATCACCTGATCTGATATTTCTTATCATTTATTCATCCAATTCATCTGCATTATACATCTATCACTGCCATTTTCAAGACTCTAAATGAAAATAATGTTCATTTAAATCAATATCATTAATTCAACTAATTAAGTTTTGCTCTCGCCATCACATTAGCCCCAGCATTCAGCCATCAGCCTCAGCCAAAAACAAAAAGGATTTATCAAGTGGCGATTCCGTGTTTTGCTTTTGCGGGACTGTTAGCCTGAGTCTCGCTAATATCGAACGGAGGGCGGACGTCCAGCAAAATACCATCAGAATTTTGCGGTAGTCAAAAGCAATTACGGAATAAGCTGTGCTAAACAGAACAAATAAATGATATTTGTAAATTCTTACTGACAAGCTCTACAAAACTGAAAAATAATCCCTATAGTTCAGAATGACAATGTCCATATTTCTTAATGACGTGAACGAAGTGAACAATTGACAATCTCTTAAAGCTCTTTATTTGAGGAATTTTGAGGCTATTTTAAATACTTTATTAAAGGCCTTGTCCACCTCTTTTTCAATATTCCAGTTAGTTGGGAAAGGGATCACGTGGTCATAATCATAATCAAGGTCCATCACCTTAACTTTAATCGGAATATTTCTCTTTTCACCTTTCAGTGTATTAATTATTTCGAAAGGGGGGATCACTTCATCCTTCTTCAGTCCGAGCGCAAACATTCTCTTCGATAACTTCCTGAACTTATCCTCTCTGAACTCCTTCTTTTTCCTGTAATCAATCATGGACCTGAACACCTCTCCCTCCATGTGCCCGTTATCAAAATAGTGTTTTAGCCTTTCATCTTTTCTGATCTCCTCCTCCAGATAGTCGATGAAGAAAGTTAAAACTGAAACATTTGTCTCACTGTCCAGAATGTATTTTGAGACCGGAGAGGTCCGTGTTAAAACCGGCCCGCCGCAAAAGTTAAATAATTTAGAATCTTTAAAAAATCCGGATGTGTCAGCCATGAGGAGGATCTCAGCAAGAAACGATCCGATCGAATAGGCAAACATATCTATCTTCGCATCAGGTTCAATAAATGAGTACTCCCCGTTCCTGACAGAATTTACTAATTGTATTACATCATAATAGGACTGAAGGCCTGACCACATGAACCGGAGCGGGTCGAAGTGGAGCCTGGTATTGATAGCAGCATTTGCGATCGAAGACTTCAGGGTCCTGGGGAATAGTTTCTTCTTCTCCTCAACAACCTTTCGCATTGCCCGGGGATTGCTCCACTCTGCAGGGGCCCTGTTCATATGAAAAGCAATGGGAAACATTATTATTGTTTTGCCGGTTTTTTCCATAAGTTTTTGTGCCCATGGAAGATATTTGTCCCACGCTTTTTCGTTTAGTCCGTGAAACAGGATAATTGCTTTTTTAGATCTTCCGCATCCTGCTTTCCTCAGAACCGGGAAGCTAAAATATTTGTTCTCTTTTACAGACGAGTCATTTACATTTATTAGTTTTTGAATAGACTCATGCAGCTTGCTATCCTCAGGCGGGTGGGTGGGTGGGAAAAACTTATGATGTTCCCTGCACTCGTAAGAGGGTTCACCTGGAAGGATATTGCAATGTTCGGATTCAAAAGGGATATTAAGGATCTCTGTTTCCAGCTCGGGAATATCGATCTTCTTCTCAGAGTGATCGAACCTCTCTTTAAGCAGTGTAAAATCTTCAATATAGCTCATTTTTTCCCCTTCCCTCTATCACTTTTTATATTTTTATTTTCTGCCTTTTCTTCCTCACTTTTTACTTTTGCCTTTTTACTTTTTCCTAGCTCTTCATCACTTTTTACTTTTGCCTTTTTACTTTTTCCTAGCTCTTCATCACTTTTTACTT
>JAOZUQ010000114.1:2201-3271 GCA_029938635.1 Candidatus Aminicenantota bacterium
TTGCCTTTTTACTTTTTCCTTTAATATCTGTGAGCACACGCTTCTCATTCTTTTTATTCAGAACATTAATTTCCTTTACCTTTTTGTTAACCAACTCCTCCCATCTTCCGATCCCGCTCTTCAGCAATTTCATCCTCTCTTTTAATGCCTTTATTTCTCCGGACATGACATCCAGTTTTTTCCCTGTAACCTTTGGAGGATATTTATCAATATTCTTCTCCATAATAAGAAAGTCTCTGAACTCCCCGGAAATCCTTTTGATCTCCTCAAGTGAATAACCAAAGAGCTGAAGATCTTTGATTAGATTACAAAGATAAACATGAACTTCCGAATAGAGCCTGAATCCTCCGCTGCTTCTCATATCGGCTTCAATTATCCCCTTCTCTTCCCAGTGCTTAAGTGTCCTTGTACTGACACCTACCTTTGCTGCGAGGTCCCCGACAGTAAGGTGTTTATCTGCAACTTTGCTCTCTGAAACTGACAAGGTTTTGGGAAATCCCACTTTTTTGATCACCCTCTGGATCTCCTCCATGGAATATCCAAGGTCACTCATCTTTTTTATATAGTTGACCTGATCTACCGCTGCCTCTCTGTAGAAAGGAACTTTCTCATCGGTCAACCCCATTGGCTTTATCACTTTCGCGCTCTCGATCTCCTGAATAAATCCATCGGTTATTCCTGTTCTTTTGACCAGCTCACCCCTCAGCATCACACTGTTTTTCATCATGACCCTCCACGTACACGCTTTAACAACATATACCTATACGTATATGTTACGCAATAGTTCCCCTCTTGTCAACTTTATTCGATTTTTTTATGAAAAGTGTAACTTTGTACCACAAGGGCACTTCCCGCTGCTCAGGCGGGTCGCACGAAGTTTGTCATATAAAAACTGTTGAAAAATCTGTTTTTGAGACTTTTCGTCAATAATCTATCGTTGTAATTAGTTAGAAAATCTTAGTTCTCATTCAAAGTTAAAATGCTCTCAAATATAGTCTGGAAGGTTTACAATAAGTAAACATACAGTTAATTATTTGATCTCTTTGACGAAAAGTTCCCACTCTTCGTCA
>JAOZUQ010000115.1 GCA_029938635.1 Candidatus Aminicenantota bacterium
GAAAAAAGCAATGGATTTTAATGTTATATGAATTGAAATAAAAATAAACAGGCAGGCAGTCCGCCCACCCGCTCAGAAACAAATAACTATTTACCGAAAACCGACTTGAAGGAAACTTTTGCCGTTAAATTAAAATAAATATCACCTTTCAGGTCACTGTTCTGATAATGTACATATTTAACATTTGGAGAAAATTTTATATTCTTATTTACCTTGAAATTCAAACCGGCAATGAGCATTCTAGCTTTGTCTGATTTTGCCGGAACAGGAATATATCCTGATACATCTTTATGATTAAAATCATTAAGGATGTCATACCTTATAAAAGCTTCGCTCCTCCTGCCGATCTTCAAAGCGCCGAAAGCTGAAATTATACCGTTAGAGAAATCATCTTTCCCTTCTTCTTTCTGCATATAATTGCTGTAGCCGATACCAAATCTGCCCCATCCCCCTTTAAGTCCACCGAAAAAGTGAAAGAAAGATTTATCTTTACTTCCATCACCTGCAAAGTGAGCATTTGCTTCCATATACATATTCTTCTTCTCGTATCCGAGTCTTCCATAAACACCCTTCCCTGTATTGTCCTCACCTTTGTTGGATCCGTAGTTACCGTACATTACCGTATATACGATACCACCTTTGGTCTTACCGTCGAGTGCGACACCAAAGTCTCTGGATGAGGCCTGTTTCCAGAAGTCGGGAGCAGTTTTTTCAATGTATCTGAGTTCCCAGAACTTCTCTACTTTGTTAAAGCTCGGTGGTTCAATGATCCCGATCAGAAAAGCCATACCGCCTTTAAGCTTCTTCTTAAGATGTGCATTCTTGATGTATGGAACCATAGTCCCTTCTTCAAAGTCAGGGCTGTTCATTTCAAACCTGACTCTTGCTGACCAACCGTTGCCAAGATTTGTGTTATAGCCGAAATAGATCCGTCTTAACCAGATACCATGCTGTTCTGAAAGATCTTCATTGTTCTGATCTGCAACAAAATAATACTCAGGGATCATATACCCTTTAAAATCATCCGCTGAGATAAACGATGTAAATACGAACATAACCAAAACTGTAAAAATAATTAGATTTTTTTTCATAATTTTCTCCTTACTTTAATAGGAGATTTTAGTTTCTTAGTATTTAGAAGGTTTTAATTATAAGTTAATTTTCAGTTAAAAATTCTGAGGAATTGGAGTGAAAGGTGTTTTTTGCTGTCAGTTCATTATTAACACAAAATTAACACAATTAAAAACATCCTTTAACAAATTGCATTTATTATACTTATATTATTTGACTCTGTTCCTTCAGTCTGTTAAAGAGGAGATAAATGGTGGGCAAAAAAAGTATATTTATAGTTGAGGACGAACCGGATATTCTGGAACTGATAGCAATCAACCTGGAGAAATCAGGGTATTTTGTAAGAAAATTCATGACAGCATCGGATTTATTCTCAAATCTGAAAAAGTCTGTACCGGACCTTATACTTCTCGACATCATGCTGCCCGATAATGACGGAGTTGAGGTGTGCAAAACACTTAATAAATCTCCGGATTATTCATCAATTCCCATAATTCTTGTCACTGCAAAGTCCGATGAACTGGACATTGTTTTGGGACTTGAAATCGGAGCCGATGATTACATAACAAAACCATTTTCAGTTCGTGAACTTGTTGCGAGGGTCAAAGCTGTTTTAAGAAGGGGGGAAAAAGACTCTATTCCCGGTAAAGAAATTATGTTTGGTGAAATATTAAAAATAATACCGGAAAAATTTGATGTTTTTGTTTTTGAAAAAAAAATAAACCTGACTACCACTGAATTCCAAATATTGAGAATGCTCGCCGAAAAACCAGGCTGGGTGTTTTCAAGAGAAAAGATTTTATCAATTCTCTGGAATGATGAGAAAGATGTTTTTGACAGAACGGTTGATGTGCATATTAAGAATCTCCGTGACAAACTCGGGAAAGCTGGATGTTTGATATCCAACATCAGAGGAGTCGGATACAAGTTTGATCCGGAAGAGAAAGATAATGGCTGACCTGAGAAGAGGCAGCATTTTTTTGAGAAATAGTTTCTCACTCAAGATCTTCGTTGGATTCACTTTCTTAATCCTTTTTTTACTGCTCAGTATTAATTTTTTTTTTCACAAACCACTAAAAAATTTTAATATCTCAAGTTTGAAAAATAATCTGACAAGGTTGAACCTCGGCCTGGAACCTGAAATAAAAAGACTGATAAAACACGGAGATTTCAGATATCTGAATAATTGGATAAAAGATATCGGTGAAAAAATCAATACAAGGATCACCATAATCAAACCCGAAGGTGAGGTCATTGCAGATTCTCACAAAGATCCGGGCACGATGGACAACCATTTTGACAGACCCGAGATGATTTCTGCTCTTAAAAATGATGAGGGACATTCAATCAGGTTCAGTTCTTCGATTGGTGAACAGATGCTATATGTAGCAACAACAATAATTGAAGAGGGAGAAGTGTCGGCTCTTATCAGGACAAGTATTTATCTGCGGGATATTTCAATTTTTATGGGAACACTTAAACAAAACCTGTTGAAGATTTCCCTCATATTCTTTTTTATCGCTATTGCAATTTCCTGGCTGCTTTCAAAAAAACTCAACAAACCTGTAAGATCAATAATCGATGCAACGGAAAAATTTGCATCAGGAGATTTCAACTCTAAATTGTTCTTCGACTCCAATGATGAGTTTGGAAAACTTGCCGGAAGTTTTAATAAAATGGTCGATCAACAGGAATATATCATTTCAAAGCTTACTGAACGGGAAGAAGAGCTTTCCACTATTATATCTTCCATGGAAGAGGGACTGATAGTAATTAACAGGAGTGGAAAAATAATACACTCGAATAAAAGTTTCAGGAAAATGTGCAATGCAAAAAATACAGGTGAGGTCCTTTACTGGCAAGTGATCCGAATCCCGAAAATCGAAGAAATGATATCCAGAAGTTTTAAAAGAGACAAATCAGTATTTGAAGAATTGAAATACGATGGAAGGCACTATCTTGCGACATTTTCAAAGATCTATAATAGTGATCGGATGGTAATTACATTTAAAGATATTACAGGGCTTAAGGAACTTGAGGCAATTAAAAAAGATTTTGTACTGAACCTGACCCACGAGCTTAAAACTCCTCTTACCGCGATAATGGGATTTGTCGAAACCCTGGAGGATGAGGAT
>JAOZUQ010000027.1:0-19742 GCA_029938635.1 Candidatus Aminicenantota bacterium
ATTTAGGGACAATTCCCCACGAGAAATTCCACAAAAAACGGAAGTAAAAAGCCTTAGAATAGAATATTTCTCTGGAGAAGTGCTTGGCCTGGTATAAATTCAAATCTCCGGGTCTTATAATTGGTGTATCGATAGTGACTGGGCGAAAAACAACGGACTTAAACATTGTCTTTTGAATTTAAGAAATATATGGTTCCATTAACCCGGGAAATTAAAAAATACGGAATTCTCAAAGGATTAAGTCGTGGTGAATTGTCCCTAAATGTTTAATGGAACCCTAAAAAGCTGAAAATTTTGAATTTTCTTTTAATTTTTATTGACAAAATTAAAACCTTACGTTATACTAATACATGAGCACATGTTCACATAAAGAATAAAACATGATGAGTGTAAATGACAATCAAATCTGCAAGACGGTTCTTATTCATGAGGATATTGTTAATAAAGTAAGACCTTTGCTTACTGCCTCAGAAATATTATCACCTCTTTCTGAATTTTTTAGAATACTGGGAGACCCGACAAGATTAAAAATATTACAGGCATTGCATGTGTCGGAGATGTGTGTCTGCGACCTGGCATTTTTAATGAAAATGAGCCAATCTGCCATTTCCCATCAATTAAGAGTACTCAGGCAGGCCAATCTGGTCAAGTACAGGAAAGAAGGAAAAATTGTTTATTATTCCCTTCATGACAATCATATTAAATCCATGATGGACTTTGGGTTAGAGCATATAAATGAAAAACAGATTATTCGCTAAAGTTTTTGTTATTTTTCTAGTACTGATCATAGGGATGAGTTCCGGTTCCCCGTTTGTTCTTTGTTTCGGGGAAGATGGGCATGTAAAATTTGAAATTCCAGATATGTCAATGAACAATCCTCTGTCTGCACCAATTTCAAATCAATTAAATTATTGTTCTCGAACTGATGAAGAATTTTCTAAAACGGTTGATTGTGGGGATTGCTTTGATTTACTGATCTCTACTGATAAATTTCTTAATAAAACAATTAAAAACAATAATGAACTTTTCTCAAAATTTCTCCCTATTGTTTCAATTAAGACACTTCTAAAGACGGTTAAGGAACGGTTATCAGGGAGGAAAGTTAGTATTAATGAATCTAATTCTAATCTCATGTTAAGTATATTTCTTGAAAAAGTAATCCTTCTAGTTTAATACCTCAATTTGGCAGGAATTCATACTGCTTACAAAATCAATAATTTTAGTCATTTATAAATGGAAAAGATTTAAAAAAAATCTTAAATAGGAGGAAAAATGAATATTTGGTATATTAAGTCTCCGATCGTGTTAACGGTTTTGACGTTACTGGTGTTTTCGGGGGTAGCTACAGGTGATCAGCATACAAATAATATAGATGTTTATTCAGACACAAAACTGAAAAGTTTTTTTAATGAAAATGATGTTGCAGAAGGTTCAGAAAATAGTTTGTCCTTGTCTGAGGCTGTTCAGAGGGTTTTAAAGAAAAATCCCGGATTATTATCCTTGAAATGGGAAATACTGTCTAAGGATGGGCTGATCCTTCAGGAGTCATTACGCCCCAATCCAGAAATTGATATAGAGTTGGAAAATTTTGCCGGTTCAAGGGGAACTCGAGGGTTCAGCAATTCAGAAATTACAGTTCAGATCAGTCAGACAATACTGATAGGAGGAAAACGGAAAAAGAAAATAAAAACAGCAGAAAAGGGAAAGGTTATTTCAATAAAGGCTTATGAAAGGAAAATATCTGATTTAGTGAGTGAAACCAAAAAAAGATTTATAAAAACTTTATATATACAGAAAAAGCTTACTTTAATGGAAGAAATGGTTGATTTAACTGATCAATTTCTAAAAAAGATCACTTCACGTGTAACAGCCGGAAGGACCTCTCCTGCAGAGCTGTCACGGGCTGAAGTTGCTTTATTGAGAAATAAGTTAACCCTTGAACGGATAAAAAAGGAAATGTTTGCTTCCCGACAACTTTTGACATCGTTATGGGGTGGTACCAAACCTGATTTTGAAAAGGTGACAGGAAGACTTGATATTTATTCAATTGTTCCCAAGATTGATATTTTTGAAAACCGTTTATCACGGAATACAGATTTAAGATACATTTCATCTGAAATCGATTACCGTAGATCTCTTTTAACACTGGAGAAAGCCAATAAAATTCCCAACCCTACAATTTCAGGCGGAATCCGAAGATTAAATGAACTGGAAAGTACGGCCTTTGCATTCAGTTTTTCGATTCCTATCCCGGTTTTAAACCGCAATCAGGGAACGATCCGGACTGCTGATTATCTACTTAAAAAGTCTGAACACAGCTACCATGCTGCAGAGGTTAAGATCAGGAATGAGTTGATTGCTTTGTATGAAATGTTGAAGAACGCACACAACAATGCATGGGCATTGAAGAGTGAAATATTACCTCAAGCTCTAAAAGCGTTTATAACTATCTCGAATGGTTACGACTTGGGAAAATTTAGTTATTTAGAGGTTTTTGATGCTTATCGTACTCAGCTTGAAGTGAGGGAAGAGTATTTGGAGAATGCTTTAAGATATTGGTATTTAATGGCAGATATTGAGCGGTTAAATGGAGCAGGAATAGGAGAATTTAGAATAGAAAGAACCAAAAAAGGAGAAAAAAATGAGAATGAATAAAAAGGGAATAACCTGGTTGCTTTCACTAGTATTTATTCTGGTGATCTCAACTGTGTTCGTCAAATGTGGAGGTGAGAATAAAAAAGATAGCCATCAGACTGAAAAAGCAGACAGTAGCCGCGAATCGGGGCATGAAGAGGAAATCGTCCGGATCACTGTTGAAGAGCTTGAAGAATTTGGTATTGAAATAGCCATTGCCGGTGCCGGTAAACTGGATAGACATGTTGACTTAACTGGAGAAATTGTGATCGATCCCGATCGCTTAGCCCACATTGTTCCCCGTTTTCCAGGTGTTGTGAAAGAAGTGAGAAAGAAGATTGGTTCCCCTGTGAAGAAAGGTGAAGTTCTAGCGATTATTGAAAGTAATGAAAGTTTAGCATCATATGAAGTCAAGTCGCTAATTGATGGAAAAGTGATCGATATGCATTTGACAATAGGTGAAGTCATTGCTGATGCTGGACACTCAATAGTTATTGCTGATTTAAGCAGAGTATGGGTCAATTTGAATGTATATCAAAAGGACCTTCCATACATCAAAACCGGACTGCAAACCATCATTTCAACTGGATATGACTCAAAAGAAAAGTCAGGGAAAATTTCATATATCAGCCCTGTTGTCGATGAGAAAACCCGTACTGCCACAGCTCGGGTTGTGCTGGCGAATCCAGATGGAACCTGGAAGCCGGGTTTGTTTGTCAATGCAAAAGTGATTACAGGTAATGATAATGTCCCCATAATCGTACCAAAAACAGCTCTGGAAACTTTTGAAAACCGAACGGTGGTCTTTGTCAAACAAGGTGACGGTTTTACCCCGCAACCTGTTACTATTGGCCGAAGCAATTCCACGGTAGTGGAAATAGTGGCTGGCCTTAAATCTGGACAGAAATATGTATCAAAAGGCGGTTTTACATTAAAAGCCGAGTTGCAGAAAGAAGCGTTTGGCGAAGGGCATGAACATTAAGGAGGGTTGAAATCATGAAAAAACTAATACGATTTGTTTTGAAAAACCGCTTATTGATGCTGGCTCTTGGTTTACTCATAGTCGCTGGCGGCTATTACAGCTACAATAACCTGCCGATCGACGCATTCCCGGATGTGTCTCCATCACTGGTGCAGGTTTTTACCGTGACTCAGGGATTGGCTCCGGAGGAAATTGAAAAATATGTGACGTTCCCGGTTGAAGTTGCTATGAATGGACTGCCAAATTTAGAACACATTCGCTCAGTCTCTAACTTTGGTCTATCCGTAGTGAATGTTTATTTTAAAGATGGGACAGATATTTATTTCTCCCGCCAACTGGTCAATGAACGCCTGCAGGAAGCCCGTGAGCAAATTCCTGAGGGATTCGGTGATCCCGAGATGGGACCTATTTCTACAGGTATGGGACTGATATTATTTTATTATCTCGAAGATACTTCAGGGAAATATTCATTAACCGAGCTTCGTACAATTCAGGACTGGCTCATTAAATACCAGTTGCAGACCGTGCCAGGTGTTACAGAAGTGCTGGGTATAGGGGGCTGGGAAAAACAGTATCATGTAGAGCTCGATCCAAATTCCCTGCTACGCTATGATATTTCCGTAAATGAGATTATCGAGAAAATCCGGGCGAATAATCTTAATGTTGGTGCTCAGTTTATCGAAAAAAATTCAGAAGAATTTATTGTACGTTCTGTTGGTCTTGCAGGTAATATTGAGGATCTTCAAAATATTGTACTGTCATCCGAAGACGGCATACCCATTTATTTGAGACAAGTGGCAGACATTCAAATTGGAGGTGCTATTCGAAGAGGTGTACAAACCAGAAATGGTATTAAAGAAGTAGTTTCCGGACAAGTTGTGAAACTGTACGGAACCAATTCATCCACAGTGATAAGACGGGTTGAAAAAAAATTAAAAGAAATAAATAAAATTCTCCCCCAGGGAATCCGAATAGTACCATATTATGAACAAAAAACACTGGTAGAAGCTGCAGTGAAGACAGTAACAAATGCCCTGTTAATTGGTGTTATTCTGGTTGCACTTATTTTGATTTTATTTATGGGATCCCTGCGACCGAGTATTGTAGTAGCATTGGCTATCCCTTTTTCCATATTATTTTCCTTTATCGGCATGCGTTTTTTCAATATTTCCATAAATCTCATGTCTTTCGGAGGTCTGGCTATTGCGATAGGTATGATGGTTGACGGGACGATTGTTCTGGTTGAAAATATTGATCGGATGTTACGGAAATCTCCTGAAGAAGAATCAAAATTCCATGTAATAGCGCGGGCTTTTGGTGAAGTGTCCCGTCCAATCTTTTTTGCTATTACAATCATTATTGTTGTTTTTTTACCCCTATTCACGCTTCAAGGTGTTGAAGGAAAAACCTTTCGCCCGCTTGCATATACCGTAGCACTGGCAATGCTGGGTTCTCTATTGTTTGCCATGCTTCTTGCATCGGTTCTTGCAAGCATGTTTATGCGTAAACCCGGAACCGGAAAAAAAGGTCAGGAGATAAAAGAGAATTTTCTTCTTCGTAATTTAGTTAAAATTTATAAACCTGTTGTTTCTTATTTTGTAAAAAAGCGTTTTTTAGCTGTTTTTTTAGCTGTTGGTTTGCTAATTGTTGGAGTAGTTATTTTTCCGCAATTGGGCTCGGAGTTCGCACCCAAAGTGCAAGAAGGAACCATCGTTCTGCGCTTAACCATGGCACCCTCCATCTCTTTGAATAAAAGCATTCGAACAACTCAGGTAGTTGAACGCAGAGTATTAAAGGTCCCGGAAGTCACAGAAGTCATCACCCGTATTGGCCGGGGTGAAGTGGGAGCTCATACCGATCCAATAAACAGTGCCGAGATGTACATATTATTGAAGGATAAATCAGAATGGCGCACAGCTGGGACACAGGCAGAACTTGAAGATGTTATCAGAGAAGAAATCGGGAATATTCCAGGTGTGCTGGCGAATTTTACCCAACCAATTCAAATGACTGTTGATGAATTGCTTGAAGGCGTACGGGCAGAATTAGCAATCAAATTGTATGGTGAAGATTTGAATACATTAAAAGAAAAAGCAGATGAAATTGCATCCGTTATTCGCCGTGTCCCGGGTGCAGCGGATGTACAGCCTGATCAGGTGAGTGGAACACCTCAATTAGTGATTAAAATCGATCGTCATGCAATCGCCCGATACGGGATCAATGTAGAGGATGTGCAGCAGGTCGTTCATGCAGCTGTCGGTGGTGAAACGGCAGGTCAGATTTTCGAAGGTGTTCGACGCTTTGACATTCTGGTCCGTTTTCACTCGGATTTTAGAGGTACACCCGAAGCAATTGGCCAAATATTAGTTGAGGCCCCAAAGGGCATCCATGTACCTTTATCCCAACTGGCAACTATTGAAGAAATCGTCGGTCCCAGACAGATCACTCGCGAAAACAGCCAGCGGTTTATTACCATCCAATGTAATGTTGTAGGATTGGATATTGGCACGTTTGTAGAGAATGGACAAAAGGCTATTGAGCAAAATGTTAAACTGCCGCCTGGATATTTGGTGACGTGGGGAGGGCAGTTCCGATTACAGCAGGAGGCAAATAAAAGGTTGATTGTGGTGGTTCCCATTACATTGCTGGTGATTTTTTTGTTGTTATTCTCCAGTTTTAAATTTCTGAAAAATACATTGCTGATATTACTGAACATACCGCTGGCACTAGTGGGGGGAGTAGTGGCATTATGGATTACCGGTGAAAATCTGTCCGTCCCTGCATCAGTCGGTTTTATTGCTTTGTTTGGTATTGCACTGGAAAACGGAATGGTCCTGGTGACATATCTAAATCAGTTAATCAGGGATGGTGTCCCTTTGGATGATGCATCTGTAAAAGGGGCTATCCTGCGGTTACGTCCGGTACTGATGACTGCAATGACTACTGCTCTGGGATTAATCCCCTTATTGTTAGCTACGGGTGTGGGTAGTGAAGTTCAAAGACCATTGGCTACTGTAGTCATCGGAGGATTGTTCACATCTACTCTATTAACACTGCTGGTTGTTCCGGCAATTTATAAATGGTTTGCCACTGACATGAAAAATGAAATACAGACGAATTAAATTGATCAGAGATTTTTGGTTTCAGTTTCAATCCATAATCACTGATCGAAAAAAAAAAGAGGAGGTCAATCATGAAGCAAATAAAGGCTTATATTAAACCCCATAAGTTATCAAAGGTGACATTGGCGTTACATATGGTTGAAGGTCTCGCAGGAATGAACGTAACCGATGTCCGAGGTTTTGGGCGAGGGAAAGCAAAAGATGCCCCGCATCGAATCGTTGATGATCTGGTAGATTATATACCCCAGGTGAAAATTGAAATAGTTTGCACTGACGACAAATTGGAAGAAATCGTTTCTGTTATTCAAAAAACCGCCCATACTGGACTGAGAGGTGATGGGAAAATCTATATTTCAAACATTGAAGATGCTATCCGTATCCAGACCGGCGAGAGGGGTGATGAAGCAGTGTAAATGCTATTTGACGAAGAATTTTCAATTCCCCCTGAATAAACATAAGAGATAATAAGTGATCAGGAGCAGTGTGTATGAAAAAATATAAAATAAGAAACGTTGACTGTGCCTCGTGTGCTGGCAAGATAGAAACCAACCTTAAAAAGTTTGATTTTGTAAAAGATATCTGGATAAACATGGCATCATCCATGATCTATATAGACACAGACAATCTTGAAAAGGTAAAAACAGCGGTAAAGAAGATTGAACCCGGAGTGGAAATCTTGGATAAGGAAGATTTGCAGATAGTTGAAGAAACTTCCGGAATAACCGGAAGTATTACAAAGATAATAATAGTGCTTACACTACTTGCTTTCGGAATCATTTTTAAAAAAGAGTTAAGATCAACTCCATGGTCGATAGCGGAATACGGAGTATTCCTTTCCGCATATTTTTTGAGCGGATGGAAAATACTGAGAAATGCCTTTAGAAATATTCTAAAAGGAAAAGTGTTTGATGAAAATTTTCTTATGTCAATAGCAACGATAGGTGCTCTGGCAATCAATGAAATGCCGGAAGCTGTTGCTGTGATGGTTTTTTACAACATAGGTGAATTTTTTCAGGATCTGGCCGTGAATCGCTCAAGAAGATCAATAAGGTCTCTTCTCGAGGTCAGGCCCGATAAAGCAAACCTCAAAACCAACGGGAAGATCGAAATCGTATCACCTGAAGATATAAGCCCGGGACAACTTGTGTTAGTAAAACCCGGAGAAAAGATACCTTTGGACGGAGAAGTTATTGAAGGATCTACATTTCTCGATACTTCCGCACTGACAGGAGAATCGGTGCCCAGAGAAATCGTTCCGGGTGAAATCGCTCTTGCCGGAATGATTAACAAATCCGGTGTTATCACAATCCGTGTTACAAAACATTTCGGAGAATCTTCAATATCGAAGATACTTGATCTTGTTGAAAATGCAACTTCAAAGAAGGCAAAAACTGAAAGATTCATAACAAAATTTGCAAAATACTATACGCCTGTTATTGTTTTTATATCTGCTGTTGTAGCATTTGCTCCTCCTCTTCTATTCCCCGGAGAACTACTGTCAGATTGGGTCTACCGAGCTCTGGTCATCCTTGTTGTCTCATGCCCCTGTGCACTGGTCATAAGCATTCCTCTCGGATATTTCGGAGGAATAGGGGGTGCATCAAAACAGGGAATACTGATCAAAGGATCAGATTTTCTTGATACACTGACAGAAGTAAAGACAATTGTATTTGACAAAACAGGAACCTTGACTAAAGGTGAATTCAGGGTTTCGGAAGTTTTTGTGAAAAACGGATTCTCTCAGGAAGAGTTGCTTGAATATGCTGCCTATGCTGAATCTCAATCCGATCATCCTATTGCAATATCAATAATTAAAGCGTACGGAAAAATAATACTCCCTGAAATGGCTAAAGGGATAAAAGAAATATCCGGTCATGGGATAAAAGCTGTAGTAAGGGGAAAAAAAGTAATGGCCGGGAATGACAGACTTATGCATATTGAGAAGATACCTCACACTATTTGTAATGTGGACAGTACAGTTGTTCATGTTGCAATAGATGGTAGATATGCCGGATATATAACTATATCAGATTCCTTGAAAGACGACTCTGCAAATGCGATTTCCGAGTTGAGAGAGCTTGGAGTGGACAATATTGTAATGCTTACAGGTGATAATGACTCTTCCGCTTCATTTATTGCAGGTCAGCTGGGACTTGATTCATACAGATCTGAACTGCTTCCGGAAGATAAGGTTTCACATCTTGAGGGTCTGCTTTCTGAATTGAGTCCGAAAGAAAAACTGGCATTTGTTGGAGACGGGATAAACGATGCACCTGTACTTGCAAGGGCAGATGTAGGAATTGCAATGGGGGGAATGGGTTCTGATGCAGCAATCGAAACAGCAGATGTAGTACTGATGAACGACTCATTGTTAAAAGTATCATCAGCTATCAAAATCGCTTTGAAAACTCGAAGTATCATCAGGCAGAATATTGTCTTTGCTCTTTTAGTAAAATCGGCATTTATAATAGGCGGAGGATTTGGAGTTGCAACGATGTGGGAAGCTGTTTTCGGAGATATGGGGGTAGCTCTTATAGCAATTCTGAACTCAACCCGGTCTCTTAAGAAATAACCCGATGCTCAATCGAAAATTCAACAATACCCAACAGGTTAAAACTGGAAATTTTCTATTTAAACAACTCTGAGTGGGTTCCACTTCTTACAAGAATTAGCTTCCCTGGTTCCAGTTTGTAAATTAAAATCCAATCAGGCCGGATATGGCAATCCCTATGATCTTTCCATTTCCCTGACAGGGGATGATCCTGAAATCTCTCAGGTAAGGATTTATCTTCTATAAGATCTGTAATGATCTCTAACAGCTCATTTAGATTGAACTTCCCTGACTTGGCCAGTTTCTTCAGATCTTTTTTAAATTGTGAGGTTTGCCTTGTCTCTCTCATTCATTGGCTTTCCAATTTTCAGCAATCTCATCGAGAGTTACGGACTCAGTTTCTCCCTTGCGGGTGGCTTCCATTGCTTCTATGGTTTTCTTATTCGGTACTTTTACCGAAAAAGGGAGTGCATTTTCAGCAATAACCTGATGAAGAAAAAGTCTAATTCCATCACTAAGCGTAATTCCCATCTGGCTAAAGATCAGTTTTGCCTTCTCCTTAACTACCGAATCAATTCTTGACCGGACAACATCATTACTCATTTTTCTTGTTTCTCCTTTTGTAGCTACAATGTAGCTATAAACATAATAGTATCTATTTCCTTTTTTGTCAACAAAAAATGATTACTTCGGAGTTTTTGGAATTTAGTTCGGATAATATGTCAATATGTAAAGCAATCCATTGAATGATCAGAACCAAAAGTTGTAACAAAGGAGACAGACACCTTTCTGTAAAAATGCCCGGCTAACCCTTTTTTTATTGTGTGAATTACCGGGTCTTTGTGATAAAATCATTAACCTCGGAGGTAATATGAAAAAGTTATTAATATCGTTAAGTTTGATCTTTCTGGCCTTCATTTTAACAGGTTCAGAATTCAACTTTGACAGTGTAAAAGACAGGGTTTCCGAATTCACCCTATCGAATGGTTTGAAATTTATCCTTCTTGAGGATCATTCGGTTCCGATCGCAAGCTTTGTCACTTATGCAAACGTTGGTGGAAGTGATGAATGGATCGGGATATACGGCATTTCCCATTTTCTTGAACATCTGGCTTTTAAAGGAACATCAGAAGTAGGAACTAATAATTACAAAAAAGAGAGAGAAATTTTAAATAAAATGGATCAATTATTTGAATTGATCAGAAGTGAAAAAAATTCTCTTGATCCCGATAAGCGAAGAATTAAAGAGTTAGAAAAAAATTTTGAAACACTCAGAAAAGAAGCCCAGAAATATGTGGTCTCCAATGAATTTGATTCTATTTTGAAGAAGAATGGGGGTGTCGGATTAAATGCAGGAACCAGTGCTGATTCGACTGTATATTTCTACAGTCTTCCATCAAATAAGATTGAACTTTGGGCCTATCTCGAGTCGGGGAGATTTTCTAATCCGGTGTTCAGAGAGTTTTATAAAGAGAGGGAAGTAATAAAGGAAGAACGAAGGGTAGTAGTGGATAATCAACCTGTGGGAAAGATGATCGAAGAGCTTCTTGCTCTTGCTTTTAAGGATCACCCCTATAAAACGGGTACGATAGGGCCTATGAGTAATATCAATAATATTACCCGTAATGATGTTAAACAATATTTCCGGAATTTTTATACCGCAGGGAATATGATAATCGGAGTTACGGGGGATGTATATCCGGAACAACTGAAAAAACTTGCGGAAAAGTATTTTTCAAAGATCCCATCCGGAAAAAAAGTAGGACTTAATACAACTGTGGAGCCGCCTCAACTCGGTGAGAAAAGAATGACAATTTACGAGGATTCTCAACCATGGTTTATTTCCGGTTTCCATTGTCCATCAATTATTCATGATGATTTTGTTAAATTCAGTGTCCTTGATTATATTATGACAAATGGCAGGAGCTCAAGACTTTATAAAAAAATGGTAACTGACGACAAAGCCGCCCTCTTTGTCGGGTCGATGGCAGGGTACCCTGGTAATAAATATCCTTCACTATATATTATTTTTTCTCTTCCGAATATGGGACATACTACTGAAGAGCTTGAAAAGATTATAGGGGACGGATTAGAAAAATTAAAAACTGAGAAGGTAACTGAAGAAGAATTGAAATCTGCAAAGGTTAGAATGAAAGTAGCCCTGATTAAGCAAATGACATCTAACAGAGGCTTGTTATCCTCTCTCCTCTCAAATGAGGTTCTAACCGGGTCATGGGAGAATGCATTCACATATCTCCAGAAAATAGAGAAAGTGACTGCTGATGACCTTAAGAAGCTTGCTGAAAAATATTTCATACTTTCAAACAGGGTTGTTATTAAGATCGAGAAAAAGGGGGAAAAGAAATGAGAAAATTTACTCTTATAATATTAGTTCTCACAATATTTTTATATGGCAGCGGAATATATGGGAAGAGTAGGAAGCTTGAAAAGATAAAATATCCCCCACTTAATGAGATAAAAAAACCTGTGGTTCTCACAGGAGAACTTGAAAACGGGATAAAAGTAAGATTGATCGAAGATTCAAAATTCCCGATTGTCAACTTTACAGCTTATTTAAAGGGTGGCGATGTTTATGACCTTCCAGGGAAAACAGGCCTTGCCTCAATCACGGCACAATTGTTGAGAATTGGCGGTACATCAGATATGAAGGGAGAGGAGATCGATAGGATCCTCGACATGAATGGTATCTCAATTTCATTTGGGAGTTCACTGGATTATTTCACTATTTCCATTTCATCACTGAAAATGAATTTTGAGCAGGCATTGGATATCCTTTCTAAAATGCTGGTATCACCTGCATTTGATAAGGACAAATTTGAAGAGATCAAAACTCAGTTCCTAAGCTCCATATCCAGAAGTAATGATGATCCTGCTTCTATAAGGAGTAGAGAGTTCGGGAAGCTTGTATATGGTTCCAAATCGCCTTTTGCTGCTCAGTTGGAGTACGAGGATCTTGAAAACATAAGTCTGAATGATGTAAGAAAATTCTATGAACGGTTTTATAAACCCTCAAATATGATGATCGGAGTAACAGGCCCGTTTAAGATAGATGAACTTAATCCGGTTCTTGAGAAACATCTGGGCAATATGAAGGGAAATGCGATGGTACCTTCTTATCCGGTTGCTAAATCCCCGGCTCATAAGTTTAAGGTCTATTTTGCTGAAAAGGCTAATCAAACCCAGAGTCAGATAGTTGTCGGGCATCTTGGATATAAAGAGAATATTGATGAAAAGGCGAAGATTCTTGTATTTAACTCAATATTTTCCCAGGGTTTCAATTCAAGACTAATGCAAAGATTGAGAGTAAAGATGGGACTGACATACGGGGTTGGTGGCGGAATAAATTCTAAGTTCCTTTATCCCGGAGCTGTTTCATTTACTACTTTTACAAAGTCGGAATCTACTGTTACTGCAGTTAATGCCATCTTTGATGAAATAAAGATAATAAGGGCTGAAAAAGTTACTGAAAAAGAACTTAATGAAGCAAAGGATTATTTCCTTAATTCCTATGTGTTTAAATTCAGTTCTTCAGGAAAGGTATTAAATGATCAGATCAGAAAAGAGTTTTACGGGCTGGATAAAAAGAAATATGATGATCTTGTAAATCAGATAAAAATAGTTACAGCAGAGGATGTTCTTTATACTGCTCAAAAGTATCTGGTTCCCGAAAAGATGGTAACCCTCATTGTGGGAACACGTAAGAATATAACTGAAGATCTGTCAAAACTGGGAAAAATCACCGATGTGGATATTTCAATTAAACCACCGCCTGTAAAGGAAAAAATACCTGAAGCAACACCTGCTTCTCTAAAGAAGGGGAAAGATGTTCTTTTCAAGGCTTTAGCTGATAATTATTCCGGATATAGAAATATCAGGACTGCTGTTAAAGAATCTGTAGTAAATGTAACAGTGGGACAGCGTTCTTTCACTCTTGATCAGACCACTACGGTTGTCTACCCTGATAAGGTCTATAGTGAGACCAAAGTTATGGGGATGATGATGAAAAGGGTTATTAATGGTAAAAAAGGATACCAGACCCAGATGGGACAGAGGAAGGAACTGACAGAAGAGGAGATTGAAGAATCCGGCTTCGGTGGTTTTTATGACATTTTTCATTTCAGAACAAAGTATAACTTCCAATATCTTAAGGAAGAGAAGATAAAGGGAATAATATACGATGTTGTCTATATCACTAATAAAGAAGATAAATGGGTTAAGTTTTTTATAAATAAAAAAACCGGCAGAATTGAGATCAAAGAGAAGATAAATAATATCGGAGGGCAAAAAGGGCTTGGACGGACATATCTATCTCAATTTAAAAAACAAAACGGAATTTCATTTCCATTCAAGACCGAAGTGTTTATAAAAGATAAGAAGCTTGTTGATATAACCATGAAGAAAGTAATTATAGATAAAGTAGTTGATAATGCTCTCTTCAAAATTGATTCAAAATAAGATATTTAAACAGGGAGTCATATATCTGTATTGACACTTCCCTGTTTAAATGATATTTTGCTAAAAATGCGAAAGTGGCGGAATTGGCAGACGCGCCAGACTTAGGATCTGGTGCCGAGAGGTGTGGGGGTTCGAGTCCCCCCTTTCGCATTAATGATTAAATGAAACATCCACCGATCTTTATCAGGGTTAAGACAATATTAATATTGTTCCTAATCCTTCTATTTTACTCTTGTTCATTTAGAAGTGAACCCGAAAAAGTATGGAATCTAAGAGGTAAAATTGTTGCTCTTGCTGAATCTCTGAGAGGAATACCTTACCATTATGGCGGATCAGACATAGATGGATTTGACTGCTCAGGATTTGTTAATTATTTATATGACTCCTTTGGAGTGGACATTCCCAGAACTGCAAAGAAACAGGGCAGGATAAAAACCAGAATCAAGTTAAAACATGCAAAACAGGGTGATATACTGGTCTTTAAAATCAAAAGGAATCAATGGCATTCCGGCATTTTCATAAGTAAAAAATACTTTATCCATTCTCCAAACGGGAGAGGTGTTGTCCGACGGGAAAAATATACAAAATACTGGAAAAAAAGGATCAAATATACAATTTCACTTCTTGATGATGTTTGATTATTCATTCCGGATGAAGCATTTCATACAATGATTCTGCGATCCTTGTAATCCTGGGTCCCGGCCTGACCCAATAATCATCTCTTATTATATGAATATTCCCGAGCCTGACAGCACGAATCAGTGGGAACTTTTTCCATAAAGAGATCATGAAATCTCTGGATGGAGCTTGTTCAAGAAAGGAAAATTCAATTATCATATCAGGATCCATCTTAATTATGGACTCTATCGACACAGATGGATAGGATATTTTTCCATTGTAAGCATTTTCGCCATCGGATATACTAAGAACTTCATTCAAAAAATCTCCATTTCCGATAATAGTGATATTCCTTAACTGACCGGGGTCTCTGCCGATCACTATCAGCACTTTTTTTGTTTCACCATTTTTTTTTCTATTTCTGATCGCATTAAGGTTCTTTTTTATACGATGGATCAATGCATCTCCTGCGGGTTCACTTTTGAGTTCAAGACTGATTGTTTTTATAGAGTTGAGCATATCCATGATGTTTTTATGCTCTACCCGGACCAGTCTTGTGACTTCTTTCAGTTTCTTTATTCTTAAAGAGTGTTCGGGATAGTGGAATATCACATCAGGCTGCAGATCAATGATCATCTCCATATTAATATCCAGATAACCCCCAATTTTTTTTATGGAATTTGATTGAGGAGGAAAATTGCAGAACTTTGTATTCCCTACAATCAATTCTCCGAAACCAAGTTCAAATAATATTTCTGTTATCGCAGGAGAGAGAGAGATCACCCTTTCTGAATAAATACTTGCCGATAATAGAATAATTACTATTAAAGCAAGGGAGATCTCTCGTAGTTTCATTTAATTATTGTAAGTGATACCGGCTTCAAGTCTTCTCCCAGGGGCAATATATCCGAAAAACTCCTGATATTCCTTATTTAGAATATTTGTCATTTTAAAAAAAAGTGAGATCGATCTGTTTAATGGAAAAGTAGTTGTAATATCATAGGTGTTGAATGACCGATTTTCGATCTGAGGAGGAAAACTTGAATAGTCAAAATCAATTCTACTACCAACATATCTGAACTGGCCTGCTAATGAGAATGTTTTCCCTGAATATATGAATGAGAAAGCAGTAGTATTCTCAGGCCTGCGGGGGAGAGGCTCACCTGTGTTTTGATTTTCACTGTCAAGGTAAGTATGAGATAGATTTAGAATCAGGTTTTTTAATAGTGAGTATGAAAATTCCAATTCAACACCTTTAATATCAGCACTGCTAATATTCTGATATTGTCCGGTCCAGGTTGTGAAATCAATTGTTACCCAATCAATAAGATTGGAATATTCTGTACTGAAATATGTTATTCCTGCCGCTAATCGTTTTGAGAATAAATCCAATCCAATTTCAAATGATTTACCACTCTCAGGCTTCAGATCAAAATTTGATGCTCCCCATGGATTTATTTGATGAACAGGAAGAGGCGCTTTAAAGCTTTCAGAATATGATCCCCTTAGTTTTAGTTTTTCACTAAAGAGATATGAGAATCCAATCTGTGGTGAAATATTCGAATCAACATCTTTATATTTGTCATAGCGGACAGAACCGGTCAGATACAAATCTCCCAATTCGTAATTCAGAAGCACGTATGATGAAAAATAATCAGATCTAACATTATCAATGGTTATACCAAAATTATTTTCTGTAAATATTTTTTGTGAAGAGTAATCTATTCCTCCACTAAAAAATAATCTTTTAAGGATTTTAGTTTTAAAAACAGCTTCAATCTCTTTGTTATCCGAAGTATTTTTAAAATAAGGGTTCCATATATCCTCTTCATCTTCAAACTTATAATTGTTCCGATTATATGAAAGATTGATTTTCAGTCGTGTTGAATTATTAAATTTAAATTCAAAAGGGATAGCCGCAACATAGTTGAATTGCCTGTACTTTCTATGAGGAGATGGTACATTCACATTGAACGGGATGCCTGAATCAGTGATATTACCAAAGAATCTGAAACCGGTTTGGAACCCTTCATATTTCTGATAATCAATTCTTGCTTTGAAACCGTTATTTTTGAATTTATCATTCCTGATATTATCAGAATAGACTTGATTTGCTGAGGCAACGGAGATTTTAAAACCATTTATTTCCTTCGCCCACGAGACATTTCCAAGATATGATCCGTGACTTCCCAGAGATGTTTCAAATCGAATTCCGTTCTCTGTTCTTGAATTAATACTTATGACTCCTCCCATAGCATCTGATCCATAGAGACTGCTCAGTGGTCCTCTGACTATCTCAATTTTATTAACAAGAAATGGAGATATAGTTGCAAGGCTTACACCACCGATATTTGATACATCTCTAACTTTTATGCCGTCAATAAGATAGAGAACCTGGGTTGAATTTGAACCTCTTATATAAGTTGATGAGGCTTGTCCGAACTTACCGCTGGATAGTGTAAGGACTCCAGGTGTTGTAGAAATGAAGGATTTCAGATTGTTTAATCTGAATTTTCTCATTTTTTCCTTGTCGATCACACTTACACTCTGAACCGACCTGCTTTGAGTGACATTCCCGATAACCTCAATAATCTCGGTTACCTGAGGATTGGTTGAATCTGCTTCTTTCTCTTTCGCATATACCGGGAAAGAGACTAATACAATGATTAGTAGGGGTAACAACTTTGTGATCATAATGATCCTCCTGTAAATTTTTGGAGGGAAAAATTTTTCTCTTCAACCACCCTCCGTGGTAAAGAGATATTAAAACAGAATAGGTCTTCCGACTCCCGGGATTTCAGATTGCCTTCCCCTCCTTTGGAGAGTGGCATCTTCATCTGAAACCTTTTCTCAAGAATGAGACCCGGTCACGGCAGCGGGGGCTGTGGGGTTGATGTTCCCTCTTCCCTTGAATTCTGCTTTAAAAATCAATTCTAAATTTAATTTTCAAGAATGTCAAGCCCGGAACGATTTGATAAAAAATGGAATTTTGAATACAATAAATTACTCATGTTAAAAGAAAAAGATCAGAAGAAAGCATATATATATGCATCTATTGCAGTATTGCTCTGGTCTACTGTTGCGACCGCTTTTAAATTAACTTTAAAGTATACAGGATACTCTGAATTGCTGCTACTCTCGGTTTTTTTTTCATTTATTGCACTCTCCCTGGTAGTCAGTGTTGAAAAGAAATGGAGATTAGTGTTAGATCTTACAAAAAAAGATATTATTTCAGCGGCACTTCTTGGATTTCTGAATCCATTCCTTTATTATTTCCTCATTTTCAGAGCATACGCTGTGCTTCCGGCTCAGATCGCTCAACCTCTTAATCAAATATGGGGAGTAGTAATAGTTCTGATGTCAATACCGCTTTTGAAACAGAAGATAGGAATTAAGGCAATAGCTGGTGTGATCGTTAGTTTTTTTGGAGTTGTAATATTATCAACAGGTGGGAATTTTTCTTTTGTAAATATCAAAGAACCACTGGGTGTAATATTTGCACTACTCAGTTCTGTTGTATGGTCCCTCTACTGGATATTAAATACAAAAAGTAAGAAGGACCCGGTTATTTTGCTTTTGATTAATTTTTTTGCAGGCCTTATATTTGCAATAATATATTGCTCCATTTTTCTGAAGATCGGGAAAATACCGATAAAAGCATTTTACGGATCTCTCTACATTGGATTCTTTGAAATGGGACTGACATTTCTTTTTTGGCTGAAAGCTTTAAAATATTCAGTGACGACTGCAAAAGTTTCAATATTGATCTACCTTGCTCCTTTCCTTTCCCTTATTTTTATACATTATGTACTTGGAGAAAAGATATTGTTTTCGTCACTTACAGGACTGATCTTCATCATATCAGGAATACTTATAAGCAGGACTGATAAAAAGACTCAATCATGACACAACTCACTGTGTGACTTGAATTATTTATTATTTATTGATATAAATAATTTATAATAAAGGAAATGAAATAATATGATTGAACAGGGGACTTTAAAGGAAATATCTGCTGCAGAACTTCTTCTTAAAGGGTTTGCTGAAGAGTTGACCGGTGTACTTTATCTGAAAAGGGAAGAAATATTAAAGGAATTATATCTGAGAAAGGGGAAGCTTGTCTGGGCTGTTTCCAACTCTGATGTGGACATGCTCGAGAATATTCTCGTTTCAGAAAACAAAGTAGATGCGCAAACAATAAGCCTGCTGAAGAGTGAATCTGAAAATTTGGTTGATCTCGGGAAATCTCTTGTGGAAAAAGGAATTCTTTCTTTCGAAGAGTTTGTTGGATATTCAAAAGATCAGTTAGATAAGATATTAACCAGTATTTTGAAATGGAGTGACGGCGTTTACTATTTTTCTAAAGATGTACCAGCTGAAACTTATATAAGTCTTGAGATCAATTTAAAGGATTATATTTATAATTTTATTAAAAACAAACTTGATATGGGATTTGTATGGACCCGGATCGGTTCTCTTCAGGAAGAGTTGGAGAAGACAAAAGATGAGGATCTCATAGAAAAATTCGATCTTTCCAAAGAAGAGTTAGAGTTGTTTGATAAATTCCTTGGAGATCTCAGTATTGAGATGATCTCACTGAACTTTCCCGGAATGGCAAAAGAGGAAATTTTAAAAACCATTTATTTCTTCATTACCGGAGGACTGCTTATAGAAAAATCAGATACTTTGCATGAATCTCAGGGTGAATCGATATTAATATCAGATAAAGATGAGCATGGTAATTCAGGTTTATTTAATGAAGATGAGATCAGTAAGGATATAGAAAAAATAAACCTTGATGAACCGGATGATGTTGAGAGTGTGATCCCATCTGAAATAGTAGAGATAGATGAAAAATCTGATCCGGATTTAGTATTTACTAAGGAAGAGGATATTATTCCTGAAAAGAAGGAAATCTCTTTATCCGATCAATTACTTGATGAAATAAAAACTGAGGAAAGTAAAAAGAAAGGTAAGCTTATCAACATTATACTTATATTAATATTATTAATTTTTATTATTGCAGGTTTTATATTTATTGTTTTATCACCTGAAGACAGAGCCAGGCTTATTCCGGGACTCGGAAATAATTCTGAAGTTACTGAAATTTCAGAAAAGAAAATCAGACCTGAAGAGAAAAAGGATAATCTTCCTGTACCTGATCAGAAAATTCCTGATAAGAAAGTGAAGTCAATAAAAAAAGAAGTGGGAAAGGACTCTTTATCAAAAAAGAAAATCGTAAAAAAGAAACCGGAAACTATTAACAAAATAAAACCGGTTGCCGATCCGTTTGACAAGTTCCATCAGGGAAAATTAGCAGAATCCGGTATCTTATGGAAAAAGAAAATATTGTCACAAC
>JAOZUQ010000027.1:19752-35638 GCA_029938635.1 Candidatus Aminicenantota bacterium
GTTCTCTATCCTGCTGGAGATGGACTGTATGAAGGGGTCTGTTATGAATGCCTATAAGAAGTCAAACAATTCTGAAAAATTCTTCATATTAAATATTAATAGAGGTAACCGGCAGTGCTTCCTTGTGCTTTTCGGTATTTATCCTGATAACAATTCTGCAGAAAGTTCTTTAAATTCAGTTCCTAAATATTTTTGGAAACAGACGAATCCTCCTAAAGTTCTGGACCTTTCGGGTTATCTATAAAGTTTCGGATCCATTAGTTATTTCTTTTTCCAGAAGTTCAATGATTCTTTTATCTTCAGGTTTTATTTTCGGATGAAATCTACCTACCAGCTTGCCATTTGTGTTGAATACAAATTTTTCGAAATTCCATCTGATCTTTCCGGGAAAGAGAGGGTTGGACAATTTTGAAGTCAGGAACTTGTATAAAGGATGCTGTTTTCTGCCCTTAACTGAGATTTTTGAGAACATTGGAAATTCAACTCCATACTTCAGTGAACAAAAGGACTTGATCCTGGCGTTAGATCCCGGCTCCTGCCAAAGAAAATTATTTGCCGGGAATCCCAGGATTACAAAATTTTTGTTTTTGTATTTTGAATATATTTTTTGTAATCCTTTATATTGAGGAGTATAGCCACATTTACTTGCAACATTAACAAGAAGAATTACTTTACCTTTAAAAACTTCCAGTTTAACCGGATTCCCATCAATATCGTTCATGGTAAAATCAAAAATACTTTCAGGAGTATTATGATCATCTGCAGATAGACTTGAGATAAAGAGAATACTTATTGATGCAATTGCAATCACTGCAATGATTAAAATTTTCAATTTGTTATCCTTATACAAGTGCAGCTGCCAGGACAATTGAATAATACTTTGAATCATCATCATCTGCTCTGGAAACAAGAACTGTCGGGAATGGAGTCCCTGTTACAACACCTGCAAGTTTTGCTCCACCCAATATTGTTGTTGTCTTATAAAAAACATTTCCTGTATCAATATTCGGGAAAATAAGTACATCCGCATAACCTTCGATAGGAGATACTAAACCTTTTATATCACAGGCTTTTTTTGATAAAGCAACGTCAATAGCAAGTGGTCCGTCAATGACAGCTCCCTTTATCTGTTTTCTGTCTCCCATCTTTGATATTACAGCTGCATCTATCGTAGACTGCATTTTTTCAGAAACTTTCTCATTTGCAGAGATCAATGCTACCTTAGGATTGAAAACATTCAATTTCTCAGCTATCTTAATGTTGTAGTTGATCATTTGAATTTTCTGACTGATGTCCGGGTATGGGATCATTGCAACATCTGAGACTATTAATAATTTATCATAAGTAGCAATATCAATTAATGCTGTATGTGACAACACAACACCTTTCTTTACAAGATTATACTCTTTGTTAAGAATTGATTTCAAAAAATATGGAGTAGATATCAATCCTTTCATCAGGATATCTGCTTTCCCGTCAACAATTAATTTTACTGAAACATCACCACTCTTCTTCTCATTAGGTTCATTTACAATTTCAAACATTTCAGTGGGAATGTTAAGTTTTTTACATTTCTCGATGATTAAATTTTCCTCACCTACAAGAATTGCATCTATTATCTTTTCACTAACAGCCCGGTGAACAGCAAGCAATGTATCATTATCCTGAGCAAAAGCGACTGCCATTTTTGGTGTTTTCTGTTCCTTAACAAGTAGTTCAAGTTGTTCTAAAGATTTAATTTGCTCCATTGTGTTTCTCCTTGTTTTTCCATATCTTTGGTTTTTCTTCACCTCTGAGGACTCTGAGGCCCCCATTTGATAATGCTGCCAATTCATCCTCACCAGGTAATATTATGACCGGCGCAATAAATTTTACACGATTCCTGATCATTGCCATCAGATCTTTGTCGAAGGCAAGTCCTCCGGTAATTACAACAGCATCAATCTTCCCTTGTACAACCGGTGCAAGTGATCCAATACCTTTGGAAATATTGTAACCAAGAGCATTATAAATATCTTTAGCTTTTTTATTTCCTTTAGTTATCATATCTTTTACTTCTCTCATATTATTGGTGCCGAGATGCGCAACGATACCACCATTTCCGGTAATTTTTTTTTTCAATTCCGGAAGTGAATATAAACCCGTGGTAGCCCATTCAATAAGGCTCCATGTAGGTATCGACCCAGTTCTTTCCGGAGAGAAAGAGCCATCTCCATTAAGGCCATTATTCACATCTACAACGGATCCTTTTTTATGTATTCCTATTGTAATTCCTCCACCGAGGTGAGCAACAATAAAATTACATTCTCTATATTTTTTTTTGATCCTTTTTGCAGCTTCACGGGCAGCAGCTTTTTGATTAAGAGCATGAAATATACTGATCCTTTTTATTTCAGGGATACCGGTTATTTTGGCAATTTCATCCATCTCATCAACAACAACAGGGTCCACAATAAAAGCTTTTACTCCGATTCTCCTTGCAATATTGTCAGCTAGTATTGCACCCAGACTTGAAGCATGTTCAAGTAGATTATTTATAAGAAAGTCTATCATTTCGTTATTAACTCTATATGTTCCAGATTTCATTGGAGTGAGCATACCGCCTCTCCCGACAATTGCATTAAGTTTTGAAACCGGCACTTCACATTTGTTCAGAAAATCGATAACTATCCCTGTTCTGAATTCTTTCTGATCCATTATAGAGTTGAAGGATGACAGCTCGGAAACTGAATGTGGTATATTCTCAGACAGGATCATTTTTGTATTTTTGAATATCCCTATCTTGGTGGATGTAGAGCCAGGATTTATTGCGAGAATATAATAACTTTTCATAGGATAATTTACCCCAAAATTGAGGTCATTTCAAGTACTTTAGTTAAAATTACTATATATTATGCAATCAGATCGAAATTTTTAGAACTACCTGGTTCCAGACACTTACCTGAACACCTCTTTTCATTGCCGGGCTGAATTTCCATTTCATAATACTTTTTTCTATCGATTTTTTAATGTCCTTTGGGATATTACTCAAAACTCTTGAACTTTTAATTATCCCATTCTCATCTATCAGGCACATTACACTGGCTTCAAACCTGTTTCCTGCATATCGGCTTCTTATGGAAGGAGGAAATGCCATTTTTTTACCTGAGATTTTAACTGGTTTCTTATCTACCTCAGTAATTGGGAGGAGTTCTCCCCTTTTAGGTTTTAAAGCTTCTTCAGCTGCTTTCTTTCTCTCAATTTCTTCTTTTTTCTTTCTCTCATCTTCTGCTTTTTTTAGCTTGGCATCTTCCTTAAGTTTTAATGCTGCAGCTTCTTCTTCAGCTTTTTTCTTTTTATCTTCTTCAGCTTTTTTCTTCTTTTCTTCCTCTTGTTTCTTTAATCTTTCCTTCTCTTTTTGCACATCATCAATCTGACTTTGCAGTTTTAATTTTTCCTCTTCCTGCAGTTTCTTCTCTTCTTCCGTCTGAGCAGCTCTGTCTTCAACCGCTTTCAACTGATCAAGAAGATCCTGTTCTCTTTGTTCCTGTTCCATTCTAAGCTGGATCTGTGCTTTTATTAGTTTGTCCTGTTTAGATTTATTAGATTGAACAAAGAAATATGCCCCAATTGCAATCGCAACTATGATAATAGAAGCAATTAGCATAAACAGTTTGGGCTTTCCTCCTTTCTCACGCTCCTCAAGACCGGAAAGGATAGTTTCAACCAGCTCATGATCAACTTTTCCGGAGCCCTGGCTTGCTGTGCTAACTTCAGCCGGTGTAAAAAGCTTTTCACTTTCTACTCTGGCTTGACTTTCAGATCTCTCTTTCGAATAGAGTGAATCCATAAAATATGCAAGATTGAATGTTACGGAGGACAGTTCATCAATATTGAAAGTTTTTGAAATGAATTCCTTAAATTCTTTGCCACTGGCAAATCTTAATGATGGATCAGGATTAAGAGTCTTTTTAAAGAACTCCTGAAGTCCGCTTATAAAATCCTTGTTACTTTCATGAATATGTTGTGAAAAGCTTATATTTGCAAGCTTAGCATCAAAATCTTCACCCGGATTATAGGAAAAATATTGTCCGGTAAGCATCTTAAACATTAAATATCCAAGATGATAAACATCAGACTGGGGAACGATCTTTTCTCTTCGGAAGAACTCAGGTGTTAACCATGAACCGTATTGTTTCTCCATACCCTTGAAGATTTCCTCTTCTTTGTCAAGATAAGGGAATATCCCATAATTTTTCAAATATATTTTTCCTTCAAAATCAATAAGGATGTTGTCCGGGGTAAGAAAACCATGAAATGATTTCTGGCCGCTGATCACTATGGAAGAACCAATATCAAGAAGATCAGAGATTGCTGTGGCAATTGAGAATGCAAGGTCAAAGTTGATCGGCATTCCCTTTGCAGTTGAATCTTCAAGTACGGAATCGAAACTTACAAACTCCTTATACGGGAAGATCAACATTTGCTTTTCACCCATTGTGAGGATCTTGTCTGGAGAGTACAAGCCGGTTATGTTTGATTTTTTAATACCTTCAAGAAGAAGGGTGACCCTTTTCCAAATTTTCGGATTTGAATAAAGCAACGGGTGTACTTCCGATAAAATTAAATGATTTTTAATTTTTCTGTTCTCAAGTTCTCCGGCCCTGAAATTTTTTCCAATTGAATCCGGATTAATCTCTTCGAAAAGAACATAGTTTCCTAATTGTTTATAATCAGCCATTACTGCACCTCCAATAAATAAATAATAAAGAAATATAAAAAAATTATCAATAAAAATAACGATATTGTAGATTTTTTATTATATTTTTATGTACCAAAACTTGTTCCGACCGATCTTGCTGTTTTTATGAGATCTGAATCAGGTTTAACCCTTCGCGGTTCTGCAATTGCTTCCTTTATTGGAGTCGTTTTAATATCTTTCCCTTTCAGCCCCACCATATATCCAAATTCCCCTCTGACAACAGCCTCAACCGAATGGAAACCGAAACGGGTTGCAAGAATTCTGTCAAAAGCCGTAGGGCTTCCTCCTCTCTGGACATGTCCAAGTATTGTATACCTTGATTCTATCCCTGTGAGATCTTCAATTTTATTTCCAACAACAGTTGATATTCCACCCAGCCTCAAAGGATCGTTAGGATCAGATACTCTCCTTGCAGCAACTACATCTTCCCCTTTTATCTTAGCTCCTTCCGCTACAACTATCAGGGAGAATCTTTTCCCTCTTGACAGTCTTTCATTGATCTTTTCTCCGATCTTTTCGATTGTGAAAGGTAGTTCCGGGATAAGTATCACGTCCCCGCCTCCTGCAATACCAGCGTGAAGGGCGATCCATCCTGCATATCTGCCCATCACTTCGATCACCATTATTCTGTGATGAGATTCAGCAGTTGAATGGATCTTATCAATTGAATTTGTTGCAATGGTCAGTGCTGTATCAAATCCGAATGTTACATCTGTTCCCCCCAGGTCATTATCTATTGTTTTTGGAATTCCGACAACGGGGATAGAACATTCTTCATATAACCGGTTCGCAATTGCCTGAGTTCCATCTCCTCCGATTGTTATTACTGCATCTAATTCATTATATTCAACGGTTTTGATCACTCTTTTCGATACATCTATATATTTTTTTTCAATTTCAGATGTATCCGCAGGGTATTTGAAAGGGTTATCACGATTAGAAGTTCCCAGGATAGTACCTCCTCTGGGAAGTATACCGGAAACATCTTCCAGGCTCAGTTTCTTCAGTTTTTTATTAATAAGTCCGGAATATCCATCCCGGATCCCGAACACTTCTATCTTATGATTTAAAATTGAATGAGCTGTTACTGCTCTTATTACTGCATTGAGCCCCGGGCAGTCTCCTCCTCCTGTTAAAACACCGATTCTTCTTATTTTCTTTTTTGGTCCCATTATGGTCTTGTCACTCCTTTTAAATTTATGATTCTTTGATTCGAGATATAATCTCTTCTTCAAGGCTGTCCAGTTTTAGTTTCAACATGTTTTTATATTCTGAATACTCACTTTTTAAAATTCCCGGAGGTATATATACAGGATCTCCGAAAGAAAAATTAATCCTCCCGAAAGGCATTGGAAGGATGAATTTATCCCAGCTTTTGTCAAAAATTTTGACTTTGGAAGCATACCAGCTTACCGGTACGATCGCAGCACCGGTTTTTCTGGCAATATGAATAGTGCCATCTTTAATTTCTCTTACAGGGCCTTTCGGTCCGTCTGCAGTTATCATGATCTCTGAATTTTCTTTCTTTATTGCATTGATCATGCTAAGAAAAGCTCTGGCTCCTCCATGGGAAGAAGAGCCCCTTATCGGATTCATCCCGAACTCTTCTGCTATACGTGACACTATCTCACCATCTGTTGAAAATGAGATCAGCGGCCTGGCATTTGTTCCCCTGAATTTGAAAATGTTATAGAAAATATGCCTGTGCCAGAATATATATATAATTGGTTTTCCTCCATTTCTAAGTATTTCAATTTTTTCTTCACCTGAGATTTTTTTACGGCAGGTGAACATAATGGAGTATATAAGCATCTTGGCTGCTTTTAAAATAAAAAAGAATTTAATTTTCTGACCTGATCCCATATTTCTTCATTTTGTATAGGAGAGTTCTATAACTTATCTTTAAAGCTTCAGCTGTTTTCTTTCTGTTAAATCCCGTCTCGTCAAGGGTCTCCTCAATCCTCTTCTTTTCCAGCCCGCTTACAATGTTGGATGATAAATTTTTAAGTCCTGAAGAACCGGGCATTCTATCCGGTAGTGACAGGTCCTCTTTAGGCAGAATTATATCCTCTGTATCCAGAGTATTGCCTTTTAATGTTATCAGTCCTCTCTCAATTGCATTCTGAAGTTCACGTACATTCCCAGGCCAACTATATTTATCCAATTTTTTCAATGCGTTTACGGAGATCATGATATCCCCTTTTCTCATCTCTCTCGAAAATCTTTTTACAAAGTACTCTGCAAGTAGTGGAATGTCTCCTTTTCGTTCCCTTAAGGGTGGGATGTGTACCGGGAAAATACTTAACCGGTAATATAGATCTTTTCGGAATTCACCATTCTTTACTGCTTCATCCAGATCTACATTAGTTGCAAATATAAATCTTATATCCAGAGATATCTCTTTATTACTCCCCAGTCGTGTTACTTTCTTTTCTTCAATAACTCTGAGGAGCTTTCCCTGAAGGCTGGCAGGCAGATCACCGATCTCATCAAGAAAGAATGTTCCCCCCTGAGATAATTCCAGTTTCCCGGTATGCCTCAGGTGAGCATCAGTGAATGAACCCTTTTCATGTCCGAATAATTCATTTTCCAGAAGTGTTTCCGGAATGGAGGCAGAATTAATTGCTATGAAAGGATTATGTTTCCTTGGACTGAGATCATGTATGGCTCTGGCAAAAAGTTCTTTTCCTGTTCCACTTTCTCCTAATAGCAATACCGGAGTACTTGTAGGGGAAACCTGCTGAAGTTTCTCTATTGAATCTGATAAAGATTTGCTTTTACCAATTATAGTATATTTATCGGACTCTCTTCGCAGCACACTCTTAAGTATAATATTCTCTCTGAGAATTCTTGTTGATTCTATTGCTTTTTCAATGACAATAAAAAGGTAGTCAGGATCTACCGGCTTTGAAACAAAATCGAAGGCACCTGCTTTTATGGATTCTACTGCAAGTTCGATAGATCCGAATGCTGTCAGGATTATAAAAGGGATACCGAAATTTTTTATCTTTTTAAAAAAAGTTAAGCCATCCATGTCGGGAAGTTGAAGGTCGGAGATTATAAGATCATAATTTTCTTTTTTCAATAGGAGTAGTGCTGTAGAAACATCCGGAGCTGTTCCTGTAATATATCCTTTCTCAGAAATTATATTATTGAGCATTTCAAGCATTGAAGGGTTGTCTTCGACAATTATTATCTTTTCCATCCTCTTCTATTATAAAGTATAATGAAGCTGTTTTCAAAGTTATAGTGATTGAATAGTTTTGGAATTGAATGATTTAAAAATGAAAATAACTGATGGGATATTCTCTAAAGTACTGAGGAAAAAGTTTTCTTCAAATAAGAATTCTGAACTCCTGAATATTGATCGTGATCTCTCCGGCCTGATAACTGCAGGGGTCAGCCTTGAGTGGGATGGCGATATCCTCTGGCTTCTCCCGGAAAATTCAAACCTGCTGGAGATAAGATCAAAACTCAGGCTCTGGCTGAATCTTGCCGGTTCTGAAAGGGATATAATTATCTTTCCGCTTCCTTTTGGAGATCCCTATGTGAATAACCTGATCTATTCGGATTTTCATATTGAGAAGTTCAATTTTTTTAAACTGAAACTGAAGAAAGAACCAGTGATCATAATTGCAACTATTTTATCAGCATCGATTGGATTTGAAGATCCGAATACCATCGGAAATCTGATCTATTCTATTAGGGTTAAGGATAAGATAAGAAGAGATGTCATGATAGAGAAATTGCATGATATGGGATATTCGCACTCAAACTATGTTGATGAACCGGGAGAGTTTCAAAAGCGGGGAGGTATTCTGGACCTTTTTCCTAGCGGAACTGAACACCCGGTAAGGATCGAGTTTTTTGGTGATGTTGTGGAATCGATCACATTATTTGACCGTAATACAAGAAGATCTGTTTGTCAGACGGAATTCACAGACATTCCTTTATACGGTTTGTTTGGAAAGGAAATGAGGCTTAAAGATCTGCTTTCAGGACAAAGAACCAAACCTTTAACAGGTATATTGAAAAATCCCAAATTAATTTATGATGATAAGTTATCAGTGGAAAAAAGTGCGGAGGATAGCAGGGAAAATTTCCGAAAAATATTCAAACTAAATCCCGGATCTGAGATTCCCGGGCCCGATAAATTATTTGATAAAATACCCCAGGGCCTTCCTTTTCTAAATATCTCTGGCGGTACGGATGAAGTGACATTAAAACCCGAGATAAGGAAGCTTAAAAAAAACTTGAGAGAGTTTAATACAGGCGACCTGGAAAAACTGAAGAGGACATCATTTGATTCAACCATATTTCTATTCACAAAAAGTTTTAATCTGAAGGAGAATCTTCAGGCCGGCGGTGTTAGATTAAAATCCAAAGATTTTATTATTCCACACTCTTTCGCAAATGTGTCAACCTCTTCATATTTCTTAACGGATCGAAAATTTATTTTCAGGGACTATATCGGGGAAATTGATGAAATTGAAAGTGAAAGCTTGTTGAAAACCCTTGAACCCGGAGATTATATAGTACACGAAAAGCATGGTATAGGGTTGTTTCGGGGACTTCAATTACTTGAATTTGGTAATTCCCGGCAGGAATTCATAAAAACAGAATATCTTAATAATGAACTTCTTTATGTGCCTGTTTCAGAAGCAAATGTACTTAAAAAATATTTTGCATTTAAAGGTGAACCCGGAAAACTTGACAGGATTGGCGGAAAGAGTTGGAGTCAGAAAAAGACACGTGCAAGAAAAAGTATAATTCAATTCGCAAAAGGATTACTTGACCTGTACGCTCTGAGGCGTTCGGTAAAAGGTTTTTCACACGAAGGTGATAGCGATATGGAATATCATTTGAAAAACACTTTTTCATTTGTTGAAACTCCGGATCAGATTACAGCTATAAAAGAAGTTATGGCCGATCTTGAAAGAACTTTTCCAATGGAGAGGCTCGTATGCGGTGATGTAAGTTTCGGAAAAACAGAAGTTGCAATAAGGGCTGCTCTAAGAGTTGTAAGCAGTGGGAGGCAGGTGGCGGTTTTGTGTCCGACTACAATCCTTGCGATGCAGCATTTCAGGACATTCTTAAAGAGATTTGAAGGGCTTCCGGTTAACATTCAAATGTTATCAAGGATGGTTCCTGCTGTTAAACAGAGGCAGATTTTCAAGGATCTCGAAAATGGAAACATTGATATTTTGATAGGGACACATTCAATACTCTCTAATAAGGCAGAGTATAAAAATCTCGGACTATTTATAATTGATGAAGAGCAGAGATTTGGCGTTTTTCAAAAGGAAAAATTGAAACAGGGGAGAGAAAATGTAGATGTTCTGGTTCTATCTGCTACACCGATCCCGAGGACATTATCACTTTCAATGGCTGGACTTCAGGATATTTCTACCATCAGAACTCCTCCCAGGGGGAGAATGAAGATAAGGAACTATATCGGATCATTTTCCAGGAAAATAATAATATCGGCGATCCTTAAGGAAATTCAGAGAGATGGAGGTATTTACATAATTTACAATTCGGTGGCAAAGATATTCTCATTCAAGGAACTTCTGAACAAATGGCTGCCGGATATAAAAATAGCAGTAATGCATGCTCAGATGAAAAATGAACTAATTGAAAAGAACCTGCTTGATTTCATTAACGGTAAATATTCGGTATTGTTATCAACAACTATTATCGAAAACGGGATAGATATATCTAAAGTTAATACACTTATAGTGATCGATGCAGAGAGGTTTGGCCTGACCCAGTTATATCAGCTTAGAGGGCGTATCGGAAGGGGCGAGCAGCAGGCATATGCATACTTTCTGACAGGCAGTGAAGTGATCACTGAAAAAGCGAGGTTAAGGCTTGAGGGGATAAGGGATCACTCCGATGTGGGGTCAGGTTTTAAACTTGCTGAATATGATCTGAAATTGAGGGGAGCAGGATCTCTGCTTGGCAATAAGCAGCATGGACACATAGAGGCTCTCGGTTTTGACTACTACAATTCCATGTTAAAACAGGAAGTGGAAGATTTAAAAGGAGAAAAAGGGAAGGAGTGGAATGGAGAGGTTATGGTTCATTTCAGATATTCTATTGAGAGTGACTATATATCCAGAAGTTCTGACAGAATAGATTTTTATTCAAAGATCATTAATGCAAAAGATCTTAATGAGATCGAATTGCTCAATGAAGATCTGTTAAGCAGATATGGTGATTTGGGTGATGATATATCAAAAATATTCTATGTAGCAAAGGTAAAGCTTATTGCAGCTGAAGCCGGAACGATTAATGTATCGATCTTTTCAGATCATTTCATATTTGAATTTGAAAGTGTTGAGAAGACAGATAATATTTTAAATAAACTTGCATTGATCGATTTTGAGAAAGAAAAAAATGAGAAAAACTCAGTTTCATTCACTTATAATGTAGAAAGTGAAGTTCTTAATAATCTTTATAATATATTAAAAAATTGAATAAAGAATTTAGGTAAAATAGTTTTATCTGATATAATTTTTATATGAGAAAAATCCTGATTCTTTTTAACCCTTCATCTGCCGGAGGCAGGGCCATAAAAAGAAAGGGAAGAATAGAAAAGAAATTTGAAAAGTGGAATATCCCATATGAACTCTATGTGACAGATTCAGAAAAAGATCTGAAAGATATGGCTTCAAAAGCTGCAGGAGAGAAGAGGGATATAGTTGCTGCCGGTGGAGATACAACTTTCACATTTGTTGCAGAGGAAATACTCCGGAGCAATAATCGTGATGATATAAACTTCGGGATGATCGGGACCGGTTCTATCAATGATATTGTCAGAGGAATTGGAATGGATGATGTTGACCACCTTTTAAGAGGTATTAAAAAGGGGTTAACTCATAAAATTGATGTGGGGAAGGTCGAAACTCAACCAGATGGAAAGATGTATTATTTTCTCGGGTCACTGGGTATCGGACTCGGAACAACTGTTAATAAATTCGTTGAAAACTGGAAAGAAAAAGGAATAATGATCACAAAGATAAAACCTGCAATGGAGATATCCGGATTCATAAAAGGTGTCAGGGGTTCGTTTTCTGAAAACAAAGTACCGATAAAAGTAATAATCGAATGGGAAAACAGGAAGATCGAGAGGGATGTTACTATTCTTGTATTTCAGAACACACCACTTTACTCACGCAATCTGAAGCTCAGCCCGGATGCATCTCCCTATGATAATATTATTGATTGTGCAATTATTAATACCCGGTCCCTTACGAATACGGTTGGCCTTGCTTTGTCTGTTATGAGGCATAAACATTTAAAACGTCCTGAATTTGAGATATTAAGATCCGGTGAGTTTCATGTAACTTGCCACCAGAAAATTGATGTAGCAATTGATGGTGAAATTATTGAAGATGTAAATGAGTTCAGGGTCTCACTATTAAAGAATGGTTTGAATATTTTTCTCCCTGATGATAATTCAGAATAAATTTATTTGATCCCGAATATATCTATATTATCTCTCGTGTCGCCCATCAGATGTTCGGCAAAATAATACCACATCATCCTTTCAAGATATGAAGTGTACTCGTCATATGCATGGCGTTTCCCCGGGAATATCATCATATCGAATCTTTTACCTTTCCTGATCAGTTCATTTGCAAGACGAAGTGTATTTGCAGGATGGACGTTATTATCAATTTCTCCATGGATAAGCAGCAAGTGTCCTTTCAGATTTCCTGCAATCTCAATATTTGTTGTTATCTTTTCTTCGAGGCCGTAGTGGATCTCTCCCCAGGCATAATCATAAATATTGTTATCATGATTTCCGCAGGATGAAACAGCCGTTTTATAAAAACCGGGATACACAAGAATAGCTGCAGCTGCCATGAATCCACCGCCGGACCTCCCGTATATTCCCACTCTGTTAATATCGATAAAATCATACCTGTCCGCTAATTGTTCTATTGCATATTTATTATCTGCAAGCGGGTAGTCTCTGGCATTCCCATATCCATAATTATGATATTCTCTCGATCTGAGGGGACTTCCTCCCCGCTGACCGACCGTAATAACAACAAATCCCAATTGGGCAAGTGGAATATTGCTGACCCGTTTATTTCTTACCTGAAAAAAAGTTTTAGGGACCGGCTCTCCCTGAGGGCCGGGATAGACATACGAAATGACCGGATATTTTCTCCCTTTCTCCATCTTGAAAGGTTTCCACATAACTCCATAGAGATCTGTTTTATTGTCTGCCGCCTTCACCTTAATTCTTACCGGAGGCCTCCATCCTGATGACCTGAGTTTTGTTGTATCAAGTTCTTCTATTTTTAAAATGATATTTCCATCAATGTCCTTAAGGACAGAAATGTCAGGGTCTTCAATAGTTGAATATGTGTCAACATAGTATTTTAGTGAAGCTGACATATGAATTGTGTGGGTGCCGTTTTCCGGTGTCAGCTCTTTAAGACAGTCCCCGTCAAATCCTATTTTGTAATATTTCCTGTAATAAGGGTTCTCTTCCTTATCCATTCCACAAGCGGAAAATACAATCTGATTCTCCTGATTATCAACATTCATTATATTTGTGACTGTGTAATTTCCTCCGGTTATATTGTTCAGTTCTTTTCCATTTCTATCATGAAGGTAGAGATGTCCTCTCCCGCTCTTCTCCGACCACCATATAAATTTCCCGTCATCTCCTGCAAGATGGAATTGTTGAAAGTCTGCACTCCAATAAGGTTCCGACCTCTCTTTTATTAAAACTTTGACGATTCCTGTCAAAGTATCAGCTTTACAAAGTTCGACATCTTTCCAGTCTCTTGAACTCCTTGTGAAATAGAGGGATGATGAATCTTTACCGGGAAATATACCCGCTGTTCCTTCACTCCCTATCTGTTGATCCTCCCATTTATCTGTATTTATTTTTACTGCTTTGCCAGAACTGATATCTATTACAATCATGTTGAATTCGGGAAGATGCTTGTCTCCTGCCATAGCATATTTATAAGATTCAAGAGTAGGGCGGGGAACTGCAGTAGAGTGAACTAGGAAAAGATCTTTAACTTTTCTTTTATCCTTTCTGAGGATGTACATCTTTTGCGAATCCGGGAACCACTCGGCAATTGTTCCTGAAATTTCTCCAATGCTATCCTCGCCCTCCTTTTCTGAATAGCTGAACCATTTCTCACCATCATTGGTTAACTGCTCAGAATCAGAGCCCGGCAGTTTTAAATTTTTCAGAAATAAATTATGGTTCTTTGTAAATATTACCCAATTCCCGTCCGGAGATTTCTTGTATATTTTTCTGTTTTCAAATTTCTTCTCAGTTGATAACTGAAGCCGGTTTTTTCTGATATTGTATGAGTACTTTTTTTTATTAAATGTGAATCTGAATATACCGGATCTTTTATTAAAAGTAGTTTCTCTAAATTCCAAAGTTGAAGGGTCATATTCATCTCCGGTGATTTTTGATATCTGTTTTGTAAGTTTTCTTTTGTTGAAGAGTATCTGCTTTTTCTTTTTTAAAGGATCAACGAAATAGTATTCGGTGATATCATTTTTTTTGAATTCATATATGAAATTGTCAGAATCCGGAACCCATTGAGGTTTTACATTCCTTGTCCCGACTAATTTCTTGAGATTTTCAGGTGCAAATTTTTCTGCAGTTTTAAAATCTGCTTTTTCTCCATACACAGATGAACTTAATATGAATGAAAAAATCAATGTAATAATTGTGTTCCTTTTCATTAATCCTCCAGAAATTAAAATAACTACGTAATGGGAAAGTCTAGTTGAATATTAAATTAATATCAACGTAGGAAAATCCTGAAAATATGATAGTATTATTCTTCATGAGAAAAAGGAGATAAATAATGAAATCAGGAAAATTTTCTCTTTTATTGATACTAATTAATTTGTTTATTTTAATTCCCCTTGACATAAACGGGTGTACAACTGCTGTTATCAGTGGCTCGGCTTCACGAAATGGGGCCCCGATATTATGGAAAAACAGAGATACCGGTTATCTTTCTAACAAAATTATTTATATAAAAGAAAGTCCGAATAGTTTTGTTGCAATTGTTAACTCGACAGAAACATCGGGAAGATTTGTTTATGCCGGTTTGAATGGGGAAGGCTTTGCGATCACTAATACAGTTGCATATAACCTCCCGAAGGTTGAGAAAGAAGTTCACGATCTTGAGGGGCAGATAATGTCAGATGCCTTACGAACTTGCAGCACTGTGGATGATTTTGAAAAATATATAAAAAAAAATCTCGGGAAATCACTTGGAAGCTGGTCAACTTTTAGTGTTATAGATGGGGAAGGGGGCTCAACTCTGTTTGAGGTCCATAATAATGGGTATAAACGGTATGACACTTCAGTTTCTGAAAAAAAATACTTTGTAGTAACAAACTTTGCAAGAAGTGGAGAGAAGGACGAAGGGGCAGGCTATCTGAGATTTGAGCAGGCAACCAAGTTGTTTTCGGAAATCCCAATGCAGAAAATTGATCATCAATCTATTTTTCAGAAAATTTCACGTGATATAGGGAATCCTCTTGTAAAGCACCCTTCGCTGATTGATCTGAAAGCACAGCCCTCAACCAGCCCGCTCTGGATACATTCAAAGAATTGTATTAACCGTCCCAGCACTGCTGCTGCTGTTATAATAACAGGCAAAAAGAAAGGTGATCTGAATTCTATTGCTACATTATGGGTAGTTCTGGGTGAACCGATAACATCGATAGCAGTCCCGGTATGGGTTGAGGCAAAGTCATCCCCTGTTCAATTACATATGGGGAAAACCGCTCCGATCTGTGAAGAATCATTGAGGATAAAGAAAATTATCCACCCTTTCTCAGAGGGATTTAAGAAAAACTATTTGAATATTTCAAAACTTGTAAACAAGGATGGAAGTGGATTTCTCCGGGATATTTTAGAAACTGAGAATAAAATCTTCAGTGAAACTGCAGAATTTTTAAAGGTTAAACATTCACCTGATGAGTTTGCTGAATTTCAGACAAAGATGGCCGAAATGGCTCTTAACACATTGAGAAAAATAAAGTAAAAAAAGTATCTATAATTAATTAATAGAGGATTTGTGAAGGGGTCATCCATTAGAAGGTAAATGTCAATAGTGTAAACTCGTCTTTTCATTT
>JAOZUQ010000068.1 GCA_029938635.1 Candidatus Aminicenantota bacterium
GATTTGAAAGAATAATGGAAAAGCCATTTTTTGTCAAGTGAGATTAAATTAAAATCATTGACAAATACAGCAAATTTTGATATTAATATTTCAGAAATGTTCCTCGGTGGCTCAACGGCAGAGCGGGTGACTGTTAATCACTAGGTTGTAGGTTCAAATCCTACCCGAGGAGCCATTTCTTTTCTCAATTCACCCAAAAAAAATCCCAATTTACTCTTTAAAGTAATTCCCGAAAATTTTGTTGAAAAATTAAATTTAAAACAATATTATAGAAGTACATTTGGTTTATATTATTACGAACAATGTGAGTATAATAAAAAGTAAAGGGGATAAAAAATGGTTATAAAAAAAACTCTTCCGGAGGCAAAAGTGGCTATCAGCCGTAAAAAGATCGGAGGTGAAATTCCAATTGTTGTGAATGAGATCACCGATAATTGTCTTTATGCAGGCTTTTTCGGCACTCTGGACTCTGACAGAGCGAAAGTGGTTTCCGACAAGATCCTTGATATGCTGAGAGCTACCGGAATTGAGATCGTAATAATTGATCTTGGCAATGTTGATATTATTGATTCTGCGGTGGCATCACATCTGATAAAATTGGGCGAAATTTTCAATTTTGTCGGAGTAAAAACTCTTTATTGCGGGATCATACCTTCGGTCGCTCAGGTTATGGCTTCTTCCGGAATTAATATTAAAGGATTCGAAATAACAAGAGACCTTAAATCTGCAATCAAATTAGTGTTTAAGATGCAGGGATTAGAACTTATCCCTATAAAAAAGTAAAATTTACGAAAGAACTGTACAGACTTTCTCTATAAAAACTTGTTATAATAATGTGGAAACAGGTGATCTTGAGGGATATTCTTAATTAGATTTATATCTGAGAAAAAAAATGTATAAGGATCGTTTCATGTCTGAATCTAACAAAGTAAAAGAGAACATAAAAGATGATCTTTTTGAACCTGTTAAAATTGAAAATGAAAAAAGTGTAGTAGAAGCAAGAGATTTGGCTTCTGTTATTGCTTCCGATTTGGGTTTTGATAAAACTGAATGTGCCCGGGTTGCTCTTGCGGTATCGGAGATCGCGGGGAATACTGTAAAACACGCTGTGAATGGCACTTTTTCCATACGACTGTCAGGTAACAAAAAAGGGCTGGTATTTTCTGTGCAGGATTCAGGACCAGGCATCCGAAACTTGAAAAAAGTGATGGAGGAAGGATATTCGAGTTTAGTTTCAAGTCTTGGTATAGGCCTGAATGCTGCTCAACGGGCAATGGATGACTTTGTTATCCGTTCAAAACCCGGATCGGGCACCAGGGTTATTATGAAGAAGTATCTGCCTCTACCCGAAGAAGAGATCGAATATGGAATACTTTCTTTAAATGATGAGCGCTATATGTTCAATGGTGATGCATTTGTTATTAAAGAGTTTGAAGGGGATAAAGTACTCCTCGCTGTTATCGACGGCACCGGCAATGGATTACATGCCTATGAAGTTGCAGATTTTGTAAAGAAGATCATCAAAAAGAATTTTAGATCTGATCTGATCACAATTCTAAACAAATGCCATATAGATATAAGGAAAACTTTTGATAATTTACTTATTAGAAGTTGTGTGGCCGGGATACTGCTTCTAAAACCACGCTCCCTGGAATATTTAGGCGTGGGAGATACTTCTATTCATGTTTATGATAATCAAAATAAGATAATTCTTCGGAACCATAAAGGGATTGTAGGAGATACCAGATTCCCCGATCTGAGATTGCAGAAATTCCGATGCGGTCGCAAGACCACGATCGTTATGTGCTCCGATGGAATTAAACCCCGCTTTACAGAGGAGAGTCTGCCGCTAGAGAGGAGCGCCCAGCATATTGCGGATTTCATCATGAAGAATTATCATCAGCAATATGGAGATGCAACGGTTCTTGTAGCAAAGAGGAAAAGGTGAAAAACAATGGGTGTTATTGATAGAGATCAGGAAAAAGCTCTTTTTGAAGTAAAGGAATTTCTGGTTTCCATCATAGGTAATGCACCATACGGGATCGTTGCTTTTGATCTGGAAGGTGAAATTATCCTTACCAATTCTTTTGTAATTGAGCATCTTGGAATGAAAATGTCAGTAAACAAGGCTATCGGGAAAAATATACTGGATCTGACAGAAAAGATTCCCTTGCTCAAAACTACTATTGAAAAAAACATGAGAAAAGGGAGGAAGAAATTCAATCTGCCGCCCCTTAAGATAAATAAAAGATTCATGTTAGTAAAGGGGCGATCTATCCTGAACGGTACAATACTTGTGATCGAGGATATAACCGATCTGAAGAGTACTGAGATAAAATTAGAAAAACAATCGAAAGAATTATCCAAAGCAAATCTCAAACTTCAGGAACTGGACAAAATGAAATCAATATTCATTGCCAGTATGAGCCACGAGCTTAGAACTCCGTTGAATTCAATCATAGGGTTTACCGGTTTACTTCTTCAGGGGCTATCTGGAAATATAGATGAAGAAGCCATGAGTGATCTTGATATTATTTATAATTCATCTAAACACCTTCTCAACCTGATAAATGATGTTATTGATATTTCGAAGATCGAATCAGGTAAACTGGATTCCCATTTCGAAAGTGTGAAATTTGATGACGTTATTGAAGAAGTTTTATCCACTGTTTCCAAAGATGCAGAAAAGAAAGATATTAAGATCAAAAAGAAATTCCCGGCAGGGTTTATTATGGTTACCGATAAAAGAAGACTATTTCAATGCATCCTTAACCTGATGAGCAATGCTGTAAAGTTTACTGAAAAAGGGGTTGTCGAGTTGGAAGTTGTGAAAAATTCAAGTGTACTGAAGATAGCTGTTAAGGATACAGGGATAGGTATAAAAAAAGAAGATTTACCAAAACTATTTAAGTCCTTCGTCCGTCTTGATTCACCGATGGAGACAAAAACTTCCGGCACAGGCCTCGGACTTTATCTCAGTCAAAAAATTATGAGCAGTGTTTTCCAGGGCAGCATAAGTGTAAAAAGTGTATATGGAAAGGGGAGCGTTTTTACTTTAAGTATTCCTTTAAACAGGGAGGTTTAGTATGAAAAAGGTGTTGGTAATAGAAGACAATAAAAATAACATGAGGTTAATTACAAAGTTTTTGAATAAAGCCGGATATGAAACTATTGAAGCAGAAACAGGTGAGGAAGGGATAAGGCTTGCTCTAGAGAAAAAACCTGATCTTATCCTGATTGATATCAAACTTCCGGGCATGGATGGTCTGGAAACAACCAGGAAGTTGAAAGAGTGCAATGACATTGAGGCCGTTCCTATAATTGCTGTTACTTCATATGCTATGGTAGGAGACAGGGAGCAGTATTTAAAAGAGGGTTTTGCCGGCTATATTGAAAAACCTTTAGATCCTTTTACAATAATAAAGGAGATAGAACAGATATGGAAAAAAAGTATTCAGTACTGATAGTGGACGATATTGAAGAGCACAGGCTCTTACTGCGCAGGATGGTTGAGAGTATGGGACATAATATAGAGGAAGCTGAGAACGGTAAAGAAGCACTGGAAATAGTCCGGTCGAACAAACCCGATCTGATCATTTCCGATGTTCTGATGCCTGTAATGGATGGTTTCAAGTTTTGCCAAGAGATCAAAAGTGATAATGAGTTAAGTGATATCCCATTTGTTTTTTACACTGGCACCTACACTGACGAGCAAGATAAGAAGTTTGGTTTGAACCTGGGAGCTGACAAATATATTACAAAGCCGCAGGAGCTGATTTTTTTTAAAAAGCTATTGGAAAATCTCTTTGGTGAATATAGGAATGGCACCTTCGTTGCGTCAAAGAAGGTTTGTGAAAAAGAGGAAGATATCCCTAGTCTGTATAGTGAACGACTAATCAAAAAGCTGGAACATACAGTATTAAAATTAGGAGACGAGATCATTAAACGGAAGAATTCTGAAAAGGAACTATCAATACTTAATGATGAATTGAATATTAAAGTCGCTGAAAAAACTAAAAAACTAAAAGAGAGAGCGGATGATCTCGAAAGGTTTTTTAAAGCAACTGTAGATAGGGAATTGAGGATGAAGGAATTGTGTGATGAGAATGAAAAACTGAAAGCTGAAATGAAGAAAAAAGGGTGATACTTAGTCTGAAATTTTTTCAGATGGAAAATATATTTAGAGATTGTGACAGGAGAGACAGAGTCTGCTTCTGGTATTTTCCATAACAAGATGGTTCTTAAGAATTGAGTTTTCATCATGGCATGTCATGCAGGTTATTTTGCTGTTCTCAAGTTTGAGTCTCGGGTCAAGTGATCCGGGATGGTGATAGGCCCTCATTTTTTTTATATAAACCTGTTCATAATCAATATCAACCGGATGCGAAAGCCCAATACCTTTCGCCACTCCCGGTTCTCTGAATCCCGGGGTCATGTGAGTATCTGTTGCGGTTATACCATCATGACAGCTAAGACAATAAGAAGTACTTTTATCAAGTTCCTGTGTAAAATAATTTTTTAACTCCATCAGGTCATTCGTTAAGTTTTCAGTTTGCAGGTCATATGCTTCATTCATGATGATCTTTTCAAAAGCATTTAAATGGGTTCCAAAAAAGATCAGGCTTATTATTAATAGCATTAAAATTTTTGTTCCATACATTTTTATTAACCCCCTTGTGTTATGATTTTCAAGCCTGAATTCATTGCAATAAAACAGCATAGAATTTTCCAGAACTGCATAAAGCTTGGAGAGAGCCAATAATGAAGGAGAAATAGAAATCCAGCGATTCTCAAGGTTTTGTATAGAGGTGAGACAAATGTATCAATATTAATAATTTGTCAACATTTTAATAAAGTATGAAACAAGACTTGAAAAAAAAAATGAAAAGAGATATTACAATCAACGGACATATGATTTTGAGAAGAAAAAGGCCCTTATCTTTTGAAATGAGTTAAGATATGCGAATTCCTGAAGTGATATAGGGAAAAATGGAGAATTAAGATGAGTGTAAACAGGGATAATAATTCAGGCATTAAATTATCAGGGAAGCAGACTAAGTGTCCTAAATGCGGACATTTATTTTCTTCAGATGTTAAGGATAATACAGGAAAAGATATTGATTCTAACAATACTTCTGAGAGAAGGGCACATACAAGGATAAGTAAACAGACTTTTGTCCAGATAAATAATAAAATGGCTTTACTGATTGATATTTCAGAGGGTGGAATGTTATTGGGATCAAATGAAATTCCAGAAGATCCCGAAGTTGATATTAACATTAAGATCCAGGGAAAATCTTTTAAACTGAAAGGGATAGTAAGGTGGATCAGGGACAGGGATTCTTTTTCCGGATTAAGTTCAATTGGAATTATGCTTATCGATCCTCCGGATAAGTTTAGAAAGTTAATTCAGAGTATTGTTGAACAGGAGTAAAAGTATTTTCTCTTAGATGTAATACTTTTTAATTAATTCCCGAGATCGATTTCCACGTCTAAAATTATACTTGCAGATTCGGTGATGTTTTATTCCCTGTAGACATTACAAGTCTCCACTTTTGTCATAAATCAATTTTTGTCGCAACCATGAAATATTTTTAACATTTAGAGAAAGTACCAAAAACCTTATAATATAGGCCATATGCAGATTTTGGCATTCAGTGGAATGTCATATGCTCCTCACTTGTATGAAATTAATACAAGAAGCTGGGAACACAAAACAGCGGGGAGCAACAATGAGATCAAGAATTTTAAACAGTATAATCTTATTCATTTTTATTTTCACACTTTTCACTTTTTCACCTAAGAGTATTCATGCTTCATCAGAAACTGCTATAAAAGCAATTAATGTTATCGGGCAGGGAGTCGGGACCCTTCTACGGGGAATCATTCAGGGAAAAGTAAAAAATCTGAAAAGTGCCGGGAAGATGTTGTTCTGGGGTTCTGTTTCCGGTTATGGGTTTTATGAGGCTAAGCGAATGATTGGACAAGGGCATGTTACAGAAGGTGTGATCCTTGCTAATATTGCTGCTTCAGTAACTGAAAACACTGCGAGAGGGGATAATCCTTTTTCTTATCTTGGCTATACGATCGGGCCAGCTCGTATCCAGATCGCAACTCCTCTTGCAGGCAAGAATAAAACATTATTTAATATTCAAATTTCTCCAAGAGATATAATTGGACTTGTAAATGTATTGAAATGGTCTGAAAGTGTCAGTTTCCGGAACGGTATGATTGCTTTTGAGGCCATTGAATCTTACAGGGGTACTGCTCGTGGCTGGGCATTAGGAATGTATCCGACTGTTGTTACTGGTGTGCCGGAGCATGTTTTTTATCATGAATCTATCCATGTTGTTCAATATATACAAACAATGGCTCTATCACCGCAGCCACTTAATTGTCTGTTGGATAAGGGGATTGAAGAGAAGAAATTGTTTAATATTTCTCTCATGAACTTTAATTATGCGTCTCTTTTGACAAAAATCAGTCTGAATGAAGAAGATCCCAGATTAATTAACTGGCATGAGGTAGAAGCATATGCCCTGGCACAGGAGTAAAGTGGAGAAAATGAAAGATAAAGTGATAAGTATAGAATTAATAGAACCGAATGTGACTAAACTTACAATTAACAGGATAGCAAATGACCTGAATAATCATGCAAACTATATCCTGATCAACTCACAGGTAATTCTGGATATCTGGGAAGATGCGACCAGGTTACTTAAGATCTTTCAGAAGAATAATCCGGATAAAGTCTTATTGTTGCACGGACTGAGTTTAAAGGAAGTAAACGATATAGTCCCAGAAATGCTTGAAGCTAACATAATAGGGTCGGGCAGGGTCAGTGAAATTGCAAATTTAATTAAAACTACGAATAGTTACAGAAAATATTATGAGAAGTCTTCATGAAAACTAATAATAACCGGATCATTCTTCCCCTTTCAGAAGATAGATAGATTTTGAGGAAAGACGGATCAATGATCCGTCTTTCTTCTTGTCAATCTTTTATTCAAAGCCTGTCTTGATATCCCGAGAATTGAAGCTGCAATTCCCTGGTTTCCCTTTGCCTGTTCAAGAGCTTTTTCAATAAGAAAAGCCTCTGCATTCTTTAATGTGGGAAATTGATTGAAAAATTCACTCATATCCAGGTTTCTATTATTTTCATTATTATCAGTAAGATCAGAACTCTCTCTCCCTTCTTCGATTATATCTTTAAAGGATTGAAGCGATAAGACACCTGATATATGCCTTGATACTGCATCATAAATAAATGCCTGCAGCTCTCTTATATTTCCACTAAAAAAATATGTTGAAAGAAGGGTGATAAGTTCTGGTGGGTAGGTTGGTATCTTTTTTTTCATGGATGCAGCAGCTTCTTCAATAAAATAATCGGTCAGAGGACGAATATCTTCTTTCCTTTCCCGAAGAGGAGGAATTTTGATCTGGTGAGCACTCAGTCTGAAATAGAGATCTTTTCTGAATTTCCCCTCTTTTACCATTTTTTTAAGATCAACATTTGCTGTAACAACAACCCTTGCGGAGGTCTTCTTAGGCGTATCGGAACCAAGCTGATAATACTCTCTTTCCTGGATCAGTCTCAACAATTTAACCTGAGACTGCATGCTGAGGTCACCGATCTCATCCAGGAAGAGTGTCCCGTTCTCTGCCTGAAGGATGAGTCCCTCCCTGCTGGAATCGGCACCGGTAAATGCACCTCTCTTATGTCCGAATAAAGTATCAGAGAACAAATTATCATCCAGTCCTGCCACATTGACAACGACAAAGTTCCTACTGTTTTTATTTGCAAGATGGATAGATCTTGCGATCATTTCCTTTCCTGTTCCCGTTTCGCCGGATATGAGGACCGGGAAAGGTGAAAATGCTATTGCCTCAATGTATTTGAAGATGGATCCCATTTTTTTGTTAATTGTTACAATTCCATCAAAGGCGGAAGGGTCTTTCAGCTCATCGGACAGGAGTGAATGTTTGAGATTTGAGACCTCGTCTTTAAGTGATCGTATTTCCAATACCCTTTTTATACTTGAAATAAAATGGTTTTTTTCGATCGGTTTAACAAGATAATTTTCTGCGCCATTCCGCATGCATTCAATAGCAGTTGAAATATCATTGGTTGCTGTGGCAACGATAATCGGGATCTCCGGGAATTCCTCCTTTATTTTAACGAGCAGTTCCTGTCCTGAAAGAAATGGCATTGTCAGATCGAGAATAATTGCCGAAGCACCATTCTTATGAAGGAAAGGTAAAACCTCCCGGCTGTCTTCAAGGGTAAATGTGTTCTTGATCCCTGCACTCTTTAACATAACGTTATAACTGATGAGGATCTGAACTTCATCATCAACAATTAGAACAGGCGGCTTTAATTTATTGTCATTTTCCATATTATTGCTTCTCCCCCTTTACCGGAATTGAAATAGTTATAGTTGTACCTTTCTCTCTGACAGAGTCGATATCAATCCTTCCATCATGCTGTTTAATTATAGAATAAGAGATATAGAGGCCCAAACCTGTGCCTCCTTCGGCTCTCCTGGTTGTAAAAAAAGGTTCGGTAATTTTATTTAATATTTTTTTGTCTATCCCTGTCCCTTCATCTCTTATAACGACCTTAAGATCATTTGATTTTTTTTCGAACAAAGATGAAACAAAAATTCCTGCTGACCGTTCAGGGAGAGAAAAGAGAGCATTCTGAATTAAATTTATCATTACCTGTTCAATTTGTCTCGGGTTTCCTCTGACAGCCGGCAGGTCTTCCCCGAGATCAAGATTAAAATTATTAGTAAATTTTTTGATTTGGCTGCTTAGTATGGAAGAAGAGAATTCTATTACTTCATTAACATCGAATTCCTTAAAATCATCACTTTCACCGGACTTTGAATAATTTTTCAAGCCGTTTATAATATTGCTGATCCTTAGGCAGCCCTCAAAATTTCCTTTTAGCATTTTAGGGACAACATCAATAATTTCCTCAATAGATAATCCTCCGAAGGTTTGATTTCCTGCTTTTCCGGCAAAGCCGGAAACAACTTTTTCCGCTTCGATCCAGATATCCGAAAGCATCTGAGAGTTACCCTGAATATAATTTACAGGGTTATTTATTTCATGTGTGATCCCTGATGCCAATGTCCCGAGAGATGTCATTTTATTTGCATGAATAAGTTTTTTCTGCAGGAGTTTTTCTTTCTCCTCCAACTCCACCTGTGCTTTTAGTTTTTTATTGGCTTCCTTTAGATCCCTGATCGTCTCATTCAGCGCTTTTGCATATTTTTCAAGTTGATCCTGTACTGATTCAAGTTCAGCTTTTTTTCTTTTTTCTGAGTTATATATTTCCCTTAAATCTTCGGCAAATTTTAGTAATTGATCCCCTTCAGTTGTATTCTTGCTCATTTTCAAATCATATTGAATATAACATCCAAAGAAAATATTTTCAATTTTACTTCAAATTATAAAACTGCTCTTGATAAAGGTTTTATTATTTATGTGTTGAAAAATTATATTACTAATATTAATATTTAATCATACGGGTGATAAAGTAAAAAATTCCTAAAAAAAAGATTATGGATACATGTATGAAATTAATTCTTCCCCAACATCTGTTCATATAAAACTTAATATTGAAATACAAAAATATATAAAAACCCAGGCAGCTCCACAAAAAAGGGAATAGTTTAGAAATGAAGATCAAGGATCAAAAAGATAATAAACAGTTAGAAGAAAAAATTCAGAAAAACGAAAAAAAATGGAGGGAGCTTTTTGACAATGCCCCGTTGTCTTACCAGTCTTTAAATACAGATGGATGCTTTTTGGATGTAAACAATTCATGGCTCAGAACTCTTGGTTATACTAAGGAGGAGGTTGTTGGTAAATGGTTCGGGGATTTTCTTCATCCGGACTGGAAGACTCATTTTGAAAAGAACTTTCCTGCATTTAAGAAACGAGGGTATGTTAATGATGTGCAATTTAAGATACTTCATAAAAACGGTCATTATCTGGACATCTCATTTGAAGGATGTATCGGCTATAACTCTGATGGCAGTTTCAAATAAACGTATTGTGTGTTCAAGGACATTACGGAGCATAATAAGGCTGAGGAAAAAATAATACATCTCAACCTTACCCTTAGTACAATTAGTAATGTTAACCAACTTATAATCAAGGAAAAAAACAGAGATGTGCTTATTCAAGAAGTATGTGAAATCCTGATAAAAAACCACGGATATGAGAATGCATGGATCGTACTTCTGGGTAAAGATGGAGAATATTTAAATTCGGCTGAATCCGGATTGGGAAAAAACTTTTTACCAATGAAAAAGATGCTGGAAGAAGGGGAATTACCGGATTGTGCTAAAAAAACTTTAAAAACAGGTTATTTGGTTATCATAAAAGATCCTAAAAAAGATTGTCTTGATTGTCCACTTTCCAGAAACTATGCTGAACACGGAGGTTTTTCAATCAGCCTTAAACATGAAAGTACAGTTTATGGGATACTTACCGTATCAGTGCCACTATCTTTTTTATATGAAGAAACGGAACAAAACCTTTTCAAGGAGGTTAGTGAAGATTTAGGCTTTGCTCTGAATAGTATTGAAGTTGAGAAGAAGTACAGGAAGTCTGTAGATGATCTGATAAAGCAAAAGGACTTTTCGGAGAAAATTATTGAAACAAGTAGTGCAATAATTGTAGGGCTTGATATAGATCATAGGATACGATTGTTCAATGAAGGAGCCGAAAAGATCACCGGATATAAAAAAGAGGAAGTTATAGGAGAAGATTGGTTTCATATTTTCTTACCATCTGAAATGCTGGAAGAAATGGAAAAAGTGTGGAAAGATGCCTGGGGATTTTCTTCTCACTCCCATGCAAATCAGATCTTATCAAAAACAGGCGAAAAAAGGATGATCTCCTGGCAGACCACAGGATTTTATGAAGAGAAAGATGAGAAAAACTATTTGTTAATTTCTATAGGTGAGGACATTACATCCCAGAAGAAAGCGGAGGAGGAGATACTCAGGCTGAAAGATGGATTGGAGATCCAGGTTGCCGAAAAGACAAAGGAATTAAATGAGAAGATAAATGAACTGGAGCGTTTTTATGA
>JAOZUQ010000116.1 GCA_029938635.1 Candidatus Aminicenantota bacterium
CTTTTCCTCTGAAATTATCATGAAAATCTGACCTGTGACTGTCCAGACTGGTTGAGATGAACCAAAGATTTGAATTCTCTTTCATATGTTTTGCCAGATCTTTATCGATCAAAGTTGCATTTGTTTCCATTGTAAGACTTAATTCCTCAGCACTTAGAAAATCAAGCATTTCTCTGAATTGAGGGTGGAGCAGAGGTTCTCCCCCAGTGAATTTTGCACTGCTGAGACCCAGAGTTTTCCCTTCTTTGACAGCACTCTCAAGATTATCAAGTTTAATGAATTCACCTGGGGATGGTTCTCCCTTAACAAAAGTAGGAGTTATCCAGCAATGCTGACAAAACAGATTACATCCGGTCGTCATGTATAGATAATAGGTACTTAAAGCTGGAACCCCTTCTGGGATATCGAGAATCACCTGATTCTTGTTTTTATCATTAATACTAGCATTTCCCTTCTTATCCATCTACTACTTCTCCGATAAATCCTTTTGCATGCAGGTCTTTTACAAAGCTTATTACATCTTTTTCCACATCATCTGACGGAGCATTCTCATAAATATCCTTAATATTCGATACTACTTCATCTAAAGTCTTTGGAAGTTTCTCTAGTGCCCGCCATATATCCAGCCCGATTGTATTAACAATCTGTGCAGAATCAGAATCCGGATTAAATAGTATTGCCCCATCATCATCCTCAATTCTACATGACACATCAGGATTAACCAGAAATTTTGTTTTCTTACTCATATTTAATTCTCCATTCTTTATAAATTTCACTTCAGGATAAATAACACCCTCAAATATCATATTTAAAATTATTTCAGAAATGTCAGACTTGATCTTATCTTTATCTTCTTTAAATTCAGCCGATATACCTTTTATAATGTCTTTAGCACTTGTTTTTCCATCCATTTGATCAAGGATCGTTTTGGTTGTTCTGTTTATCTCCAATAACCTCAATTGCTCTGCCAAAAAAACAAGAGAAACTTCATTAAAATCTTCGATTGCCACTTCTGCGGAAATAGAAAATTTCAGATTTTCATCTATCATTGAATCAATCATTTGCACCAGGGAACATCAGGTGATTTCAGTCCAGTTTCATTCAAGAATTTCCTATAACAATCATGCATATTCGCCCTGTTAAAATCTCCTGTAATTGTATAAGGCAATGCAGGACAACTGCCATTGCAGAATTCCTGCCATTCACACCCTTTGCAATCAGGAACTTCGTTCATGGGAATACTCCGGCGATCCTTAAGGTCTTTCAAAACCTTGTGATTTCTCCAGATTTCTTTTATTGGATTTCTGTTAATTCTCCCCATTTCAAGATCAGCCAACATATTGCAGGGTGAGATAATCCCATCATGATGAACGGCGAGCTTGTTATACATACAACCACATGCCGTAAGAAATCCCATTTGATAACTATTAGGTTTTTCTCCTGTAGATCTTATATGCTCCATCTTTCCATATGAATTCCATTTTGAAAGCGGCCCTGCAGAAGCATTTATTCTCTCTTTATATTTTTTGACAAGTTCATGCATTTTTAATATAGCTTTAAGCTGTTGGTCAGGTGACAAAGTAATCCCAGCCTGATTGTCACACCCGGACCCCATTGGGATTGCATCATTTGTTCCGAAAGAATGAAGGCCTATATCTTCCAGTAAAAATTTTGTAACATTCTCCAGATCATCCACATTATACTTATTTATAGTGACTCTGACTGTAACCTGGAATCCGGACTCTTTAAGTAGCCTCAATCCGCTAATTGCTTTTACAAATGATCCTTCACCTCTGCTTTTGTCATGTACTTCAGCACAAGATCCGTCAATTGACACCTGGATAGAATTTAATCTGGATTTCCTTTTACCGACTTCAAATTGTTTTAAGGTCTCTTCAGTTATCAATGTCCCGTTTGATAAGATCGAATATCTCATCCGGTTTTCTATAATATGATCAATAAGTTCCCAGAAGTCTTTTCTGACAAATACTTCTCCTCCGCTGAGGGTAAGATCCCGAACTGAAAGAGCCCCAAGTTCATCAAAAAATGTGAACCACTCTTCTTTTGGAAGATCCGGCCTTACGTTCATCTCATTTGCATAAAAACAATAATCACAATGGAGATTACATTTCCCTGTTAGAGAAATATCAAATGAATCAGGGGCATCTTTAATATGAGGATATTTTTCATTCTTTGTAAATTCTCCATTTTTTGCCTCTCTGACAAATCCTATACCTTTAAGATCATTCACAATTTCAGCAATATCATTAAGCACTTCATTCTTTGGAACAGAATCAAATTCATTAATCATATTTTTAGAAATATCATTAATTGAATTTTTCCCATTAAGACTATTCCATACATACAACCCTGTATGATTCAGAAATTTTTTATTGGATGTGTCGGGATCATAAAGATTTGCCCCCAAGCCTCTAAGCGAAACCGATATATCTCCAGATCGTACATATTTGGATTCAGGATTTATTTTTTCTTTAGTAATTGAAATCTCCTTAAATAATATGAATTTGAACTATTTTTTTTTCACAATATTTAGTCGCCGAGCAAGGGATAGATGTCAAGGAAAATTACAAAAAATAGCTATTGGCTTTTGGCGATGGGCAATAAGGAGCTTGTCATTCAGGATTAGAGGAATTGGTAATGGGCAAGAGGCTATTGGCAATTTCATATTCCTTGTCAAGTCCTGAAAAATTGTTGTTAGTTTTTTAGTTCTTAGTTCTGAGAACCATAGTTAAAAGCCTTATCGGCCTGATTATCCTGAACAGAAAATACAATGGTTCCGGGAGTGATATCCACCTGAGATCTTCAGGTGTTGGAGTGAAGAAAAAGTATAAAAAATATCTGTACTTATGAAAATTAGAGTCAAGTGTGTCAGATATCGATTTCACTCTTTCCGGAGTTTTATTTCCTGTTTTTTTAAAAAAGAGTTGAGTTCTGTAATTGTCACTCAAGTCTTTGATTCTCTCATCTTTTTCTATTTCTGATCGTATGAGCACAGGTAGGGACTCTCCTGTAATTTCTGACATCAAATGGAAACCTGTCAACACCATCCTTCGGAT